>CAYNLG010000029.1:0-38533 GCA_964397995.1 uncultured Anaerolineales bacterium
AGCCCTTGCGATGCCACTTTCCACCCCCTGTTGCGTTTCAGAGTTGAATCCGCAGAGTCGATTCGCCCGCGGCAGGGAAGGTGCCAATTTGAGGTGCCCGGGTGTTAAGCTGGGCAAGCTGTAGCGGCTGTGCGGCCCCAAAAGTCCAATCAGGTGGGGAATATCGCCCACCTTGTTTGACCGCGGCCCCGACGTGTGGTATAGTCTGATGTTTGCTGCAAGGGGGTTGTGGCCGTAGTAGGCAGACGCACCTGGGGGAAAACATGAAGGAAGTCCTCACCACGGGTGAGGTTGCGCGCATCTGCGGGGTCGCGCCGAGAACCGTGTCGAAGTGGTTCGATGCGGGGAAGTTGCGCGGCTACAAGATCCCGGGGTCGCGTGACCGCCGGATTCCGCGGGATTCCCTTATTCGGTTCATGAGGGCCCACGGGATTCCGCTTCGCGGCCTGGACGGGGCCGTCACGCGCGTCCTCCTCGTCGACAACGACTACGAGTTCGCCGACACGATGCGCCTGGTCCTCGAGAAGGGGTTCGACTACGAGGTCCAGGTGGCCAGCGGCGTCTTTGAGGCCGGCCTGCTGGCCCGCCAGTCGCGTCCCCACGTCATCCTGCTGGACGTGGCTCTGCCGGGGCTCAGCCCGAGCGGCCTGCGCCAGGCCCTCCGGAGCGACCCGGAGCTGGTGGCGACCAAAGTTGTCGCCGTCGAGTCGCAGTTGACCGAAGACCGGATGCGTGGCTGGATGCGGCACGGGTTCGACGGATGCCTGCCGAAGCCGTACACGCTCCGCGACGCCGTGCGCACGATCGAAGAAGCGACCGACCTGGTCGCCTGAGCGGGCCCGCCGGCTCGCGTTTCTCCTTCCGTAGCCCATGCGAGGGGGCCGTCTGCGCGCGCGAGCGAGGCCGGCGCTTGCCTCACGGCCGCGCCACCGGTAGGCTGGGGTCGCACCTGACGCCTCCAGGGGAGGGTGGCCGATGACCCGAGTCGGGCCGGAGGACCGGTACGCCTCGCCGCTCGTCGAGCGGTACGCTGGCGAGGCGATGCTCCGCTGCTTCAGCATGCGGCGGAAGATCGCGACATGGCGGCGGCTGTGGATCGCCCTGGCGGAGGCCGAGCGCGAGCTGGGCCTCGTCGTCACCGAAGACCAGATCCGGGCGATGCGTCAGGCGGCCGACAGCATCGACTTCGCCCTGGCGGCCGAGTACGAGCGGTCCCTCCGCCACGACGTCATGGCCCACGTCCACGCCTTCGGCGACCAGTGCCCGGAGGCCAAGCCCGTTCTGCACCTCGGCGCCACGAGCTGCTATGTCGGCGACAACGCCGACCTTATCGTCATGCGCGAGGCGCTGGAGCTCGTGGGGCGGCGGCTGGTCGCGGTCATCGCCCGGCTGGCCGACTTCGCCCGCCGGCACCGGGCCCTCGCGACTCTCGGGTTCACCCACTACCAGCCGGCCCAGCTGACCACCGTCGGCAAGCGGGCCGCGCTCTGGATCTGGGACCTCGTCATGGATTTGCGGGCGGTCGAGCGGGCGCGCGGCGACCTGCGGTTCCGCGGCGTCAAGGGCACCACGGGGACGCAGGCGTCGTTTCTGCGGCTCTTCGGCGGCGACCACGAGAAGGTCCGCGCGCTGGAGCGCCGCGTCGCCGAGAAGATGGGCTTCGACGCCGTCTACCCCGTCACCGGCCAGACCTACAGCCGCAAGGTCGACTACGAGGTGCTCGCGACGCTCTCGGGCGTGGCGCAGAGCGCCCACAAGTTCGCGAACGATCTGCGGCTGCTGGCGAACCGGAAGGAGTTGGAGGAGCCGTTCGAGGCGACGCAGGTGGGGTCGTCGGCGATGGCGTACAAGCGGAACCCGATGCGGGCCGAGAGGATGACGGGCCTGGCGCGGTACCTGATGGCCCAGGTCCCCGCCGCCGCCGCCACCGCCGCCGAACAGTGGCTCGAGCGGACGCTCGACGACTCGTCGGCCAAGCGGCTGGTGGTGCCGGAGGCGTTCCTGGCGGCCGACGGGATCCTGCGGCTCTACCAGAACATCGCCGAGGGGATGGTGGTGTACCCGGAGATGATCGCGCGGCACGTGGCCGAGGAGTTGCCGTTCATGGCCACCGAGAACATCCTGATGGCGGCGGTGGAGGCGGGCGGCGACCGGCAAACCCTGCACGAGGTCCTCCGCACCCACAGCCAGGCCGCCGCCAAGGCCGTCAAGCTCGAGGGCAAACCGAACGACCTGCTGGGGCGGCTGAAGGGGGAGCCGGCGCTGGCGGCGGTGGACATCGACGCCGAGCTCGACCCCGCGCGCTTCATCGGCCGCGCCCCGGAGCAGGTGGACGCGTTCCTGGCCGACGTCGTCGACCCGCTCCTGGCGGAGGGGGACGAGGCGGGCGGCGAACCGGCGCTCGAGGCACGCATCGAAATCTGACGGCCCCCCGGGGCGCTACTCGCCCTCGTGGCCGGGGACGATGACGCGGCAGCGCGGCAGGGCGCGAAGGAAGGCCTGGCCGTAGCGTTTCCTGAGGACCCGCGAGTCGAGCACGACGACCATGCCGCGGTCCAGCTTCGTCCGCACCAGGCGGCCGAACCCCTGCTTGAACTTCAGGACCGCTTCCGGCAGGGAGTAGTCCGTGAACGGGTTGCCCCCCGCCGCCCGGACCGCCTCGGTCCGGGCCTCGACGAGCGGCCGGTCGGGCACCGCGAACGGCAGCCGCGTGATGATCACGTTCGAGAGCGCCTCGCCGCGCACGTCCACCCCCTGCCAGAAGGTGTCGGTGCCGAAGAGGACGGAGTGGGTGTCGTGGCGGAAGGTGTCGAGCAGCTTGCCGCGCGGCGTGCCCTCGCCCTGGACCAGGAGCTGCCACCCGCGCGCCGCCAAGTGGCCGCGCAGCGCATCGGCGGCCTTGCGGAGCATCTGGTGGCTGGTGAAGAGGACGAAGCCCCGGCCCTCGGAGAGGTCGAGGTACCGGCGGATGGCGTCGAGGGCGGCCGCGAAGTACTCCGGGTGGTTCGGCTCCGGCAGGTCGGCCTCCAGGTAGAGGCGAACGTGGTTCTCGTAGTCGAACGGCGAGCCGACCTGGAGGGTCTCGGTCTCGGCCAGGCCGAGGCGGCTCCGCATGTAGGCGAAGCCGTCGTGGGGGCCGACGGCAAGGGTCGCGCTCGTGAGCACGGCCGACGGCACGGCCTGCCAGAGCAGCAGGTCGAGCATCGGCCCGACGTCGATCGGCGAGGCCCGGAGATAGACGCGCCGCCCTTCGCCGCGCCGGGCGGCCGCGGCCTCGATCCAGTAGACGGCGCTCGCGCCCTCGGCGCCTTCGGGGCCGTAGGTCTGGGCCAGGAACGCCTCGACGGCCTCGCCCAAGGCCTTGGCCCGTTCGGCGTAGGCGGCCACCTCGTCGGCGCGCTCATCGTTGCCCATCGCCTTGCCCTGGGCGGCCAGCTTTGCCGCCAGCGCCCGCAGCGCCGGCGACAGGACGTCCGGGACGACGTGCGGGCCGGGGATGCGGCCGTTGGGGTTCCGCTGGGCGTCGAGCCAGTCGAGGAGGGTTTCGAACTGGGTCTCGGCGGCGGTGGCGGCATCGGCGGCGGCGCGGCGGGCGGCGTCGACGTCCGGGCCCATCAGCCCCGTCAGCACGCCGCGCTCACGCCCCGGGTTCCACACCGCCCCCAGCAGGTACTCGACCTGGGCGGAGCTGACGCCGATGCCGAGCTGGTCGCAGGCGACGGCCTCCAGGTTGTGGGCCTCGTCGAAGACGACCAGGTCGAACGCCGGGAGGACGCCCGTCACGCTCTGGGCGCGGATGGCCAGGTCCGAGAAGAACAGGGCGTGGTTGACGACCAGAATCTGGGCCCGCTCGATGTGGCGTCGGGCTCGCTGGTAGAAGCAGCGTTTCTCGTGGGGGCACCGGCGGCCGCGGCAGTTGCCGTGCTCGGCGCAGACGCGGTCCCAGACGCGGCGGGCGGGCTGCGGGTCCATGTCCGACAGGCTGCCGTCCTGCGTCTTCATCGCCCACGCCTCGATGCGCTTGAGCTCGCGCTGCTCGAAGGTGGTCTCGAAGAGCATCTGGGCGCGGCGGCTGGCGATTTCGAGGCGGCGGAGGCAGAGGTAGTTGGCCCGGCCCTTGACGAGCACCGCCTCGAAGTCCTCGTCGAGGGCGGCCTTGAGGGCGGGCAGGTCCTTCTCGATGAGCTGTTCCTGGAGGCTGATCGTGTAGGTCGAGATGACGACGCGCCGCCGCTCGCGGGCCGCCTGGTGGATCGCCGGTACCAGGTACGCGAAGGACTTGCCGACGCCGGTCCCGGCCTCGACCATGAGGTGGTGGCCGCCGCGGAAGGCGCGGTCGACGGCCTCGGCCATGGCCGCCTGTTCGGCCCGGTGCTCGTAGCCGTCGAGGGCCCGCGCGACGGGGCCGTCGGGGCCGAGCGCGCTGGCGACGGGAACGTCCATACGGGCTCCGAACGGGGGCCGGGGCGGGCTACGGCTGCCCCGCCTCCTCAAGCAGGGCAAGTGTCTCGGCGGCCGCCTTGCGGACGAACCGGGCGCACGTGTCGTAGCTGAACCGGGCGGAGGCGTCGGGGTCGGTCCAGGCGAAGCCGAGGAGGCCGCGGCAGGAGGCGTCGCCGAAGGCCGCCTCGAAGGCCCCGGCCAGCCGGCGCACCTTGGCGTAGGTCGGTTCCTTCACGGTCGTCGGGTCGGCGCGGCCGGCGCCGGCGGCCAGGCCGAGGGCCATCGTGCCGCCGGCCAGAGCGCCGCAGACGCGCCCCGTGTGCCCGATGCCGCCCCCGAAGCCGATGGCAGCCGCCGGGACGCAGTCCGGGCAGGCGAGGTCCTCGGCCTCGGCCACGGCGCGCAGGACGGCCATCGCGCAGTTGTGCCCCGCGCGGAAGTAGGCTTCGGCCTGGTCGGCAACGGGGCGGTCGGGGTCGGCCATGGGGCCTCCGTTCACGAGGCGCTCGGGGCGATGGTTCCCTCGACGGGGCTCGACGGCGCCGCCATCTGGCGCCGGGGGATGCGGCCGGCGCGGTAGGCGAGGCGCCCGGCCAGGCAGGCGTGTTTCATGGCGGCGGCCATGGCGACGGGGTCGCGGGCCTTGGCGATGCCCGTGTTGAGCAGGACGCCCTCGGCCCCGAGTTCCATGGCGACGCTCGTGTCGCTGGCGGTGCCGACGCCGGCATCGACGATGATGGGCACGCCGGCCCGCTCGATGATCATCTGGATGTGGAGCGGGTTGAGCAGGCCGAGGCCGGAGCCGATCATCGACCCGAGCGGCATGACGCTGGCCGCGCCCGCCTCCTCCAGGTGCTTGGCCATGACAGGGTCGTCGCTCGTGTAGGTGAGGACGTGGAAGCCCTCCTTGACGAGCGTTTCCAGGGCCGCCAGCGTCGCCACCGGGTCGGGCAGCAGGGTCTCGGTGTCGGAGAGGACCTCGAGCTTGACCCAGTCGAGGCCGAGGGCCTCGCGGGCCAGGCGCGCGGTGCGGACGGCGTCGTCGGCATTGAAGCAGCCGGCGGTGTTCGGCAGGATCGTGTACCGGTCGCGGTCGATGTAGTCGAGCAGGCTCTCCTTGGACCGGTCGGAGAGGTTGACGCGGCGGACGGCGACGGTGACGACCTCGCAGCCGGCGGCGTCGAGGGCCTCGGCCATCTGCGGGAATGTCTCGTACTTGCCGGTGCCGACGAAGAGGCGGCTGGTGAAGGTGTAGGGTCCGATCTTCAGCGGGGCGTCGGCCTCCATGAGGGGCCTCCTTTCGGGGTCGGCGGCGATTCGGCTCAGCCTCCGCCGACCAGCGTGACGATTTCCACAACGTCTCCCGGAGCGAGGGACCGGGTCTCGTGGAGGGAGCGCGGCACCAGCTCGCGGTTGACCTCGACGGCGGTGGCCTGACGCGGGACGCCCAGCTGCGCGAGCAGGGCGCCCACGGTGGCGCCGTCGGGGATGTCGCGCGGCTCGCCGTTGACGCGAATTTCCACGGCCTCTTGCCCCGGTTCCGGGTTCAACAGAACGGGCGATTATAGCGCGGCCCGGGGCGGCAATCAAGCCGCGGCCCCGGGGCCGGCCTGGGGTTGCCCGACACGTCCGCGGAGGCATGCTCATGGCCCGCACGCGATGGATGTGGCTCGGCGCCGCCGCTGCGCTTTTGCTCCTGGGCGCCGAGGAACCCACCCCGTTCGAGGAGGCCACCCGGCGCCTCCGCGCCCGCGAGGCCCAGATCAAGACCGAGCCCGACCCCGAAGAGCGGGCGAAGCTCATCGACTGGGTCGAACGGGCCAAGCACGACCTCGGGCCGGTCGACGCCGACGGCAAGCCGACCGAGCCGAAGGCCTTCCGGCGGGCCGGGGTCCTGGCCCATCACGAGGCCCAGGTCCAGCGCCTGACGGCCCGGGTCGGGGCCGGCGGCGGGGCGGACCTCGGGCTCGCGGCCCGGCTGCACACCCACCGGATGGCGGCGGCCCTGACGCGCGTGGTCTGGCGGATGGGAAGCCACCCGCGGAAGTACCGGTACGACGCGTTTGCCCAGTACCTGACGAACAACGCGCACCTGCTGGACAGCCTGTTCGACGGGGTGGCGGCCCGGGCGCGGCGCGCCGAGACGATGGAGGCCGGGGCGGCCGAGGTCAAGGCGGCCGCGTCGCAGGCCCGTGCGGCGGTCGAGCAGATGGGCGTCGCGGCCACGCAGTTCATCGAGAACGCGGACAACGACCGCCAGGTCCGGGCCAAGCGCGATGCGGCGCTGCCGCTCTTCACCGAGGCGCTGGCGTCGCTTTACGAGGCCGATCAGGCGCTGGCGGCGCTGGCGGCCGGGCGGCCCGCCGCCCAGGACGACGAGGCGGCCCCCGCCGCGCCAGCCGCGGCCGGCGCGGCCACGGCGAGCCCCGCCGACCGGGCCAAGCTCGAGACGGTCCGGGCCGTGGCTGCCTCGCTCACCGACGAGGGCTGGGCCGAGGCCCGCACCCTCCTGACGACGTACGCGACCATGGCCGAGAACGGCCTGGAGGTCGCCCGGGCCCACGCCGGCGCCCGGGAACTGCTCCACTACATTCACCTCGCGGCCGAGTACTTCCGCGAACTGGAGGCCAGCAAGTCGGCCTACCCGGAGTACGTGGCGGCCAAACGGAACTGGTTCGTCCGCGAGCTTCGCAACATCAACCAGCCCCGTCGGCGTCGGCAGGCGTACTCCTTGCTCCGGCGGCGGGTGGGCGGCGACACCATGCGCCGGACGCTGGATGCCGGCCCCCTGTCCGGGGAGGCGTGCGCCGGCCTCATGAGAGCCCGGGTCGGCCCGAAACCCTTCACGGGCCCGGAGTCGGGCCGGAAGCGCTACGATATCGACCGGGCCATCGACCACATGGTTCGCTACCTGGTGCGGTACGGCGGCGAGGACCCGGAGGGGATGGTCAGCCAGCTGCGGCCGCTCTACGCGCGGCTGAAGGAGAAGTTCCTGGCCGCGGCGACCGAGGCCGGCAAGGCCAGTCCGGCCGTCGAGGACGCCTACCTGCGGGCCTATCAGGAGGCGGCCACGTACGGCAACGACCTGCACCGGTTGGTGCAGGCCGACGAGGCGATCCGGGCGGTCGCGCGGTTTGCGCCGAAGCGGGCGGCCCCGATGTACAACGGCCTCGCCCAGCTGGCCCGGACGCTGCTTCCCATGGGTCTGGACGACCCGAAACGGACCCGCCGGCGGATCGACGACCTGGTCGACCCGTTCCGGTACCTGGCGGGGGTGCGGCTGCCGGAAAAGGCGCACGCGCGGATCGCGTCGCGGCTGACGGGGGGGCTGTACCCGCGCGGGCTGGAGCGGTTCAGCACGGAGGTGACGGCCGGCATCGAGGCCGCCGCCGCGAAGGACCCGTATCCGCTGGAGCGGGTGCTGCGGGCGCGCAGCCTGTTTGCGTTGCTGGCGCAGCGGTGCGCGGACGAAGCTGACCGCCGCCCGACGCCGTCGATGCGGAACCTGGATGCCTTCTCGATGGCGGACGACCAGTGGGACCTGTTCGTGAAGGCCGTCGACGTTCAACTCAAGGCGCATTTCGCCAAGTACGTGGGGGCGCGGCCGGGCCGGAGCCCGGACACGCGGCACCTGGCGGTGTGGGGGAGCGTCTACGACATGATCGATGACCTTCGCCGCGAGGCCGCCGCCGAGATGCCCGACGGCGGGGACGACCTGCTCCGGCTGGTCGCGCACCTGGAGACGGCGGCCGACACCGAACCGCGCGACGTCGAGTGGTACCCCTGGGGGGTGGCCTTTGAGGCCGGCGAGGCCGCCGTCAGCCTGGCCGGCGGATACCACGGCACGGCGAGGTGGCACCTGGACGAGCTCGACCGCCGGGCCAAGTCTCTGAACCTGGAGGACGACTTCTCACGGGCCGAGGACGAGGCCGGGGCCGGCGCCGACTGAGCGCCCCGGCCGCGACGGATTTCGGCGTTGACGCGCCCCCCGCGGCGCGGTAGAGAGAGACCGCCCTGCCAGCCGTCCCCGACATCGTTGCACGCGCCCGCAGTCTGTCTCGACCCGGGAAGGAGGATGGTGGTGTATCGGCATATTCTTGAGATTCTCGGCGGGGTCTTCGGGGGCAAGGCGGACCTGGTGCTCCTCGTGTGGGCGGTCGCCCTGGCCGGGGCGGTGCTGTTGCTGCTCAGCCGGGCGTGGCGGCGCGGCGTGCGGGAGGCGGAGGCGGCCGGCGGCTGGAAGGCCGTCGGCCTCGGCTTGGTCGATGGCCTGCTTACGCTCATCATCGGCGCGACCCTCGTCGCGGCCCTCGGCGCCGCCCTCCTCGTCCAGTCCGGCCTCTTCCAGGAACACCACGGCCAGGTCACCCAGCGCAATTACCACGCCGTCCAGACCAACTGGGGCCCCCCGCACGAGCAGCGCGAGCTCCAGGTCGCCCATTACGTCACCGATGAGGAGACGGCGCTCGTCTTCCCGGACGGGCGCGAGATGGTCATCGACCCGGACGCCCCGCCGACGAACCTGCCGACCGGCGAGCAGGCGCCGACCCGGATCGTCCGCAAGGTGCGGCGGCGCGTCGCCCAGAACAGCCTCGTCGAGGGGACGGTGGCCATCGACGTCCGCATGGATTACCGGCCGAAAGGCTCGGCGTACTATACGTGCTACGAGGATGAGTGGACGCTCGACTACGTCGTCCGCAACCGGGCGGACCGCGCCACCGAGGCCGAGTTCGAGCTCGGCTTGCCGGCCGACCAGGGCGTTTTCCGCGACCTCGTCGTCCAGGTGGACGGGGCCGACTGGGGTCCGAAGCTCGTCCGCAGCGGCGGAGCCCAGACGTGGACGCTGCCGATGGAGCCCGGGCAGACCGTGAAGGTCCATGTCCATTTCGCGTCGCGCGGCATGGAGTACCTGCGGTACACCCCGGCCCATATGGCCCGGCGCGACCGGTACGCGGTGCGGATGCGGATCTTCCCGGACACGGCCGACGCCGGCGAGCCGGCGCGTGGCAAGCAGCAGTTCGTCTGGACCGAGGACATGGCGGTGCCGATCGGGTGCATGACGCCGACCGTGCGGACGGATTCGCCCTCCGAGGGCGAGCCGATGGTCCTGGCGTGGGACCTCGCCTCGGCCGCCACCACCTTCGGCATGGGCGTCATCCTGCCGGACATCAAGCAGCCGGGGTACTACGTGACGCGGTTGCTGCACGAGGCGCCGCTGGGGCTGGCGGTGCTGGCGGCGGCGCTGGTGGGGTCGTGGATGCTGATCGGGCGGCGGACGGACCTGTTCACGCTGGGGCTCCTGGCCACCAGCTACACCCTCTTCTACACCTTCGTCGCGTACCTGTCGGACCACCTGACGAGCTTTCCGGCGTGCTTCGCGCTGGCGGCCCTGGCGTCGCTCGCGGTGGCGGGGCTGTACCTGTGGCTGGGGTGGGGCCGCACCTTCCCCGCCCATCAGACGCTGGCCCTGGTGGTCGTCATGACGGTCTACTACCCGCTGGCGGTGGTCCTGGACCAGTACACGGGGTTTCTGCTCCAGATGCTGTACTGGGCCCTGGCGGCATACGCGGCGGTGTTGGCGGTGGCGCGGCTGATGCGGCAGCGGGAGGGAGGTGCCGCGCCGGCGGCCTGAGCGGCGCCCGCGCCGGCTCCGCCGACGAAAGGTGCTTGCGGGCCGCGCCGCACCCGGTCTATACTCCCCGCTTACGTTGCCGCGGACGGGCCCGCCGTGGGAGGCCGGGCGGCCAGCGGCGCGGGGGAGGCCGCGCATGACACCCGGGACGGGCCGGACGCTCGCGCTGGCCCTCGTCGCGTTGGCGGCGGGGTGCGGCGGGCCGCCGCAGCGCGAGGACGCCCCCGACCAGGGCTTGGTCCTCTGCACGGCCGGGGCCGGCGGCTTCGTCGGCGAGGTCGGCCGCATCCGACGCGGCCTCCTCGAGGGCGGCGTCCCCTTTGCCATCGAGGAGTTCCACTGGTCGCGCGGCACGGTGCTGGGCGACCAGATCAACCTGGAGGCGAACCGCGCCCAGGCGGCCGCGCTCGCCCGCCGGATCGAGACGTACCAGGACGCGCACCCCGGGCGGCCCGTCCACCTGGTGGGCGTGTCGGCCGGGACGGGCATCCTGGTCTGGGCCCTGGAGGCCCTCGTCCCGGGCCGCCGGGTCGACGGGGCCGTCCTGATCGCCAGCAGCCTGGAGCAGCACTACAACCTGGGGCCGGCCCTCGCGAAGCTCCGCGGCCGCATGCACAGCTTCTACAGCCCGCTGGACATGATCCTGGCGATGGGCGTGCCCCTGACCGGGACGGTGGACCGGAGCGGTGGTATCAGCGGGGGCCTCGCGCGGTTCGTGCTGCCGGACGACGCCGACGCCGCGACCCGGGCCCTGTACGAGGAGTGCTTGGTGCAGCACGGCTGGACGCCGGGCGACATGCTGCTCGGCCATCTGGGCGACCATCTGGGGGCGACGAGCCCGTCGTTCGTCCGCGAGCGGATCGCCCCGATCGTGTGGGGCAACGTGCCGTGCGAACCGACGCCGGACGAGGCGGCCGCCGGAGCGGGCGCCGCCGACTGAGGACGTGACCGTGGCCGACGCAACGAAGACCGAGAAGAGCCCCGTGCTGGCCCTCCTTCTGGGCTGGGCCGTGCCGGGGGCGGGCCACGCCTATGGCGGGCAGTGGGGCAAGGCCGTCCTCTTTGCCGTCCTCATCCTGGGCCTCTTCACGGCGGGGGTGATTCTCGGAAGCGGCACGAACGTGCTGCGCGGCGAGTTGTGGATCGCGGCCCAGATCTGCGCCGGGGCGCCGACGCTCATCATGATGCCCGTCTCGGGCCACCTGGCCGAGACCCACGGCGTGGACTGGGCGGCCCCGCGCCGCGAGATGGGCACGCTGTACACGGCGGTCGCGGGGTTCCTGAACCTGCTGGTGATGCTCGACGCGTACGTGCGGCTGGCCTATCCGCACGGGCTGCACGGCGACGACGAGGAGGAGGCGGCCTGATGTGGGACGCGCTCGCGCACTTCTTCACGCGCCTGTTCAACCCGGGGAACCCGCTCTGGCTCTACTACCCGCTCTGCGCGGTGGTGGCGGTCGTCTACAAGGCCACCAAGCACGATGAGCCGAAGGCCATCGCCCTGGCCTCGCTCCACTTCTTCGGGTCGGTGACGCTGGGCCTGCTGGTGCTGGGCCTCGTCACGTACGGCCTGTCGCTTATTGTCTAGGCGGGTCGATGTGGACGACGCGTCCCTCGACGCGGAGCCGCCCCGCCGCGAACAGCCGGACCGCCTCCGGATAGGCCTTGCACTCCTCCCGGAAGACGCGGGTGGCTACGTCGTCGGGCGAGTCCTCGGCCGTGACCGGCACCGCCCGCTGCACGATGATCGGCCCGGTGTCATAGCCCTCGTTCGTGACGAAGTGGACGGTGCACCCGGAGACCTTGCATCCGTGCGCGACGACCGCCTCGTGCACGTGGTGGCCGTACATCCCCTTGCCGCCGAACATCGGCAGCAGCGCGGGGTGGATGTTCATGACGCGGCCCTGGTACCGCTCGGGCAGTTGCCAGAACGACAGGAACCCGGCCAGGCAGACGAGGTCGACGCGGGCGGCGTCGAGGGCGTCGTCGATGGCGGCCGAGAAGGTGCCGGTCGAGGCGAACTCGCGGCGCACCAGCGTGCGGGCCGGGACGCCGGCGTCGGCGGCGACCTGGAGCCCGCGGATGCCGGGGCGCGAGGCGACGACGGCGGCGACCTCGGCCCGTAGGCGGCCGGCGTCGATTTCCGCCAGGAGGTTTCCGAGGGTGGTCCCGCCGCCCGAGACGAGAACCCCGAGGCGGATCGGCCGGTCGAGCGGTTTCACGTCGGCTCCCTCCCCTGCCGCGCGGGCCCTCACGCGACGATTTCCGTCCCCACGCCGCGCTCCGTGTAAATCTCCAGCAAGAGCGAGTGGGGGACGCGGCCGCTGATGACGTGGGCCTTCGCCACGCCGCCCTTCAGCGCCTCCAGCATGCACCGGACCTTGGGGATCATGCCCCCGGTGATGACGCCGTCGGCCAGCAGGCGCTCGGCGTCGGCCTCCGTCAGGTGGGGCAGGAGGCTGGCGGGGTCGTCGGGGTCGCGGCGGATGCCGTGGGTGTCGGAGATGTTGACGAGCTTCTCGGCCTCGAGGGCCCGGGCGACGGCCGAGGCCGCCTCGTCGGCGTTGCAGTTGAGCTTCGTCCCGTCCGGCCCGAGGCCGAGCGGCGCGATCACCGGCACCGTCCCGAGGTCCACAAGGCCTCGCAGCAGCAGGGCGTCGACGCCTGTGACGCGGCCCACCAGGCCGAGCTCCGGCCGCAGCACCTCGGCCTTGAGCGGGCACCGGCCCTTGCTCGTCAGGCTCTCGGCCCGGGCGCCGGCGGCCTCCAGCAGGCGGACGATGTGCCGGTTGACGTCGGTCGCCAGGACGTCCTCGACGATGCGGATCTCGTCCGGGCCGGTCGCCCGCAGGCCGTCGACGAAACGGGGCTCCAGGCCGGCGGCCTCCATGGCGCGGCTGATGGCCTTGCCGCCGCCATGCACGACGACCGGCTGGATGCCGACCGCCCGCATAAAGGCGATGTCGGTGCAGACGGCCTCCAGGTCCGCCGGCACGTCCATGAACGAGCCGCCCAGCTTGACGACGGCGATCGTCCCACGGAAGGTGCGGATGTAGGGCAGGGCTTCGATCAGGACGGCGGCTTTGGCGATGGCTTCGTCCATGCGGGGGGCCTCCGTGCGCGGCGACGGCTATCCTAGGGCCGCCGCCGCGCGGGTCAAGCGCTTCCGTCCGCGGCGACGGCGTCGCACGCGCTCCGGGCGGCGAGCGCCGCGGCGAAGGCGGCCGCGTCCACGTCGTCCTCCGCGAGGAATCGGACCGTTCGCGCCTCGCCCGGCAGCAGGTCGAACCCGTTGTCGGCGAACCGGCCCGTCAGGCCCGGCGCCTCCAGCCAGACCGCCAGGGCGACGTTGCGGCAAGTGACGCGGACCGCCGGCGCGCCGTCCTCCGCGACGGCTTCGACGTCGAGCCCCGGGTCGGGCAGGCCGACCTCGACGGGCGGCGCCGGCAGGAGCAGCGTCCGTCCGACGCGCGCGCCGCCGATCACCAGGTCCGCCGCCAGGTACGCCTCGGCGGCGTTCGTCCCGAGCGCCGACCACGTGACGGACGCGGCCTCGCGGGCCTGGCCGCGCTCGATCCGCACGGCGACGGCCCTCGTCTCCAGGGGCCGGCCGTCCCAGGCGAGAACCTGGAGCCGGACCTCGGCGTCGACCGTCCCGGCCGCCGGGTCGCCCGTCACCCAGACGCGGGCGCCGTCGGCGCCCGCCAGGCCCGACACCAGGTGCGGCGCGAAGAACCGCGCGGCCGCGTAGTGCAGGGCCTTCCAGCGGCCGGCGTAGTCGAGGCTTGCCCAGCTCGCCACGGGCCAGCAGTCGTTGGCCTGCCAGTACAGGGCCCCCATCGTTCGCGGGGCGCTGCGGCGCCAGTGCTCGACGCCCAGGGCCAACGTCCGCGCCTGGTACGCCTGCGAGAGATAGACGAGGGCGTCGAAGTCGCGCGGCGTGCCGAACCAGGCGGCGACGGCCCCCGCGATCTTCTCGTTGCCGCTCGGCGACTTCTGGTGATTCAGCATCGCGGGCGAGTCCACCGCGAGTTCGCCCTCCGGGATGACCGGCCCGAGCGTCTCGAGCGACGGCAGCGACTGGAACCCGAACTCGCTGACGAACCGGTGGCCGCTCTCCCCGTAGGTCCGCCCGTCCATGGAGCCGAACCAGACGGTCCAGACGTGGGCGTCGCCGGCGGCGGGGCCGTTGGCGTCCTCCGGCGCCAGGCCGTGCGGCGACGAGGGGACGTACTGCCGCCGCGGGTCGTTCTCGGCGCACACCGCGGGCAGCATCTCGTGGAAGAGCCGCACGTACCCGTCCCAAAGATGGGCGGGCCACTTCTTCACCCACCCCCATTGCCGCCATCCCCACTCCATCTCGTTGTTGCCGCACCAGAGCGCCAGGCACGCGTGCCGCCGCAGCCGCGTGACGGCCCAGGCGGCCTCGGCCCGGCAGGCCTCGACGAAGGCGTCGTCGTCGCCGGGGTACATGGCGCAGGAGAACATGAAGTCCTGCCAGACGAGGAGGCCGAGTTCGTCGCAGAGGTCGTAGAAGGCGGGGTCCTCGTAGAAGCCGCCGCCCCACACGCGGAGCATGTTCATGCCGATGGCCCGGCAGTCGGCGAGGAGGCGGCGGTAGCGCCCGCGGGTCAGGCGGGTCGGCAGGGCGTCGGCGGGGATCCAGTTCGCCCCCTTGGCGAACATCGGCCGCCCGTTGACGCGGAACGTGAACGCGCGGCCCCACGCGTCCTCGCCGCGGTCGACCTCCAGATGCCGCACCCCCACCCGGACCGTCTCGGCGTCGACGACTGTCCCGTCTTCGGCGACGAGCGCGACCTCGGCCGTGTAAAGCGGCTGGTCGCCCATGCCGGCGGGCCACCAGAGGCGGGGCTCGGGGAGCCGCAGCGCCGCCGTGGCCGCGCCGTCGGCGCCGAGGGGCACGTCCACCGGGTCGCCGGCGGGCGCCCCGTCGGGGTCGGTCACGCGCAGGCGGAGCCGCAGACCCTTCCGTCGCGGGCCCTCGGCCCGGGCGCCTGCGCCGAGGGTGGCCGTCCCGTCGTCGGCGGGCTCGCCCCAAGCGTCGAGGGCCGCCAGCCGCGCCGCCGGCACCATCTCCAGCCGCACCGGCCGCCACGGCCCGACGGTTAGGATTTCCGGTCCCCAGTCCCAGCCGAAGTGGCAGGGGGCCTTGCGGACATATGGGCCCAGCTTGTTTCGGGCGACCGTCGGCAGGTCCTCCCCGTAGGCCGCGCGGACCGCCTCGGCCCGGCGGACCGGGCTGTCGAAGCGGACCACGAGCTCGTTCTCGCCGGCGGCCAGAGCCTCGGTCACGTCGAACCGCCATGGGCGGAACATGTTGTCGGCGGTGCCGACGGCGCGGCCGTTCAGGGTGACCGTGGCGAAGGTGTCGAGCCCCTCGAAGACCAAGGCCGCCTGGGCGTCGGCCGATGGCGGCTCCGGCGCGTCGAACCGCAGGCGGTAGACCCAGTCCGTCTCGGCGACCCATGCGACGTCGGCCTCGTGGGTGCCCACGAAGGGGTCGGGCAGCCGCCCGGCCGCCAGCAGGTCGGCCTGCACGCTGCCCGGCACGGTCGCGGGGGTCCAGACGTCGGGGGCGTCGGCGGGCCGGAAGGCCCAGCCGTCGGTCAGGTCCAGGCGAAGCGTCCGCACATCAAGCTCCTTCGGGTCGCGGGGTCCGGGTGTCGGGCGGGCATTGTAGCGTCCCGCGGCCGGGGGCGGGCGCGAAAACGCGGACGACGCAGGCCGCGCCGCCCTCGGCGCAAAATCCTGAGCCGTTTCCCGCCGCCGCACCGCCCCGGGCGGCCCCGCCGTCCTCCCGGCGCGGCGCACGACGGGGCGCGCCGCCCAAGGGTGGAAGGGCCGCTCAGGACTGTGGCCCCGAGCACGCGACCCGGACCCCGGCGGAGGAAGCCCGTGAGCGAGCCCCTGCATCTCGATCTGGCGGCCTTCGAGGACCCGGACCTGGCCCCGGAGTACGTCGCGTACCTGGTTCGCGACGAGGCGCCTGCCCGGAGCCTGCACTTCGAGCGGCTCTGGGCCTATTACCGGAACCCCCTGACGCCGCTCGGCGCGGGTCTGGCCCCGGCCGCCCAGTACGACGACTGGACCGCCTCGGCCCGCCCCTACGTTCAGGCCCAGGAGTTCGGCCTGCCGGGCCGGATCACGGGCCGGTCGCACCTGGGGTACGGGGGCGCGGCCGTGCCGGTGCCGGGCCTGTCGCGCAAGGAAGTGGTCATCGAGAACGACATCGGGTGGCGGATCGACGCGGCCGTCCACTTCCTGGCGGGCGGGCCGGTCGGCATGGAAAGCCTGGCGGCCCGGCCGGAGCGGGCCCGCCGCATCGAGGCCACGCTGGCCGAGGTCTGGCCGGCGGGGCTGCTGCACGAGGTCGCGCTGCTCGGCGCGGTCTACGGCTCGGTGGACCTGGTGGTGCGGACGCGCCCCGGGGCGGCCGGCGGCGCGGGGCGCGTCGAGGTCGAGCCCGTGGAGGCGCCGCGCGTCCTGCCCGTCCTGGACGAGGACGACGGGCGCACCCTCCGGTACTGGATCCAGGTCGCCCGGCGCGAGACGCGGCGCATGACGAGCCCGGGCGCGGGGCGGACGCCGCTGGACCGTTTCGTCCGCCGCGACCCGCCCTCGGCTCCCGAGACGGTCGAGGTGGTCGAGATTCTCGGGCCCCGCTGGTGGCAGCGGTACGAGGCGGGGCGTCTGGCGGCCGAGGGTGCGAACCCCTTGGGCCGCGTCCCCGTGGTCCACGTCCAGAACCTGGCGGACCCGATGCGGTACGACGGGATGAGCGAGGTGGAGCCGCTGATTCCCCTGCAGGACGAGCTGAACACGCGCCTGTCGGACCGGGCCAACCGGGTCACCTTCCAGAGCTTCAAGATGTACCTCTCGAAGGGGCTGGAGGGCTTTGAGGACCAGCCGATCGCCCCGGGGCGGATGTGGTCGACCGACAACCCGAACGCCTCGATCGAGGCCTTCGGGGGCGACGCCGACAGCCCCGGCGAGACGGCCCACATCGCCGAACTCCGCGAGGCCATGGACAAGGTCTCGGCCGTCACGCCCCTGGCCGCCGGCCTGCTGCGCGACCGCGTCGGGAACCTGACGAGCGCGGCCGCGCTGCGGGTGGTGCTGAGCGGGACGCTGGCGCGGCTGGCGCGGAAGCGGACGAGCTACGGCGCGGGCCTGGTGGCGGCCAACCGGCTGGTGCTCGAGGCGCTCGACCGGCTGGGCGGCCTACGGACCGACCCGGCCGACCGCGCCACGCGCCTTCACTGGCCGACCCCGCTGCCCGAGGACCTGGCCCAGGACCTGGCCAACGCGCGGCTGAAGCGCGAGCTGGGCGTCCCGGCCGCGACGGTCCTGCGCGAGCTCGGCTACGACCCGACGTCGTGACCCCGCCCGGGGCGCGCGGCCATCCGCCGGCCCCGGGCTCAAAGACAGGAGGACGCCGAATGCCTCAGGACGCCACGCCCCAGGAGGGCCCGGTCCCGACGGACGCGCGGCCGGTGCCGCAGGACGCATCACCGAACCCCCAGGTCCGCGAGAGCATCAAGTACCGCCGACGGGCCCAGGACGCCGAACGGCGCGCCGAAGCCCTGGAAACCGAATTGGCGGACCTTCGCGAGGGCCACGAGGCCGCCTTGGGCGACCTCCGGTCCGAGCTGGAGGCGGCGCGCGGCGAGGCGGAGAGCCTGCGCGGCCGGTTGGCGCTGGCCGACCGCGACCGGCAGTTGGAGCGGGCCTTCGCGGGGATCGGCTGCACCGACCTGGAAGCGGCGCTGGCGCTGGCGCGGCAGCGGCTGGGCGGCGCCCCGCCGGAGGACGCCGCGGCCTTCGCCCGCGACCTGCTCCAGGAGAAGCCGCACCTGGCGGTCCCCGCCGCCGACCTCGTCCTTCCGCCGCGCACGGCGGGGGCACGGCCGTCGGCGCCAGCGGGACCGCACCGGGCGGCCGACCGGCTGGCCGACGAGGCCCGCCGCACCGGTCGCACCACCGACGTGATGGCGTACATGCGGGCCCGGCGCGCCAGCGCCTGAGGCCCGTCCCGGAACCCCAGACGAAAGGAGCCTCACCATGCCGTTCACCGGCAAGGCCACGTACTCGGCGGGGGCGACCCTGCCGGAACTCGCCGAAGACGTCTCGGATGTCGTCAGCCTGGTCAGCCCCTGGGAGACGCCGCTGCTGGACGCGCTCGGCGACCCGCAGACGGAGGCGCGCTCGACCCGCCACGAGTGGCTCGAAGACGCCCTCCTGCCGAACACCGACCTCCTGACCGCCACGCCCGCCAACCCGGAGACCGACACCGAGCTGGAGGTCGCCAGCGCCGACCGGTTCCGCGTGGGCGACCAGCTCCGCGTCGGCGACGCCGAGGAGCTGATGCTCGTCGGGTCGGTCGGCGTGGGGACGGTCACGGTGGAGCGCGGCTACGGCGGGACGACCGCCGAGGCCGTGGGTGCGGGTGACACGGTCCACATCCTGGGCAACGCCGCCCTGGAAGGCCACGAGGCCGACGACGCCCGCTTCACCGTGCGGACGCGGCAAAGCAACTGGACGCAGATCTTCGCCAAGACCGTCTGCGTCAGCGGCAGCGACCTGGCGGTGCGGCAGCTGGCGGTGGCCGACGAGCTCGACTTCCAGAAGACCAAGGCCCTGCGCGAGCTGCTGCGCGACCTGGAGAACACCGTCCTCAACGGCACGGCCCCGGCGGCCGACCCGCAGGGCGGGGCGGCGGTGCGGCGGACGATGGCGGGCATCCTGCCCCAACTCGTCACCAACCGCTTCGTCCCCGGCCAGGGCGGGTTCCCGAGCGGCGGCGACCTCGACGAGGCCCAGCTCAACACCGCCCTCCGCTGGATCTGGGAGACCTCCAGCGGCCAGGTCGACCTCATCGTCTGCAACGGCTACCAGAAGCGCGTCATCAGCGGCTTCGGCTCCGACGCCCGGAGCTACGCCCCGGACGACCCCCGCTTCACCAGCCGCGTCGCTGTCTACGAGAGCGACTTCGGCGTCCAGCGGGTCGTCCTGTCGCGCTGGATGCCGCGCGACGCCGTCCTGCTGCTCGACTCCAGCCGCCTTCAGGTCCTCCCCCTCGCCGGCCGCAGCTTCCACTACCGCCCGCTGGCGGCGACGGGCGACTTCGAGCGCGGCCAGGTGCTGGGCGAGTACACGGTCCAGCTGCGGAACGAGGCGGCCCACGGGGTGATCCGCGGGCTGACCACGGCCTGACCCCTCCTCCCCCGAAGCCCGGGGCCGCCTGCCCGCGTGGCGGGCGGCCCCACCCCCCTGCCGCCGACGGCCGGGGGGGTGACGACGGAAGGACCGAGACGCCATGACTGCCTTCTCCACCGACGCCGACCTGCTGACCTGGGAACCGGCCCTCCTGCGCGAGGTCGCCCTCGACGGGCAGACCCTGGCGCGCGGCGACGGGGCGAGCGCCCAAGGCCAGCAGCTGACGGCCCCGGGCGCCGACCTGGTGGCCGCCCGCGTCCGTCCCGGCCACGTCGTCCACCTGGCCGGCACGGGCTTGGACGGCTTCTACGAGGTGCTGAGCGTCGAGAGCGCATCGGCGCTGCTGGCGGCCCCGGTTGGGTGCGGCGGCGACGAGCCGGTGCCCCTGCCGACCGCGACGGGTCTGGCCTGGACGATCGCCACCTTCGACCCGCAGCACGAGGAGGCCCGCTGGACGCTGCTGGCCCGCTTCGGCCTGGAGCGGAACGCGGCCGACCCGGCGGGCGACCTGGCCGACTGGATCGTCGAGCGGCGGGCCCTGCGGCGGGCAAGCGTCGCCCTGGTTCTCGCGACGGTCTACCGCGGCCAGGCGTCGGCGCCGGACGGAGGCCTCGCCCGCAAGGCCGACCACTACGCCCGGGTCTACGAGGCCGAGGTGGCCACGGCCCGGCTCCACCTGGACCGCGACGGCGACGGCACGCCCGACGACGTGCGGAGCCTCGCCAGCCGCCGCCTGCGGCGGGTGTGAACGGGAGGCGACCGATGACCCCGAACGAACTGGCCCTGGCCGAGGCGCTGCGCGGGGCGGTGGCCGGCGCGGGCGACCTCCGCGAGGTCCGACTGGCCGCCAAGGGCCGCCCCGCCGAGGTGCCCCTCAGCCGTCTGCCGGCGGCCCTGATCGAGCCGGCGGGCCTGGAGGCCCTGACGTGGCCGGACGTGCCGGTCGGGGCGTACCATCTGGCCCACTGGCGCGTGACGGTGCTCGACCGGGCGCTGCCTGGGACACGGGCTTTCGAAGCGCTGGTCCAGACGGCCGACGCGGCCCGGGCGGCGGTGCTGGCGACCGGATCGCTGGGCGGCCTGGCCGAAGACGGCCCGCCGTCGCGGCGCGCGGCGGACCTGGCGCCGCCTGTGGGGGCGGTGCGGGCCGGGCCGGCGACGCTCGGCGACTCGGCGCCCGGCCACCCGACGGCCGTGACGGTGCCCGTGGCGGCCGGCTGGTGGGCCGAGACCCAGGCCGGCGGGGCGGAGCTGGACGGCGAGGCCCTGTTCGCCTCGGGCCCGCACGTGGTCGAGGCGGGCAGCCCCGGCCGCCGCGTCGACGAGGTCCGTTTCGGCGGCCTCGACGGCGGCCTGCTGGTGGACCTGGGCGAAGCGGCGCGGCCGCTTGTGCAGACGGGCGTCCTCTCGGCGTCGACCGAGGCGGGGCTCGCCGTGCTGGAGGCGGCCATCGAGGCGTTCATCGACGGGCGGCTCTACACGCTGACGGCCCCCGGGGGGGCGGTCTACGCGAACGTCCGCGTCGAGGCCTTCGAACGGCTCGGGCCGCCCCGCGCGGGTCTCGATCGGCACCGCCCCTACCGCGTGGTCTACCGCCAGTTCGGGAGATGACCGTGGCCGCCACCACCGAAGGCATCACGCGTGTCCGCCTGCAGCCGCTGCGGCTGAGCCCGGATGACGGGGCCGCCGCGGCGCGGGCCCTCGAGGTGACGTGGGACTCGACGCAGGAGGCCCGCTGGCACCAGGTGTACGTCGGCGGGCGGCTCGCGGGGGTGACGGCGCGGCCGGCGGACCGGCGGCTGGTGGTGCCCATGCCGGCGGACGAGGCCGGGGCCGCGGGGCGCGCCCTCGTCGAGGTCCTGGCTGTCGATGCCGAGGACCGCTGGCGCGACCGGGCCGACGCCCTGGCCGGGCCAGCGGCCTGCCCGGGCTGGCGGGTCGAACTCGCGTGGGAGGCCGGGCCGCACCTCGACGCGGGGCTCGCGGGCTTCGACGTCTTCGGCGACGGCCGCACCGGCACGGTCGACCTGGCGGCGCCGCTCAACCCGCTGCCGATTCCCGCGCGGCCGGGGGGCCTGGCGCCCTGGGGCCACGGGACCGGGGGGTACGGGCGCGGCGGCTGGGGCGAGGGGACCGCCCGGTTCGCGTGGACGAGCCCGGGGCTGGCCCCGGGGACGTGGCGGTTTGCCGTCCGCGCCGTGGACGCGGCGGGGAACCCGGCGGCGACGGTGGCCGAGGTCGCCTGCACGGTGGTCGGCCTGCCCGCGCCGCCGACGGACGTCCGCGTGGCGGCCTATGCCCCCGAGGGCGGGGCCCACCTGGCATGGGACCCGAGCCCGGACCTGAGTTGACCGAAAGGAGCACGCGCGATGGCCTCGACGTACACGCCCAAGCTGACCCTGGAGAAGCCCGGCCACGGCGAGGCCGTCGGCACCTGGGACGCGGTTCTGAACGCGAACTTCGACGCGCTGGACGCGGCGGCATGGGCGACGCGGGTCCTGACGGAGGACCCGGCCGACCCGGCCGAGGGCGAGACGTGGGTCCGGTCCGACTTGGGCCAGTTCCGCGTCCGCGTGGGCGGCCAGACGCTGAAGGCGGACCTCGCGACCCCCTGACCGGAGCCTCCCGATGATCCCCTTCCCGCTCGATGCCGCGACCTTCGACACCGGCACCCCCGACGGCTGCCGCATTGTCCCCGGCACGGGGCTGCGCGTCGACTTCGACGAGGCGGCCGCGGGGCTGGACACACTGGGCCTGTGGCACCTGCACGACGGCGGCTGCGCCGGCGAAGGGACGGGCCTCGTCGACGCCTCGGGCGGCGGGCGCGACATGGTCTCCTATGGCGCCCAGCCGGTCGAGGCCGGGTACCGCTTCGTCGCCGACGAGGTGGACTGGATGGACGCCGCCTTCGACGCCCAACCCGAGCGGGGCCGCCTGACGCTGGAGCTCTGGTTCGCGGACCTGGGCCTCGCCCCCGGCGACGCGCCGGCGGTGCTCGCGACCCTCTTCGCGGGGGCGCCCACTTACCTGGAGTTGCGGGTGAGGCGGATGGCCGACCCGGAGGACTCGCAGATCTGGGCCCGGCTCCAGGTGGGCGGCACGGTGCTGGGGCTGGCCCAGTGGCGGTCGGCAGAGGCCGACGCCGTCCTGGCCGGCGGCGAGCCGGTGCACGTGGCAGCGGTGCTGGACGCCCCGGGGTCGCTGACCCTGTTCGTGGGCGGCGCCCCGCGGGCGAGCGAGGCGAACGTCGGCCCCCTGCCGGCGGACCACTACGTCCTGCGGCTGGGCGGACGGTTCGGCCAGGTGCCGGACCTGACCCTGACCGGGACGCTCGACGAGGTCCGCCTGACGGCCGACGCCCTGTACGCGGCCCCGCTGGCGCCGCGACGGTTGCGCGAGGCCGGGCGGTACACCTCGCCGACGCTGGACGGGGTGCGGCCAGGGGCCGCGTGGACGGACCTTGCGGTCACCGAGACGGTGCCGCCCGGATGCGCCACCGCCTGGGACGTCCGGGCGGCTGACACGGTGGACGGCTTCGGGGCGCCGGAGGCGGCGTGGGTGCCGTACGCCGGCAGCCCGGCGGCCTTGCCTCGCGGCCGGTACCTGCAGTGGGCGTGCGACTTGGCGGGCGGCGCGGGCGGCCTGCTGACGCCGACGGTGGCGGCCGTCGAGGCGTGGGCCTCCGAGGCCGGCTACGCGGTCTATCACGCCGCCGGCGGGCCCGAGGCGCTGACGTACGAGACGCCGCTGCTCGTCGTCGGCCCGGGCGTGACCGCGGTCGACACCGGCCCGCTGGCGGCCGGGGCGGTGCACGGTTTCGGCGTGCGGCCGACCGACGCCGACGGCCGGGCGACGCCCGTCACGTCGTCTGAGGCGCGGCTGGAACTGGACGCCGAGGGCGCGGTCGTCGCGGATCGGCCTCCCGCGCCTGTGGCGGCGTGGGCGGCGGCTCGCCCGGCGGGCGCCGCCGAGGTCGGATGGCGCTACCGGGCCGGTCCGGATGACGCGGCGCCGGCGGTGTTCCGCGTCTACGGCGACGGCGGCACCGGCACGGTGGACGAGGAGACGCCCCTCGCGGAGGTCGCCCACGTCCCCGGCCGGACACACTACCGCGCGACGGTCACGGGCCTGGCGGCGGGGGCGGCCAACGTGCTCCGGGTGCGTGCCGAGACGGCGGCTGGCCTGGCCGACGCGGGGGAGGCCCTGGCAACCGTGACGCCGGACGCCACCTCGCCCGAGCCGGTCGAGGCCCTCGAAGTGGAGGTGGTCCTGTGACGATTCCGGCGAACGTGGCGGCGTACTTCGCGGCGGGCGGCGGCGTGACGCGGACGGTGCCGCCGGAGATCGCGGTCCGCCTTGACGGCGAGGAGGCCCCGCGGCTCCGCCTCGAGGCGTGGGAGACGGCCCTCGGGGCCGCCCCCACGGCGCGCTTCGCGGTGGCCCTCGGGACCGACGTCGCGACGGGCGAGGTCCTGCGCGTCGAGGCGGCGGCCGAGGCCGTGCGGCCCGGCGCGCTCGTCGAGGCGCGGCTGGTGCGCGGCCGCGGCGAGGAGGACCTGGTCCTGTTCGAGGGCCGCGTGACCCACGTCGACCTGGCCTTCGGCCCGGGCGGCGAGACGTTGGCCGCGGAGGCCGAGGACGCGGCCGCCAACCTGCTGCGCACCCGCCTCGGCGGGCGCCGCGTCGCCCTGGAGGGCGGCGGGACGGTCCACGTGCCGGGGCTGGAGCTGCTCTTCAACCCCGACGGGCGGGGCAACGCCGCCCCGGGTCTGTACGACCCCGGCACAGGCGAGCCCCACGCCGTCTTTGCCGCCGACCCGCTCGACGGGGCGGCCCCGTGGATGCTGGACGAAGCGGTGGCGTACGTCGTGGCCGAGGCGGCCGCCGGCTGGGTGGTCGGGGTGCCCGGGCCAAGCGAGGTGCTCGCCCTGGTGTCGCCGATGCCGCTCCAGGACGTCCTCCTGGAGGGCCGGACCCTCGGCGAGGCGCTCGATGCGCTGCTCGGGCCGGTGGGCGGCCGGTGGCGGCTGGCGGCGGAGCCGGAGGTGGGCGGGCCCGCGCGGCGGCTGGAGCTCTGGGTGCCCGACCGGGCGCCCGTGGTCCACCTGGCCCACCAGCCGGCGGGGACGACCTATGACCCCGCCGAGACGCACTTCGGGGAGCTCGCGGTACGGTTCACGTTCGCCGAAGCCCCCCGGCGCACCGTTGCCCTCGGGGCGCGGACGCGAGTCGAGTCGACCTTTGACCTGGTGGGGGGCTGGGACCCGGCCTTGGAGGACGAAGGGCCCGACGCCTACAGCCCGTCGCGGAACGCCGCGTTCGAGACGGTGGCGGACGTCTTCCGCAAGTGGGTCCTGAACGAGAGCGGCGCGTACACGGGCCCCCCGCACAGCCGCGGCCCCGCGCCGGACCTCTCGGGCCTCTTCGGCGGGCCGACCGTGCCGCGCCGGCGCCGGCTTCGGCCGTGCCTCTCGCGGGACGCTCTCGGTCGGGGGCGCGGTGTATACGCCGAGGTCTCGCTCGACGGCGGCGCGACGTGGGGCCGCCTGGCCATCGCGGCGCGGGTCCTGGCGGGAGAGTGCGGCCTGTACCTGACGGCGGACCCCTTGCCGCCGGACTACCTGCGGGCGTGCCTGGCCGGCGACGCCCAAGTCCGCGTGACCGCGACGCTCGAGGGCGACGACCGGCTCCGGGCGGAGTGGACCGAGCCCGGTGCCGAGGCGCTCCCGGGTCGCACGCGGCATCTGCTGGTCAGCGGCGGGTACGGCTCGCGGACGGTCGCGCCGACGAGCCGCTTCGCCGGGGACGCCGCCGACACGGCCGACGACGCCGAGGCGCTCGCGGCCCTCGTGGCCGCGGTGGCCGAGGCCGACCGCCGGTGCCCCGTGCCGGCCCGGATCGTGCTGCCGGAGTTGGACCTGGGCCGTCGGCCGGGCGTCCGGGTGGCGGGCGTCGTGGGGCGGCCGCTCGCGCTGGCCCGGACGCACCTCGGATACCAGGCTGCGCCCGTCGTGCGGCGGGTGAAGCACCGCCTGGTTCCTCGCCCCCGCACGGAACTGGAACTGGAGTGAGATTCGCCATGCGCACCGACCGCCTGGGCCTGTACACCGGCGCCGCCGTCCTGGACCGCCTGGAGCTTGCGCGAGCGGGGGCGGGCGGCGACGCGTGGAGCACGGACCTTGCCGAAGGCCTCCCGCCGCACCGCATCCACTGGGTCGAGCTCATCGCCGGCGGACCGGGCGACCCGCTCGACGAGCGCTACTACGGCGACGAAGTCCGTCCGGCAGGCGTGGGCGGCGACGGGCGCCTCGCCTGGGAGGCCGCACCCGACGGCCTCTCGGGCGTCGTGGTGCACAATGTAGCCGAGGCGGGCCTCGGGACGCACGCGCTGGCGGCCGGGACGGTGGTGCGGGTGGAGGCGCGGCTGGACGGGGGCGACCCGCCGGACCTGGTGTACCTGGCGCACGTGCCCGTGCCGCGCGACCGCCTCGCCCGGGTGGAGAGCTACGCGGGCGGGAGCTACACGGTCCAGCCGGTCCGCCGGGAGGGCGGGGGCATGACCGACGACGGGTCGCCCATCGCGGGCGTGGTGAACCTGGGGGAACTGTGGCCAGAGGAGGCGGGGTACCTGGCGGGCCCGGCCGCCTATGACCGGTACGTGCGGATCCATTGGTCGGCCGCCGGGTGGGCGATGCTCGTCCACCCGCCGCGCCTCATGTGAGCGGAGGCCCCTATGCCCTGGAGCGACCTGTGGCCGCCGGCGGCGGGGGAGCCCGTCCTGGCCGCCCACTTGAGCGACGTGGCGGCGGCGCTGGCGGGGCGGGACGCGCTCGTCCCGGCGGGGGGCGTGCCGGCGGTATCGGCGCGGTTCGAGCCGCTCCGCGGGACGCCCGCGGGGGGGACGCCGCCCGCCCGGACCTTCGCGAGCCTCCAGGCCGCGGTCGCCGCGCAGCTCGCCCTGGAATACCCGCTCCGGTGGTGGGACCTGGGGCGCGAGCAGCTCTACACGCTGCCGGCGCTCTGTCAGGATGCCTTCGGCGCCGCCGGCTGGACCTGCGACCTGACGGCCACCGAGGGGGGCGCGTACGTGAACCGGTGGCGACCGGCGGTGGCGGCGGTGCCGGGGGAGCTCTACCACGCGGTGAACCGGCTGACGCGGTTGCGGGTGCTGCCGTCGGCCTCGGTGTCGGTCGTCGCCGACAGCGTGTACCGGCTGGGGTTCGGGATCACGGACTGGCCGACGGACCGGGCGGACACGTTCGCGCTCTTCGACGGGGCCGACGACGGGGTCCGGACGGGCCTGGCGTATCACTGCGGCCTCGGGGCGGCGCTCTACGACGACGGCTTCACGCAGCAGTGGTTGCTGGAGCCGCGGGCCCTGCGGATGACCTTTCCCACGGAGGCCCTCGCCGGGGCGACGGTCGCGTCGGCGCGGCTGGCGTTCACGGCGGAGGCGCCCGGGGGCGCGGCCGACTTCGAGGCGGCTTTCCCCGTCGAGGTAACGGACGCGGGCGGGATCCCCTTTGCCGCGTTCGACTCCGACGCCCACGGCGCCCGCGCCCTGGCCGTGCCACTGGAGGCCGTGCGGACGGACGCCGAGACGGTCTTCCACGTTCGCTCCGCGCGGCCCGACACGGACGACCGGCCGGCCTGGGTGCCCGGCGGGCCGAACTACTCGAGCACCTACCGGGAGGGGCTGGCGGTGGCCGGCCCGGTTCGGCTGATCGTGGAGGTGGCCTTTGAGTACCACGGATGACGGTGGCCGCGGGGCATTCGTGACGCGCGAGGTGTGCGCGGCCATCCATGCGGAGCAGCAGGAAGCCAACCGGCGGACGTGGGACGAGCTGCGCGGGCTGAGGCGGCTGCTGGTCGCCGTCGTGCTGGGGGGCCAGCTCTTCGCGGGCGGGCTCCAGCTCGCGGGCACCGCCTGGTGGTTCCAGGAACACGCCGCCCATCCGCACCCCGTGACGGCCCGGGCCCTGGAGCAGGTCCGGGCGGAGGTGCGGCAGGACCTGCGTGAGATGCGGGCGGATTTGCGAGCCCTGTCGGCCGCCCAGGGCGGGCGCCCGGCGCCCTCGCCGGCCGCCGACCCAGAGAAGGAGACCCGAGATGACCCGTAACCGATGCGTGGCGGTCGCGCTGGTGGCCGCGCTGTGCCTGGCGGCCGGGGGCTGCGTGCCCCGGGCCTGTGTCGAGAGCCAGCGGCGCCAACTGGCCGCCTGGGTCCAGTACCGCGACGAGATGGCAGCCTATCACGGCAAGGTCCGCGACCACCTGGTGGCGGAGAAGGAGGCGGAACTGGACACGGCGCTGGCGGCGACGCTTACGCAGGGGGCCGACGACGAGGGCCGCGTGGCTCTGGCGGACGTGGCGGCCTCGCTGGAGGCCCGGCGCGCCAAGGGCCGGGCCTTCGCCGAGAGCGTGGGGCGGCTGGACGCCCAGTTCGGGGAGCGGCAGGCGCTGGCGGGGCGGGCGATCGCCCTGGCCCGCGCGACGCTGGACGTGATGGAGACCTACGCGCGGCTGCCGGCCGCGCTGCGCAACCTGTTCGTCCGGGAGGTCGAGGCCGACGCCCTCCTGGACCGTGACCCGTCGGCCCGGAGCGAGCGCGATGAGTGAGACCGAGAGCCGCCTGAAGCGGACGGCCCTGGCGTTCCTGGAGGCGGCGGGAGCGGCGGAGCAGGCCGCCCGGGCCGCCGGCGAAGACCCCCTGGCGGAGGTCGAGACGGCCTTGTTCGACCTGGACGAATTCGAACCGGTCATCGGCGAGGCCGACCTGGTGGGCCTCAAGGACCGGCTGTACCGCGAGCAACTCCTGCCGCAGACTGTCCTGGACCTGGTGGCGCTGGCGCGCCAGGTGGCGGCGGCGCTGCTCGACGGGTGAGGCGCCCGCGCGGCGAACGCGGGCCCGAGGCAGGAACGGAACGAAAGGAGACGGCGATGGTCGAACTGGTGCGGAGCAAGAAGTTGATCCTGAGCCTGGTGGGCATCGCGGCGGTGGTGGGCCTGGTGCTCGCGGGGCGGGACCTGGAGACGGTGAAGTGGGTGGGCGGGTTCATCGCGGGCATCGTGGCCAGCCTCAACCTGGGCCAGGGATTTGCCGATGGACTCTCGGACGGGCGCACGAGCGCCACGGCGGAGCGCGGCGCGTCCCGGGCCTCCCGGTAAGCCGGCGGGGGCCGATTTTTCGGTGACATCGGAGCCCCTGCCGCGTACAACAGGGTGGACACGTGTCCCACGGCTCACGTCGCCGGGCTGTCCGTACCGCCTCTTCTGAGGGCATGGTCTAGCCGATGCCACGATTGACAGTCATCCAGGGCCCTGATCGGGGCAAGACGTTCGAGATCAACGGGGACGAGACGCGCGTCGGGCGCGACCCCGAGTGCGAGGTGTGCTTGCGCGACCCCGGCGTCAGCCGCCATCATGCCAGCCTGCTGGCCGAGGGCGACGGCTACGTCCTGCGCGACGCGGGGTCGGCCAACGGGACGCACGTCAACGGGGTGCGGATCACCGAGGCGCCGATCGAGGCGGGGGATCAGATCCGCGTCGGGAACTCGATCCTCGCCGTCGGCCGCCCCATGGCCGAGGGCACGGTGGTCGAGCACCACGGGCTGCCGATCCGCGTCGATTCGGAAGACCGGCTCGACATCTCGATCATCAGCACCGAGACGGCCACGGGCTCGCCGCACCTGGCGTTTGCCGGGGGCGGGGACATGACCGAGATGCAGACCAGCGTGGCGGGGCTGCGGGCGCTGTACCGCATCGCCGACATGCTGGCCCACGGCTACGACATCGACGGCCTGCTCCGGAGCATCCTGGACATGGTCTTCGACGTGGTGGACGCCGACCGCGGCGCGATCCTGCTGCTGGACGAGCAGACGGGGACGATGGTGCCGCGCGCGGTCCGGTTCCGCGAGGAGCTGCTGGAGGAGATCCGGCGCGAGCAGGGCGGGGAGCCCGTCGGCCCGACGGAGAAGGCCCCGCCGATCAGCGTCAGCCGCACGATCATCAACTACGTGCTGAAGCGCGGCGAGGGGGTGCTCTCGACCAACGCGATGCAGGACCGGCGGTTCGAGGAGGGCGAGAGCGTCCAGGACTACGGCATCCGCAGCGCCATCTGCGTGCCCATCCACGGGCGGGACCAGATCCTCGGCATCATCCACGTCGACACGCACATGAGCCAGGGCCAGTTTGCCCCCGAAGACCTGAAGCTGATGACCGCCATCGGCCAGCAGACGGGCCTGGCGGTGGCCAATGCCAAGCTCATGGCGAGCCAGGTCCAGCAGGAGCGGCTGGCGGCCGTGGGCCAGGCGGTGGCCAGCCTGTCGCACTCGATCAAGAACATCCTGCAGGGCATCCAGGGGGGGTCGCACGTCATCGAAACGGGCCTCGGGCGCGAACAGCCCGGCCGCGTCCGCGAAGGCTGGGACGTCGTCAGCCGCAACCTCCACCGCATCAACTCCCTGGTCATGGACATGCTCAGCTACAGCCGCCAAGCCCCCGCCAACCGGCACAAGGGCAACGTCAACGCGGTGGTCCGCGAGGTGGCGGAGCTGGCGCAGGGGCGGGCCGACGAGAAGCGGGTCGAGCTGAACACGGAACTGGACACGGACCTGCCGGAGATTCCGATCGACGCCAGTGGCCTGCACCACGCGCTGTTGAACATCGTCGACAACGCGCTGGACGCCGTGCCCACCCTGAAGGGGAAGGTCGACATCGCGACGCAGCTCTCGCCCAAGGGCAATGAGGTCTGGATCGTCGTGGCCGATAACGGGCCGGGCCTGTCGCGCGAGGACCAGGCCCAGGTCTTCCAGCCGTTTTTCACGACGAAGGGGCAGAAAGGCACGGGGCTGGGGCTGGCGGCGGCGGCGAAGATCGTCGAGGAGCACCACGGCCGCCTCGGCGTCAAGAGCACCCCCGGGAAGGGCGCCGCCTTTATCGTCCAGCTGCCGAAGGCGGAGGCGTAGCGCCGGGTCAGCCTTGCCCGGCGCTGGCGCGCGGCAGTTGGCGGATGATTTCGTCCGCGAGGCCGTACTCGACGGCCTCTTCGGCGCTCATGAACCGGTCGCGGTCCACGTCTTCCTCGATCCGCTCCAGCGTCTGGCCGGTGTGATCGGCCAGGATCTGGTTCAGCCTCGCGCGCAGCCGCAGAATCTCCTCGGCCTGGATGCTGATGTCGGTCGCCGTGCCGCGCGCCCCGCCCAGGGGCTGGTGGATAAGGACGCGGCCGTTGGGGAGGAGGAAGCGTTTGCCGGCGGCGCCGGCGGCCAGGAGGACGGCCCCCATGCTGGCGGCCTGGCCGAGGCAGTAGGTGGCGACGTCGCAACTGACGAACTGCATGGTGTCGTAGATGGCGAGGCCCGCCGTGATGAGCCCGCCGGGGGAGTTCACGTAGAGGCGGATATCGGCGTCGGCGTCCTCGTTCTGGAGGAACAGGAGCTGGGCGATGATGAGGTTGGCCGAATCGTCGTCGACCTCGCCGCCCAGGAAGATGATCCGGTCCTTCAGAAGGCGGCTGTAGATGTCGTAGGACCGTTCGCCGCGGCCGGTCTGCTCGACGACGATCGGGATCAGCTGGTTGCGGGTGGCCATAGGGGGGTTCCTTCGCGGGTCAGCCCTGCTCGTTCTGTTCCAGGACCTCGTCGACGAGGCCGTAGTCCTTGGCCTCCCGGGCGGAGAGGTAGCGGTCGCGTTCGGTCTCGCGGCGGATTTTGTCAGGGTCCTGGCCGGTGTGGTGGGCGAAGATCGTGATGAGGGTTTCCTTGTCCTTGAGGACTTCCTTGGCGGCGATCTCGATGTCGGCCGCCTGGCCCCCGACCTCGCCGGCCGGCTGGTGGAGCATGACCTTGGCGTGCGGCAGGGCATAGCGCTTGCCGGCGGCGCCGCCCGCCAGGAGCAGGGCGGCGCCGCTGGCGGCCAGGCCGATCGCGTAGGTCGCCACGGGCGAGTCGAGGAACTGCATCGTGTCGTAGATGGCCAGGGTGCTGGAGACGTAGCCGCCGGGGGAGTTGATGTAGAGGCTGATCTCCTGGTTCCGTTTCTCGCTCTGGAGGTACAGGAGCTTCATGACGATCGCGTTGGCCGCGTGATCGTCAATCACCCCCTCCAGGAAGATGATACGGTTCTCCAGCAGGAGGTCGGCCAGGGTCATCCACCGCTGCTGCTGGGGATTCATGAGGGCATCCGTCGGCCGCACCAGGTGGCGGTGGGGCAGGTCCGGGGTGGGCGGCATGGGTCCTCCCTTCGCGGGCTGTGCGGGCGCGGGCCCGTCACGTGGTCTCGGCGTCGTCCTGGGCCTCGTCGGCGTCGGCGGGAGCGGCCGCCTCGGTCTCAGGGGCCTCGGCCTCCTCCTCTTCGTCGCTCTCGGCCCGCTCCAGCAACCGCCGCATCACCTTGTCCTCGACGATCTGCTGCCGCAGGCTGTCCAGCGAGCCGCGCTGCTCCATCTCCTCGCGGACGCGGGCCTCGCGGCGACCGCCGCGGGCGGCGATGTAGCGGACGCGGGCGTCGACCTCGGCGTCGGTCGCCTCGACGCCCTCGCGCTTGGCCAGGGCGTCCATGATGAAGAACAGTTTCAGGTCGCGGGTCGCCCGCTCGCTCGTTTCGCTGCGGAGCTCCTCCTCGCGGGCCTGGACCTGGTCGGCGGGCATCCCCCGCATCATCAGGTTCACGAGTTCGCGCTGCAGGACCCGCTCGGTGTGCCGCTTTGCCAGGTCCTCCGGCAGCTCGAGCTCGGTGTGCTCGACGAGCCAGTCCTGGACGGCGTCGCGGCGCTTGCGCTCGGCCGCCTCGGCTGCCTCGGCTTCCTGCTGGCGGCGGAGGCCGTCCTTCAGGGCGTCCATCGACTCGTATCCGCTCTGCTCCAGCAGGGCCTCGTCGTCCGGCTCCACGTGCCGCAGGATGCCTTTCACCTTGACCGTGACCGTTGCGTCCTTGCCCTTCAGGTCCTCGCGCTGGCTCGTCTCGCCGAGGGTCAGCGTGTCGGCCTTCTCGCCGCCGACCTTGGCCCCCTTGACGAGGTCCGGGAACGCGTCCAGGGCCATGCCTTCGACGGCGATACCCGCCACCGGCAGCCGCACGTCCTCGCGGTCCACGACGGCCTCGCCATCGATCTCGATCTTCAGATCGCCTTGGACGTAGTCCTCGTCCTGGACCGCCGCGCCCTCGTCCTCGACGGCCTGGGGCGTGGCGTGCATGCGGCGGAAGCGCGTGAGGGCCTCCTCGACGTCCTCGTCCGAGACGCTCACGTCCTCGTCCTCGACGGGGATGTCCGAGGTGTCGGGCAGCTCGAACTCCGGCCGCACCTCCACCTCGACGGAGAACTCGAGCGGCCCTTCCTCGGGGAGCTCGATGGCGTCGAGGTCGACGTCTGGGTCGCCGAGGACGTCCAGCTTCTCCTGTTCCAGGGCCTTCGGCAGCCCGTCGGCGATGAGCTTGGCCTGGACCTCCTCGGCCACCGCCCGGTGGAACCGCTTCTCGACCAGCCGCCGCGGGGCGTGCCCGGGCCGGAACCCCGGCACGAGGGCCTCGCCCTGGAGCTCGTCGAAGCGTTCGTCGAAGGCCTTGTCGATCTCCTCGCGGGGGATGCGGACCGTCAGCTTCTTCTTGCAGACCCCGATCTCTTCCACGGTCACGTCCATCGGCTCTCCCTCTCCGGCGAGGCCGCGCCGCCGGCCGGTATGGCCGGAGACGGCCCGCCTTCGCGGCCCATTATGCGGGCGCAGCGGCCCGGTACGCCTCCCCAAAAGGAAAAAGCGGCCTCGGCAGGACCGGCCGGCCGGTCCTGGTCGAGCCGCGCGGCGGCACGCCTAAGAGGATGGAGCGGGTGATGGGATTTGAACCCACGACAGCAACGTTGGCAACGTTGTGCTCTACCCCTGAGCTACACCCGCTCACGGCGTTTCGACCGAGGAGCCCGGGACCATCCGTAACGGACCCACCGAGCACCTGCGGCCCATTAGTATAGCCCGGTGGGAACCCGATGCAACCCCATTTTTGCCGACCTGTGCCGCGCGCCGCGGCCCCTTGCGGGGGCGTCCGGCGGCCCGCTACAATCCGTGCGACCCGCGGGGGATGCGCCGCATGCTCGACTGGCTCTGGCACCGCCGCCCCGACCGTCGCACGGACCGCCGGAAGCGCGGCGACCGGGGGGAGAAGCTCGCGGAGAAGCTGCTGAAGCGCCAGGGGCACCGGATCCTCGCCCGCAACGTGCGGTTTCCGCGGGGGGAACTGGACCTTGTGGCCCTCGACAAGGCCTCCGGGGCGGTCGTCTTCGTCGAGGTCCGGGCCCGGACGGCCCGCCCTGGCGGCCCGGCGCCCGACCCGGCCGGCACCGTCACGCTGCGCAAACGCCGCCGCGTCCTCCGTGCCGCCCAGACCTTTCTGAAACAGCGCAAGGTCGGCTTCGACCGGCCCTTGCGGTTCGACGTCGTGGCGGTTACCTTCGGGTCGGAGGGCCCGCCGGAGGTCAAGCACATCCGGGCGGCCTTCGACGCCGACGGTGCCTGAGCCGCCCGCCATCGCCGTGAACCGGGACCGCCGCTCCATGCCCGAACCCGCCATCGACAGCCATGCGCACCTCCACGGGGGCGAACTCGGCGAGGACCTCGTCGGCGTCCTGGACCGGGCCCGGGCCGCCGGCGTCCGCGCGGTCGTGACGGTGGCGGCATCGCCGGACGAGAACGTCTCGGTGGCCGAGATGGCCCAGCGCGAGCCCATGCTGTGGGCCGTCGTCGGGTTCCACCCCCACGAGGCCCGCCGCGTCAAGGCCGTCGACTGGCCCGTCCTGGAAGACCTCGCGGGGCGCCAGCGTGTCGTCGGGCTGGGGGAGTTCGGCTTGGACTATCACCACGAGCATTCGCCGCGCAGCGTGCAGCGCGACGTCTTCGCGGAGGGGGTGCGGTTGGCGCTGGCGCTCGACCTGCCCCTGGTGGTCCACAGCCGCGACGCCAAGGCCGAGACGCTGGCGGTGCTCGACGGGGCGGCCGGGGGCCGCATGCCGCGCGGTGTCTTCCATTGCTTCACCGGCGACGCCGCTTTTGCCGCCGAGGCCCTCGCCCGCGGGTTCCACGTCTCGTTCTCGGGCATCGTCACGTTTCCGAAGGCCGACGGTGTCCGCGCGGCCGCGCGGTCGGTGCCCGCCGAGCGGCTCCTCGCCGAAACCGACGCCCCGTACCTTGCGCCAGTGCCGAAGCGCGGCAAGACGAACGAGCCGGCGTACGTGGTGCACGTGCTGCGGTTCCTGGCGGAGCTCCACGGCCTTGCGGAGGACGATCTGCGGCGGATCACGACGCGCAACGCCTCGAGGCTCTTCGGTCTGCCCTTCGGCCAGGCCGGGCCGCGCCTCGTCTACCCCATCGGGCGGAGCCTCTATGTCAACGTCACCGCGGCGTGCCCGAACGCGTGCGTCTTCTGCCCGCGCGAGCGAGGCGAGCCGGTCGTCAAGGGGCACGACCTGACGCTCGGGCGCGAGCCCTCGCCGGGCCAGCTGCTGAAGGCCCTGCGGGCGGCCGGGCCGGAGGCCTATGGCGAGGTCGTCTTCTGCGGGTTCGGCGAGCCGACCCTTCGCCTGGACGTGCTCCGCGCCCTGGGACGCGAGGTCAAGGGCCGCACCGCCTGCCGCGTCCGCGTCAACACCAACGGCCTCGGGTCGCTCGTGGCGGGCCGCGACATCGTGCCGGACCTGGCCGACTACGCCGATGCGGTGAGTGTGAGCCTGAATGCCGCCGACGCCGCGACGTACGAGCGCCTGTGCCGCCCGACGCTGCCCGGGGCGTTCGAGGCGGTCTGCGACTTTGTCCGGCGCGCCGCCGAGGCCATCGGCGACGTCCGGGCGACGGCCGTCGCCGTGCCGGGGCTGGACCTGGAGCCCGTCCGTCGCCTGGCCGAAGACCTGGGGGCGACGTTCCGTGCTCGTTCGTACAAAGCACCGGCGGGCGGCCCGGTGGAGGACGCGGCCGCCGAGGCCGTGCGCCCGGAGGCGGGCGGCGATTGACCGCCCCCGACGGCCGGGCTATCATCGGGGCCAGGTATCGGGCAGGGAGACGCGCGTGACCGAACCGGCCGACGTGCCCCAGCAACTCGACCGCATGGCCGAGGCCACGCGCGCCATCCTCCGCGAGGTCGGCGCCGCCGTCGTCGGCCACGACGAGGTCGTCGAGGGCGTCCTGGCCTGCCTGCTGACGGGCGGCCACGCCGTCCTGGAAGGCGTGCCCGGCATCGGCAAGACGTTGCTCGTGCGGACGCTCGCCCGCGTCCTCGCCCTCGACTTCGGCCGCATCCAGTTCACGCCCGACCTCATGCCGGCCGACATCACGGGGACGAACGTGCTCGTGGAGCGGCCGGACGGCGGCCGCGACTGGGAGTTCCGCCCCGGGCCGGTCTTCGCGAACCTGCTGCTGGCCGACGAGATCAACCGGGCCACCCCGAAGACCCAGTCCGCCCTTCTGGAGGCCATGCAGGAACGGTCCGTCACGGTGGCCGGCACGACGCACCCGCTGCCGGCACCGTTCTTCGTCCTGGCGACCCAGAACCCCCTGGAGATGGAGGGCACGTACCCACTGCCGGAGGCGCAGCTCGACCGGTTCATGCTCAAGTTGCTGATGCGGATGCCCGGCCGCGAAGCGCTCGGCTCCATCATCGACCGCACAACCGGGGCCGAGGGGCCCGAGCCGAAGCGGGTCGTCGACGGGCCGGCGCTGCTGGCGATGCGCCGCCTCGTCCGTGAAGTCCCCGTCGCGTCCCACGTTCGCGACTACGCGGCCGCGCTGGTGTTGGCGACCCATCCGGAGCACCCGGAGGCGGCCCCGCAGGTGACCCAGTATGTCCGCTACGGCGCCAGCCCGCGCGGGGCCCAGGCCTTGGTCCTGACGGGCAAGGTCCGGGCCCTGCGCCAGGGCCGGTACAACGTGGCCGTTGAGGATATACGGGCCGTGGTCCCCGCGGCCCTGCGTCACCGGCTGATCCTGAATTTCGAGGGCGAGGCGGCCGGTGTCGCCCCGGACGCGATCCTCGCCGACCTGCTTGCCCACGTGCCGGTCCCCGGCGCGTAGCCCCGCCGAGCCCATGGCCGACGACCCCCTCTTCGATGCTGCCTTCCTCCGGACGCTGGAGCGGCTCCGCGTGGCCGCGCGGCACAAACCCGTCGGCCGCAGCGCCGGCGTCCGCACCGGCCGCCGCGCGGGGCCGGGCCTGGAGTTCGCCGAGCACCGGGCGTACGTGCCGGGGGACGACCCGCGGCAACTCGACTGGGCCGCCTACGGCCGCCTCGGCCGCCTGCTGCTCCGCCTGTGCCAAGTCGAGCAGGACCTGGCTGTGTACCTGCTTGTCGACGCCAGCGGGTCGATGGCCACCGGCCGCGTGGCGAAGTTCGACCACGCCCGCCGCGTCGCGGCCGCCCTCGCCTACGTGGCCCTGGCGGGGTTGGAGGAGGTGCGGGTGGCGTGCCTGGGCGCCGGGACGTGTCGCCTGCTTGCCGCCGGGCGAGGCCGGAGCCGCCTGCCGGTCCTGCTGGATTTCCTCCGGGGAGCGGAGGCCGCCGGGCCGACCGACTTGGCTGCCGCGGCGGGGACCTTCGTGCCGCACGCACCGCGGCCGGGCTTGGCGGTGTGGTTGACGGACCTGGCGGACCCGGCGGGGTACGAACGGGGGCTGCTCGCGCTGGCCGGCCGCGGCGTCGACCTGTGGGTTCTGCACCTAACGGACCCCGCCGACACCGGGGCCGGAGACTTGGGCGACCTGACGCTCCAGGACGCCGAGACGGGCGAAACGTTGGCAGTCCACGTGACGCCGGAGGTGCGGCACCGGGTGGCCACCGAGGCGGCCGGCTTTGCCGCCGAGGCCGAGGCGTGGTGCCGCGAGCGCGGCATCGGCTTCGCACGGGTATCGACCGAGGTGGGCGTGGACGTGCTGGTGCTGGACGTCCTGCGGCGAAGCGGTCTGCTTCGGTAGCGTGCTCGTCGCAAGTCCTTTATAGGCAACCGCTTACGCATAAAAAGCCCTGTCGGGTGGGGGCTGAGTTTCCACCTGCCCGCGGCAGGCGCCACGCCACTGCCTGTCGTCTCCGCCTGCACGCGTAACCCCCTTCTTGTCAGTGGCTTACGCCGCATGCGGTGGCCTAAAACGGAGGCCGTGCGTTCGGTGTGGCCTGATTTTGGTCTTGATTCGGTCGGGGGGGCGTTCTAGGATGTGGCTGGCTTGTCCCAAGCCGTCAGACCACCCCCCTGGGGCCGGACCTCGCCCTGTGCGAGTGCTCAGTCGCCCGGCCCCGGGGTTTTTATATGGGACCTCCGCGCATCCTCGAGCACGTCTCGCCTTACTGTGTAAGGGGGGCTGCCTTTCGCGGCGGTACCTTGCCCGGGACCTCCGCGCATCATCGAGCGTCAGCGGTTTCTGCGTAGGGGAGGCCGCCTTTCGCGGCGGTACCTTGCCCGGGACCTCCGCACGGTCGCGAGCTCGCCACCGATTTCTGTCTAAGGGAGGCTCTCTTCCCCCGGCCCCGGGGTCTTGATATGGCACTTCCCTGCGGCCTCGATCGCATCAGCGTTCTTCGTATAGGGGCGGTGCGCCTTTCTGGGCCCGTTTGCTGGCGCGGCCTCGTGCCCAGGCCTTCGTTCAGTGCCCGGCCGGCTCTTCGTTACGGCGTTACCGTCTTGGCGTCTTGTGCTTCTTGCTCGCGGCCCCCTTCGTCGGTACACTGGGAACCCACTCGCGACTTCAGCGCCGGGTATCCCGATGTTCGAGAGTCTGACCGAGAAACTGAACGTCGTCGTCCGGAACCTGTCCGGGCGCGGCCGCCTCAGCGAGGCCAACATCCGCGAGGCCCTGCGCGAGGTCCGCATGGCCCTCCTCGAGGCCGACGTCAACTACCAGGTCGCCCGCGACTTCGTCAACGACGTCCGCGAGAAGGCCATCGGCCGCGAGGTTCTCAAGACCCTCCGGCCCGACCAAGTCTTCATCAAGACGATCTTCGACGAGCTGGTCGAACTGATGGGGCCGGTCGATCCGCGGATTCCCTACGCCGACAGCCCGCCGACGGTGATCATGCTCGCCGGCCTCCAGGGCGCCGGCAAGACCACGGCGGCCGGCAAGCTGGCCCGGATGATCGCCGAGAAGGGCCACCGGCCGCTGCTCGTGGCGTGCGACTGTCACCGGCCGGCGGCCGTCGAGCAGCTCATGATCGTCGGCTCGCAGGTCGATGTGCCGGTCTACAGCGAGGGCATC
>CAYNLG010000030.1:0-38475 GCA_964397995.1 uncultured Anaerolineales bacterium
GGGATGCTGTCCAGCGCATGGGGACAAGTTGACCTGTCGCTTGTCCGGTTTCTGCGAGTCGTCGGCGAGGCCGCCACCCGTGTGCCTCCCGAGACGCGCGACCGTTGGCCCGAGATCCCGTGGCGCGACGTAACAGATCTCCGTAACCGGTTGATTCATGACTACGACACCGTCACTTTCGACATTCTCTGAGTGATCGTGACGCATGACCTCGTGCCCTTGGTCGCGCAACTCGAAAAGGTTCTGAGGTCACTGTCACGGGAGGTCTGATTCACTGCGGCCAGTACCTCGGAGTCTGTTCCGTGCGCCAGGTATAGCCCCGAAGAGGAGTTAACGTGGACTGCGGACACTTCACCGACGACGGGCGCGAGTACGTGATCACCGACCCCTCCACGCCGCGCCCCTGGCACAGCTACCTCGTCAATGACACCTACCTCGTCAACCTGACCCAGCACGCGACCGGGGCCAGCTTCTACCAGCCGCGCGGCGAGGGGTTGCGCGTCAACGTAACCGAGGACCGAGACGGCAGCGGCGGCCCGCGGTTCGTCTACCTCCGCGACCGGGAGAGCGGCGACGCCTGGAGCCTGACCGGGGCCCCGACGTTCGAGCCGATGGACGCCTGGCGGTGCCGCGTCGGTCTCGGCTACCAGGTCAACGAAAGCCGCCTCCATGGCATCGAGGCGAGTTGGCGGGTCTTCGTGCCCCAGGCCGACGACCCATGCGAGCTCTGGACGGTCACCGTTCGCAACGCCTCCGACCGGCCGCGTCGCCTGGCCGTCTTCCCGTACGTCGAGATGCACCTGACGGGCGGGTCGACGCTGATGGACTTCGTCTCGGTGCTCGGCGGGCGGTATGACCCGGCGCTCAAGGCGGTCTTCGGCATCAACCGTTGCGTCAAGTTCCCGCCGATGTTCAAGGCGATGCTCGCCTCCGACGCCGAGGTCGCCGGCGCGACCGTCGGCCGTGACGCCTTCGTGGGCACGTACGGGAGCTACGCGGCCCCGGAGGCCGTCCTGCGCGGCGACGTTCACAACCCGGAGGCCGGGACGGAGTGGCTCGGCGCGTCGCTGCGCCACGAACTGGGCCTGGGCCCCGGCGAGGCGGCCACGATCCACTGCCTGGTCGGCGTGATCGACTCCGAGGCCGCCGGACGCCGCCTCGTCGAGCGGTGGCTCGCCCCCGGCGCGGTGGAGGGGGCGTTCGCCGACCTCACCGGGAAAGCCGACGCGATGGTCTCGCGTACCCGCGTCGAGACCGGCGACCCGCAGTGCGACCGTTGGATGAATGTGTGGCTGAAGCACCAGCTCCGCTTTGTCGCCCGCTGGGGACGCGTCATCGGCCGCGGCTTCCGCGACATCCTTCAGGACACCTTCGGGCACCGCCTGACTGACCCCGAGGCGGCGCGCCAGTGCCTGCTCGAGGTCTTCTCGAAGCAGTTCCCCGACGGCAAGTGCATCCGGGCTTGGCGGCTCCCGACGGCGGAGCTCGACCTCCAGGATTATGCCGACAGCCCGAGCTGGATGAGCATGGCCCTGGCGATGTACCTGAAGGAGACCGGCGACTTCGGCGTCCTGGACGAGCGCGTCACGTACCTGAACCCGAGCAACATGTATGCCCCGCCGGTCTCCGACGCGACCGTCTGGGAACACGCCGTCCTGGCCCAGCGATACCTGCTCCGCGAACTCGGCCGCCACGGCCTCTCGAAAATCTACTACGGCGACTGGTGCGACACGATGAACGGGGTCGGCGCGGCCGGGCGCGGCGAGAGCGTGATGCTCTCGATGCAGGTCGTCTGGAGCTGCGACCTGCTGGCTGAGTTGGCCGAGGAGGTCGGCGACCGGGGCCTGGCGCGCGAAATGCGCGAAGGCGCCCGTGACGTGGCCGAGGCGGTGAATGCCGTTGCCTGGGACGGCCAGTGGTACCTCCGGGCGTTCGACGACGATGGCGTCCCCGTCGGCACAGACGACCCGCCGGCCGGCGACGGCGGCGAGGGGCGCCTCTTCCTGAACCCGCAGAGTTGGGCCCTTATCGCCGGGCTCGCGAGCGGCGACCGCGCCGCCTCGGCCGTCGAGGCCGTCCTCGAGCACCTCGACACCGGCTACGGCGTCACCCTCAACTGGCCGCCCTACACGGCCCTGCGGCCCCGCATCGGCCAGATGACCGCCATGTCGCCCGGCTTCTACGAGAACGGGAGCGTCTACGTCCACGGCAACTGCTTCTGGATCCACGCCCTGGCCGCGAGCGGACGCGGCGAGGAGGCCTGGCGGGCCCTCCGGGCCATCCTCCCCGACACGCCCAACAAGCCGAACGCCGACACCGAGCCCTTCGTCATCCCGAACTTCTACATCGGGCCGGCCGCCCCCGAGCGGCGGCACCAACAGAACCTCTACCTCTCGGGCTGGCGGACCGGCTCGGCCGCCTGGCTCTTCATGACCGTTCTCGAGGAGATTCTCGGTCTTCGCGCCGAGTACGCCGGCCTCGCGGTCGACCCGCACCTGCCGGACGCCTGGACGCGGGTGCGCGTCGTGCGGCCCTTCCGCGGCGACGCCTACGAGGTGACGATCGAGAAGCCCGAGGGGCCGTGCGGTCCCGTGCGGGAGGTGATGCTGGACGGCGAGCGGCTCGACGAGCCGCTCATCCCGCCCGCCGGCGACGGCGCCGCGCACACGGTGCGCGTCACGATGGACGCCGCCGCTTCGTAGCTCAGTAGGCCCACTCACGCGGCAAGGGCCGCTCGATGGCTACCAGCCGCGCCGCCAGCGCCCGCCGCATCTCCGAGAGCGCCTCGGCCGCGGCGGGCTCGCCCGCGACGTCGCGGTACCCGTTCGGATCGGTCTCCAGATCGTAGAGCGCCTCGCGCCCGTCAGTGCGGAGGACGTAACGGTAGCGGCTGGAGCGGAGGCTCTTGTAGCCGGTCTGCTCGGTCAGGGCGACGTCCCGGCCCGCCTCGTCCGGCAAGGTCGGCAGCGGTCGCCCCTGGCACGTGGGCGGCACCGGCACGCCGGCGGCCTCCAGCAGTGTCGGAAGCAGGTCCACCGCCTCGACGATCGTCCTCTCGAGTGTCACCCCGGAGCCCACAGCGTCCGGGCGGCGGACGATGAGCGGCGTCCGGCTGACCTGGTCGTGCCCCGGGTAGCCCTTCCCGTACTGCAGGTGCTCGCCGAGCCATTCGCCGTGGTCGCTCGTGAAGACGACCAGGGTCCGGTCCGCCAGACCGAGGGCGTCGAGTTCGTCGAGGATGCGCCCGACGTAGTGGTCGACCTCGCTGACCATGGCGTAGTACCCCTGGCGCGCGAGCCGCAGTTCCTCTTCGGTGAACCGGCCCTCCTTCCGCCGCGCGAGCACCTCCTTCGGCATCTCCGGCAGGGCGAGCGTCGCCGGGTCGTAGAGGTCGATGAACGCCCGCGGGGCGACCCAGGGCGAGTGGGGCGCGTAGAAGCCTGAGAAGCAGAAGAACGGCCGGTCGCGATGGGCCCGCAGGAACGCGACAGTCTGTTCGCCGACGAAGGCCGAATGCGTCAGGTCCGCCCCGGCCGCGAACGGGATCGGCCGCTTCGGGAACCGCTGATCCGGATGCACGATGCCGTCACGGACGCCCATCTCCCTGTGCCACACCTCGGTTGCGGGGGGCAGGCCCACGCTGATCCGGTCGAGTTCGCCCGGCGCCTTCCGCCGCACCCACGCCCGGTACGCGTCCTCGTAGCACCCCGGCTCGTCCGACAACTCCATGTGGTCGAAGCCGTAGTCCGGGTGCGGGTAGCGGTGGTCGCGGTGGGCATGCGGCAGGAAGTGGAGCTTGCCCACGAGGCCGCTTGTGTAGCCGTAGGGCTTCAGCATGCGCGGCAGCGTCAAGGCGTCAGTCGGCAGGGGAATCCCGTTCTCCGTGCATCCGAGGACGGAGCAGTAGGTCCCCGTCAGGAGCGACTCGCGGCTCGGCATGCACACCGGGCTCTGCACGAAGTGCCGCAGGTAGATCGCCCCCTCGGCGGCCAGACGGTCGAGGTTGGGCGTGTGGATGTCGGGGTTGCCGGCGGCGCCGAGCGCGTCCCAGCGCTGCTGGTCGGTGTGCAGGATGAGCAGGTTCGGCCGGTCCATCACGGGATCTCCTCTGGCAGCAACAGGTCGCCGTCGAAGTAGCCCTCGGCCCGGAGGTCGCGCTCCAGCGCAGCCGCCTGAGCCTCGGAGAGTGGCGTAAGCGGCGACCGCACCGGGCCGCAGTCGAGGCCCACCATCGGCATCATGGCCTTGAGCGCCGGCAGGCCGCCATACTGTTTCGTGAGGACGCCCAGCCGCCGGCCGCGGGCCTGGAGCCGCCGGGCCTCGTCCAGGTCGCTCGCCCGGTACGCCCGCCATATGCGAAGGAAGAGCGGCGCCGCCGCGTTGTACGGCCCGCCGATCGACCCGGCTACTCCGAGCACGAGGCCCGAAAGGAGCGTCTCGGTCCGGCCGAACAGGACCGTCAGCCGGTCGCCGGCCAACTCGACGCACGTCCCCAGGTCCGTGAGGTCATTGTCGGTGAACTTGATGCCCGCGAGGGTGGGGATGCGGCCGATGGCGGCCGCGAGGAAAGCCGAGGCCTTCACCGGCGTGTGCGTCCGCGAGGGCATGTGGTAGTAGTAGAAGGGCGTCTCGCCGGCCGCCGCCGCGATCCGCGCACAGACGTCCACGAGCCCGCCGGCCGTCTTCGGCCCGAAGTACGTCGGTGCGACCGTCGCGACGGCGTCCGCCCCGACCTCGGCCGCGTGAGCCGCCAGGGCCTCGGCGTCCGGCAGGCAGTCGCATCCGACTTGGGCGACAACCCGGAGGCCTGGCGGCGCGGCCGCCCTCCAGCGTTCGAGCACCTCGCGGCGCTCGGCGACGGTCAGCGACGGTCCTTCGCCCGCCGTCCCGCACACAAAGGCGCCCGCCAGACCCGTGCCCCCGAGCGCCGCCGCCAGGGCGTCGATCCGACCCGCGTCCAGCGCCCCGTCCGCGCGCAGCGGCGTGTGCGCGGCAGCGATGAGGCCCGAGAGCGGCTTGCCCATGGCGTGTCCCTTACCGGAGGGTCAGCGGTCCGGCTATCCTGCGCGCCGCCCGGCCGGCACGCAAGACATTCCGCCGCACGCTTGACGACCGCGCGCCGCGGCGCGTATAGTCCATGCGGTTCCATAGGCCCTTCAGTAAGGAGGACGCACCATGGCAGCCATCGACGCGATCCGTGACCACCTCGGCGACGAGGCCGACGACCTGCTCACCTACGAGGCGACCGGCATCTCGAAGGACCGGCTCCACCTGCCCGGACCGGACTTCATCAACCGCGTCCTCGTGCCCAACGACCGGCCGACCCCGGTGCTCGCCCAACTGCGGCGGCTCTTCAACCACGGCCGCCTTGCCGGTACGGGCCATGTTTCGCTCCTGCCCGTCGACCAAGGCATCGAGCACTCGGCGGCGGCCAGCTTCGCCCCCAACCCGGACTACTTCGACCCGGAGAACATCGTCAAGCTCGCGATCGAGGGCGGCTGCAACGGCGTCGCTTCGACTCTCGGTGTCCTGGGGGCCGTCAGCCGCCGCCACGCCCACAAGATTCCCTTCATCGTCAAGCTCAATCATAACGAGCTCCTGACGCTGCCCAACGCCTACGACCAGCGGATGTTCGCCTCCGTCGAGCAGGCCTACTGGATGGGCGCCGCCGGCGTCGGCGCGACCATCTACTACGGCTCCGACAAGTCCCGCCGCCAGATCGAAGAGGTCACGGAGGCGTTCCAGGCGGCGCACGAGCGCGGCATGTTCACGGTGCTCTGGTGCTACCTGCGGAACAGCGCCCTGAAGACCAAGGAAGCGGACTACCATTTGGCGGCCGACCTCACGGGCCAGGCCAACTACCTGGGCGTCACCCTCGGCGCCGACATCATCAAGCAGAAACAGCCCGAGTGCAACCGCGGCTTCGAGGCGATGTCCGCGGAGAAACGCTACGGCCGTACGCATCCCCGCGTCTACGACGAGCTCTGTCCGGATCATCCCATCGAGTGGACCCGTTGGCAGGTCGTCAACTGCTACATGGGCCGCGCCCCCCTCATCAACTCCGGCGGGGCCTCCGGCGACAACGACTTCGCCCAGGCCGTCCGCACCGCCGTCATCAACAAGCGGGCCGGCGGCACGGGCCTCATCAGCGGCCGCAAGGCCTTCCAGCGGCCGATGGCCGAGGGCGCCAAGCTCCTGAACGCCATCCAAGACGTGTACCTGTGCGACGAGGTGACCGTGGCGTGATGCCGCGGGGCCGGGGGGTGGCCGGGCGATGAACGGACGCGACTCGGTGACGCTCGAAGCGGGCGGCGCGGCCTGGCGCGTCCGGTTCCGGGGCGCCGGCCCCGATGTCGATCTGCCGCCGTTCGTCGGCGCGTTCGAGGTGAGCCCGGTCGAGGGCGGCGAGGGCCGGACCCTCCGTGTCACCTTGGGGCTCGACTTCCTCTGGTCGGCCGATGCCGCCCTCAATGCCGGCGAGGCCGCCGAGAAGGCCATGCGCACGATCGGCGTCCTCTGCGTCGAGGCCTGCCTGGCCGGCACCATCGAGCCCGACGCCGAAGGCCACCTCCAGGTTCGAGACTTCATCGGCGACCGCGAGCCGGAGTACACCAGCGTCGAGCGATTTATCGGCAGCCTGTACGACCCGCCGGGACGCATCGAGCGCATGGCCCGCCGCGACGTGCTCCGCTGTCTTCTCGAAAAGGCCGACGCCGACCCCGAAGCGCGCCTCCAGACTCGCGAGGTCCTGGCCTGGTCGGGCAAGCGGCGTTTCTACGACGAGGAGACGGCCCGCGACGCGCTGGCGGCACTGGAGCGCGACGGCCTGGTGGAGCAGGGAGGCCAGGGAGCCCGCATCCCGCCCGACCGTCTGAACGAGGCCAGGGCGACGCTCACGTGAGCTCCCGGCCCTCGGCGGCCAGACCGTCGAGGGCATCGCGCGGCACGTACCAGGCCATCCGCCGGTTCACTTCCCGGAAGCCTGCTTCGCGGTAGAGCCGCATGGCCGGCTCGTTCGCCGTGTCGCAGGCAAGGCCCAGATGCCGGAAACCCAGGCGCGCCGTATCGCGGACCGCCCGCGCCACCAGGGCCTTTCCCACGCCGCGGCCCCGCGCCTCGGGCACCACGCCCAGGTAGACGATCTCGCCCCGCCGCTGAAGCGTGTTGACGAGGACCACGCCGACCGGCTCGCCGTCCTCGGCCGCAAGATGCCACGCGTCGGGCCGGAACAGGCCTGTCCGCCGGTGGGTCTCCATGACGTCCTTCACGTCGCGCAGACCGACCAGGCCCGGGCAATCGCGGCTGCCGCCGTAGGTGCGGCGAATGGTCTCGGGGAACCGGGCGCTGCGGAGCCAGCGGTAACGGACCCAGCGGAAGCGGCCGCGCGCCAGCGCGTCGGCTTCGCGCGGTTCGATCGGCCGCCGCAGGTACGCGAGGTCCGCCAGACGCGCCAGGCCGGCTTCCTGGAGGACGTGCGCCAGGCGGTCCGCCCCGGCCGCCGGTGTCAGGGCCTGGATGAGCCGCGAGCCCCCCGCCGCCGCCATCGCCGCCGCCGTCCGGACGAGCCGCGCCGCCGTGGGGTCGTCCCAGTCGGCGAGGCGCGGGGTCAGAATCAGGGCGCACCGCCCGGGGCTGGGGACATAGACGCAGGCCCCGACGACCTCGCTGCCGGCGACCGCCACCGCCTGGTACCGCGCGTTGGCCGCCAGCAGGTGTCCCATCGGGTCGGCCGCCCCCGGGGCGGTCGGCAGGCCGAGAAGCAGCTGGGCCACGGGTCGCGCCTCGTGGCGGCGAACGGGACGGACGTCGATGGCAGCGGCCTCTCTCACCGGCGGGAACCTCATGCTCGCCCGGATTATAGGTGCACGCCGCGGGATTTCCTTAGACAAAACCCGTGCCGAGGGGGCTCTTGAAGGCTGACGCGGCCTCAGGCACCGAGGGACGCCGTGAACGAGACCGAGGACAACACGCTCCGCGATGCCCTGGCCGAGGGCCGTGAGGAGGCCTACGCCCGCCTGTACGACCTGTATGGCGCCGCCCTGTACCGGGTGGCCCTGGCCGTGACCGGCCGCGCGGCAGACGCCGAGGACGCGGTCCAGGGCGCCTTCGTGGGCCTCGTGCGGGCGCGAGAGCGGCTGAGCCGCGTCCGGGCTCTGAGGCCGTATGTCTTTGCGATGGTGCGGAACCCGGCCCAGCGGCGGCGCCGCCGAACGGGACACGCGTCTCTGGAACAGGCCGCGGCCATCGACGGAAGCGCGTGCCGGACGCTGGAGGCCGTCCTGGCCGAGGGCCGTCCATCGCCGGCGGTGCTGCGCGCCATGGACATGGGCGGGCCGGCTGCGTTCCGCCTTGCCCATGGCCGCGCTATGCGCATGGAAGAGGCGCTGGGCCTCTCGGTCTTCGCAAACTTGGGGGCCGGCGGGGAGGACCTTCGGGCGTTGCTGGGTGAGGGCGGCTACGGGCGGTCACTGAGCCCGCTCGGGTCGGGGCTCTACCGAGAGTCCTCCTGGCCACCATGGACTTGGTCGCCTACCGTCGCGCCATGGCCGCCTACCACAATCTGGCCGGCCGACCGTCCTACGACATCCACGAAGAGTGGGACGCCATGGGCGAGCAGGCATCCGCGAGGCCGCAAGGTTTTGTGGCTGCCATCTTGGTTCCGGCGCTGAACGCCTCGGTCCGAAGCGTGCCCTCGCCGAGGCGCGTCACGAGGCGGCCCGGGTCGGCCGCGCACTTGCCGTCTATCAGGCCGCCACGGGCGCACCTCCCGACACGCTCGACGCCCTGGTGCCGGACTACTTGGCGGCCGTTCCGCTGGACCCGTTCTCGGGCGACCCGCTCAGGATGGCGCGGCAGGCCGACGCCCTGATTGTCTACAGTGTGGGGCTGGACTTCGAGGATAGCGGCGGCACGCCCTGCGACGACGAGACGTGCACGGGCGACGTCACGTTCCGGGTGCCGCTTGGGGTATCCGGCGACGCGCCCTAGTCGGCGCTCCGGGCGTTTGGGCGACCGTCGGCCAGTTCCTCCAGGAATCGGTCGACGGCCGCCAGCGCATCGGCCACGCCGTCACGGGCATGCTGCCGCGACCCCTCGGCGTAGGCGGCCAGGTTGGCGATGAACGCATGCAGCACGGCTTCGCTGAAACCGCGATCGCTGGTCTGGCGGCCGGCGCCGAGGTGCTCGACGATCTCCGCGTTCACGTGCTGTTCGAGGCTGTGTTCCGGGAGCAGCAGGAGCGGTTTGCCGAAATGCATCGCCTCGCCCACGAGCTGGTTCCCGGCGGTCGCGAAGACCGCCCGGGCCGACGCCATGTCCTGGACGAACGTCACGTTGTCGAGCAGACGGAAGGTCACGTTCCCGTCGGTTCCCGCGCGGGTCTTGTTATAGACGAGGACCGGCATGTCGAGCGTGTGCAGGGCCGCCTCCACCTTCGGCGTGAAGTGCAGGGGCCCGCTCGAAAAGTAGACCAGGAGGTGCTCGCCCTCGGTCGCCTCGCACTCCCGAACCACCGGCCGCAGCATCGACCCGACGACGGCCACGCCGGGCCGGCGCGGCGGGGCGTCGTAAAAGCTCGAAACGATGACCCGGTCCGGCTTGCCCATCAGCGACCGGTACGCCACCGACTCCAGGCGGCACAGGAGGCGCGGCCACCAGGGCAGGGGCGGCCGGCAGTAGACCATGATGCCATAGTGGTCGAAGCTGATGCGCGGGACGCCCAGCCGCCGGCCGGCCCGGAGGGTCCAGGCATCCGAGTCGCTCAGCACCACGTCCGGTTCGAACTGCCTGAGCGCCTCCATCACCATCCGCACCCCGTGCCCGCTCAGCTTCAGGTCCAGGTACGCCGGCGTCGCCCGCGCCAGCGTCTGAACCACCGAGAGCTTCCCCGGCCGCGTGTACACGTACCGCAGGTGCGGGATGCGCGTGACGGGGTGCGCCCCGGCCAGGGCGGCATAGGCGTCGCCGCCCGCGAAGACCTGGACCTCGTGGCGGCGGGTCAGTTCCGGCAGCAGTGTCAGGGCTCGCGTCGCGTGGCCGCGCCCGTACCCGTGAACCCCGTACGCGATTCGCACGATGCGCGACCTCCGGCGGTGCGTCCATGGCGTGAAGCGGTCGGCCGCATCCTAGACCCCCGGGCGACTACTCGTCAACGGTTGTCTCGGTGCGGCGGAGGCGATACGTGCCGCGGTCCGACTCGGCCGTGTAGGTGCTCACGAAGACCGCTCCGTCGGTCCAGCCACGGAACCGGTAGAGGCCCCCCGCCAGCGCGCCGAGGTCCTTGTCGCCGCCGAACTCCCACCGGGTCGAGCCGGTGGGCGCCGGCGCGGCCTCGGCCGCCAGGTCCACCGCGATGCGGAACGGAAAGAGCCGCCAGACGATGGCCTTGAAGTCCGCCCGGTATGTCCCCTCGCCCGCGCGGGAGATGGTGCAGCTCAACCGGCCGCTTGTGTTGCGGCCCGCGCTGTGCCACGTGCCGGTCCAATGGCCGATGAGCAGGTCGGCCTCCGCCTCGCCAGGCAGGGCGTACGCCCAGTATTGGTGGACGCTCCACGGCGCTGAAGGCTCCTCGGGTCTGTGTACCACGGGCCGGACGGTCACACGCACCTGTGTCTTGCCGCGCGTGAGCGCCGCCGGCAGGTCGAACGCCGCATCGAGCCACCCGCCCGGCATGGTCACCGGGGGCACGATCCACGGCTGGTCGTCCACGGAGGCGCCGTCGACTTCCACCCGGGCCGCGCGCAGACCGCCGGCCGTCGGCATCCGCGCCACCAGCCGCACCCCCCCGTTGGCCTCCGGCACGGTCAGCGTGAACGACCGCGCGCCCGCGCCGCGCCGACCGGCGTCGGCGATCTGCGTGAGCGGGTCCCCGGGATAGGCGGCCGCGGCTTCGACGACCTCGGTCTCGCCCAGGACGGCATAGGCATGAGCTCGCTCGCTGGCGGGGTCGCCGACGTCCAGTTCGTCGGCCAGCACGGGAGGTTGAGGCGGGGGCGCGTCGCTCTCGACCGGGACGGCGCGGACGGTCTCGGCCGCCTCGTCGGGCGCCGCCGCACCCAAGGCCCAGACCGACGCCGCCAGCGCCGCCACCGCTATCCATCCTGTGCGGCTACTCGATCGCAAAGCCGAACACCTCCGCCAAGCACATCGTCAGCGGCCCCTTCACCTCTTCAACCGCGACGGGCCGCCCCAGTACCTCGGAGATGCTGGTGACGCGCGCCCGGCTCAGGCCGCACGGTACGATCAGGTCGAAGTGGGCGAGGTCGGTGCCGACGTTCAGGGCGAAGCCGTGCCAGGCGACCCAGTGGCTGACGGCGATGCCGATGGCGGCGATCTTCGCGTCGCCGGCCCAAACCCCGGTCAGCCCCTGCTCCCGCCTCGCCGCGACGCCAAAGCGAGCGCACAGCCGGATCAGCGCCTCTTCCAGGTCGTGGACGTACGTGCGAACGGGCCGTTTGCCGGGCGGGAGGTGCATGATCGGGTATCCGACCAGCTGGCCGGGCCCATGGTACGTGACGTCGCCGCCGCGTGCCGTCTCGGCCGTCTCGATGCCAAGGGTCGCCAGGCGCTCGCGCGACGCCAGCAGGTGCTCGGCCCGCGCCCCGCGGCCGAAGGTGATGACCGGCGGGTCGTGCTCCACCAGAACCAGGTGGCCGCGGTCCTCCGGTCCGGCCTGGACCTCGGTAAGGAGGCGCTCCTGCAGCGCGAGCGCGTCGGCGTAGGAAGCCCGGCCCAGGTCGTGGAGCGTCAGCGTCGTCATGGGACGGCTCAGGCTAGCGAGGCCAGGTCCGGCTGCCGCGCCGCCCGCGTCTCGTCGAGCCGGCCGACGGGCGTCGTCGTCGGGCACGCGTGGAGCGAGTCGGGGTCGCGCTCGGCCACCTCGGCGATCTCGCGCATCGCCGCGACGAACGCGTCCAGCGTCTCCTTCGACTCGGTTTCGGTCGGCTCGATCATCAGGGCTTCGTCGACTGTCAGGGGGAAGTAGACCGTCGGCGGGTGGAAGCCCCGGTCGATCAGAGCCTTGGCCACGTCGAAGGCCAGGACGCCCTTCGCGGCCTGCCGCGACGCCGAGAAGACGCACTCGTGCTTGCAGAGGACGTCGTGCGGCAGGTCGTAGACGTCGCGGAGCCGGGCCCGCAGGTAGTTGGCGTTGAGGACGGCATCGGCCGACGCCCGCCGCAACCCGTCGCGGCCCAGCATGAGCATGTACGTGTAGGCCTTGACGATCACGCCGAACGCCCCGTAGAACGGGGCGACTTGGCCGATCGCCTTCGGCTGGCCCCAGTCCAGGAAATAGCGGCCATCGTCCCAGCGCTCGACGCGCGGCACGGGCAGGAACGGGACAAGCCGCTCGCTCACGCCGACCGGCCCCGCACCGGGTCCGCCGCCGCCGTGCGGCGTGGAGAAGGTCTTGTGCAGGTTGACGTGCACCACGTCGAACCCGATGTCGCCGGGGCGGCACCGGCCGATGAGGGCGTTCAGGTTGGCCCCGTCGCAGTAGACCAGGCCGTCGACCTCGTGGACGAGGCGGCAGATGGCCTCGACCTTCGGATGGAACAGGCCGAGCGTGTTCGGGCAGGTCAGCATCAGGCCCGCGACGTCCCCCTCGCCGAGGGCCGCCTCCAGGGCCGCCACCTCCATGAACCCGTCCTCGTCCGACGGGACCGTCTTGACGTCGAACCCCGCCAGGGCGGCGCTTGCCGGGTTCGTTCCGTGGGCGCTGTCCGGCACCAGGATGCACGACCGGCGCGTCCCCCGGTCGGCGTGGTAGGCCGCCATCAGCAGGACGCCGGTCAACTCGCCGTGCGCTCCGGCCATGGGCTGCGTCGTGAAGCCGGCCATCCCGCAGACCTCGCGGAGCCAGCGGCCGACCTCGTAGAGAATCTCCAGGGCGCCCTGGGCGAGCGGCTCGCCCTCCGGCAGTTGCGGAAGCATCGGGTGCAGCCGCGCCAGGCCCGGCAGCCGGGCCGTCGCTTCGTTCACCTTCGGGTTGTACTTCATCGTGCACGAGCCGAGAGGATAGAAGCCCGTGTCCACGCCGAAGTTCTTCCGCGAGAGCGCCGTGAAGTGCCGCACCACGTCCAGTTCCGTCAGTTCCGGCAGGGCGGCCGGGTCGTCGCGGCGGATCGCTTCCGGCAGGGGGGGGGCCGCCTCGACGTCCGGCACCGGCGGACGGTAGCTCCGGCGACCGGCAACCGATTTCTCGAAGATCAGCGTCACAGCGTCTCCTCCAGCGCGCCGGCCAGCTGGTCGATCTCGGCCCGCGTCCGCTTCTCCGTCACCGCGACCAGCAGGCCGCTCTCGAGCATCGGCCACGTCGGTCCGAGCGGGATGCCCGCCGCGATGCCCCGCTTCAGCAGCCGCCCGACCACCGGGCCCGCCGGCTCCGGCAGGTGCACGGCGAACTCGTTGAAGACCGGCCGCTCGGGCCACAGGAGCTCGACGCCCTTGACGCGGGCGAGCCGCTCCCGGGCGTACACCGCGGCCGCGCGGCACCCGCGGGCCACCCCGCGGAGGCCCTCCTTCCCGAGCAGGCTCAGGTACACCAGGGCCGCCAGGGCGCACAGGTTCTGGTTGGTGCAGATGTTGGACGAGGCTTTCTCGCGGCGGATGTGCTGCTCGCGGGCCTGGAGCGTCAGGACGAAGCCGGGCCGGCCCTCGGTGTCAACGGTGCGGCCGACGATGCGGCCGGGCATCTTGCGGACGTGCTTCCGGCGCGCCGCCATGAACCCCAGGTACGGGCCGCCGAAGCCCAAGCCCAGGCCGAGGCTCTGGGCCTCGCCAGTCACGATGTCGACGCCCATCGCGCCGGGAGGCGTGACCAGCGCCAGGCTGACCGGCGCGACCGACGCCACCACCAGCGCTCCGACCTCGTGCGCCGCGTCCGCCAGGTCCGCCAGGTCGTCCAGGCAGCCGAGGTAGTTCGGGTTCTGAAGGATAAGCGCGGCCGTCTGGTCGTCCAGGGCCTCCGCGAGGGCCGTGCGGTCCGCCAGCCCGTCCTTCGACGGCACGACGACGAGTTCCGCCCCGTGGTGCCGCAGGTGCGTCCGCAGCATCCGCCGGTAGATCGGGTTGACGGCGTCGTCGCAGACGAACCTGTGGCGGCGGGTGACGCGCGACGCCATCATCGTAGCCTCGTAGATCGCGGTCCCGCCGTCGTACATCGAGGCGTTGGCGACCTCCATGCCGGTCAGGCGGCAGACGGCGGATTGCCACTCGTAGATGACCTGGAGGGTTCCCTGGCTGATCTCCGGCTGGTAGGGCGTGTACGCGGTGAAGAACTCGCTCCGCTGCAGGATCGCGTCGATGGCCGCCGGCACGTCGTGGTCGTAGAACCCCCCGCCGAGGAAGTTCAGCACCGGCGGGCGGTTGGCCGCGCCCAGGCGCTCCAGTTCGTCGCGCGCCCGGGCCTCCGGCACGCCGTCCGGCAGGTCCATCGGCGGGTCGCGGAGCGCCGCCGGAATGTCCGAGAAGAGGTCCTCGGCGGCCAGGCCGATGGCCTCGAGCATCTCACGCCGCTGGGCGTCGGTGTGGGGCAGGAAGGGCACGCTCAGTCCTTCTCGCCGATGAGGTCCGCGTACGCCTTCGCGTCCATCAGGCTGTCGAGTTCGCCCTTGTCCTTGAGGCGGACCGTGTACAGCCATCCCGCGCCGTACGGGTCCCCGTTGACCGTGCCGGGCTCGTCCTCGAGGGCGCTGTTGACCTTTTCGACCGTCCCGCTTGCCGGAGCGTAGACGTCCGCGGCCGCCTTGTGCGATTCCAGGGCCGCCGTCTCGCCGCCCTGGGTCACCTCGTCGCCCTCGGCGGGGAGTTCGACGAACGTGAGGTCGCCGAGGGCCTCCTGGGCGTGGTCCGTGACGCCGACGGTGCCGACGTCGCCCTCCACCTTCAGCCACTCGTGTTCCTGCGTGTAGTACAGACCATCGGGAATCATGCAGGGGTCTCCGCTTTCCGGGTTCGCGTGCGGCAGGTGCCGCCGGTGTAAAGGGGCTTCTCGGCCACGCTGACAGGCACGTCCGCCCGCTTGGTCCGGACCGCCAGCCGCGTGCCGGGCTCCGCGTGCGCCATGGCCACGTAGCCCAGGCCGATGGACGCCTGGAGGCTCGGCGAAAAGCCGCCGCTCGTCACGGCCCCGATCTGCGTATCGCCCGCGAGGATCGGGTCGCCGGTGTGGGTCTTGCGGCGGGAGTCGCTCTTGAAGGCGACGAGTTTCCGCGTCAGGCCCTCGGCCAGCCGGTCGCGCAGCGTGGCCGCGCCCACGTAGTTGTGCTCCAGCGAGATAAATCGCCTGAGGTCCGCTTCCAGGGGGTCGGCGTCCGGGTGGATGTCCTGGCCGTGCAGGGGATAGCTCATCTCCAGGCGCAGGATGTCGCGGGCTCCGAGGCCGGCGGGCAGGATGCCATCGGCGCCCATGAGGAGCTCGTACGCCCCCGCCACGTTCGGGTTCGGGATCATCATCTCGTAGCCGAGCTCGCCGGTGTAGCCGGTGCGGCTGACGACGCAGTCGGCCTCGCAGATGCGGGCGCGGGCGCAGCCGAAGTAGGGCAGGGCGGCCACGTCGATGTCCAGGAGCGGCTGGACGGCCTCCAGGCTCTTCGGGCCCTGGACGTCGATCTTGCCCCACGAGTTGGACTGGTCGATGAGCTCGACGTCGCCGTACAGGTGGTTCCGCAGCCAGACGAAGTCGGTCTTGCGCGGCCCGGCGTTCACGACCAGGACGAAGTCCATCGGCCCCAGCCGCATCAGGATCATGTCATCGACGATGCCGCCGTTCTCGTTGAGCATGTGGCAATAGAAGGCGCGCCCGACCTTGAGGGTCCGCGGGTCGCGCGTCAGCAGCCGCGCCAGTTCCGTCGGTGCGTCCTCGCCGCGGATGGCGAACTGGCCCATGTACGAGGTGTCGAACGCGCTGACGGCCGTCCGCGTGTGCTCGTGCTCGGCTCCGATGCCGGCGTACTGGACGGGCAGCAGCCACCCGTGGAACGCCACCATCCGGCCGCCGCGCTTCACGTGCTCCTCGTACAACGGGGTTCGCTTCAAGGCACAGGACGGGGTTACGCTCGCGGTCACACCGGGTCTCCCGGAGGCTAATGGGTGAGGCCGCAACGCGGAAACGGGCGTTGCGGCCACGTAAGACCATACCGCACGCGGGCCGCCGCTTCAAGGGCTTTCACGCGTGAGCCGATGGGCGATGGGCCCTCGTCATACGCTTGCCGCGGCCGCCCGCGCGGCGGTAGGATGGCGGCGGAAGGAGGGTCGCCATGCGCCGAGTGCCGGTCGGGATTGTGGGGGGGCTCGCGGCCGTCGCGGCACTCGTGATGGCGTGCGCTGCGGGACACGCGAGGAGGGTTGGACCGATGGACGAGACGCTTCCGCGCATCGACGCGAAGGACAAGGCCTTCGAGGCCGTCGTCGCCCCCGACGCCGAGATCCGCCTCATCGGCGAGGGGTTGAGGTTCACCGAAGGGCCGGCGTGGCTGCCGGCCGACGGCGGCTGCCTCGTCTTCAGCGACATCCCCGCCTCCACCCTCTACCGGTGGACCCGGGCCGGCGGCCGCGAGGTTTTCCGCAAGCCCTCCCACGGCGCCAACGGCAACACGGTCGACACCGAGGGCCGCCTCGTCACCTGCGAACACGAGACCCGCCGCGTCACCCGCACCGAGGCCGACGGCCGAATCGTCGTCCTGGCCGATACCTACGACGGCGGCAAGCTGAACTCGCCCAACGACGTCGTCGTCAAGCGCGACGGCACCGTCTGGTTCACCGACCCGCCCTACGGCCTGGGCAAACGCGAGAAGGAGCAGGCGGGGAACTTCGTCTTCCGCCTCGACCCCGGGGCCGACGAGCCGGTCGTCGTCGCCCGCGACTTCGCGATGCCTAACGGCCTCTGCTTCTCGCCCGACGAGTCGGTCCTCTACATCGCCGACAGCGACCACGACCGCACCGAGGTCCGCCGCTTCACGGTCACGAAGGAGAACACGCTCGCCGACGGCACGCGGTTCATCAAGGTCGATCCGCCCGCGCCGGACGGCATCCGCACCGACGCCGAGGGCCGCCTCTACGTCACCGCCGGTGACGGCGTCCAGGTCTTCGACACCGCCGGCAAGCACCTCGGGACCCTCCGGCTCCCCGAGCGCCCGACGAACTGCTGCTTCGGCGGCAAGGATGGCAGGACGCTCTTCATCACCGCGCGGCCCAATGTGTACGCGGTCGAACTGAAGGCGGCGGGGAAGACGAAGTAGGGCCTACGCCCGCTCCGATACGCGGCGCGCGGCCCGCTCCAGCCACGCCGGCCGGATCGTCACACCCCAGCCGGGTCCCTCCGGCACGGCGGCGCAGCCGTCAGTGACCTCGATGGCCGGGTCGAACAGGTCACGCGTCCACGGCGTCTCCTCGATGCTGCACTCCAGGAACGGGCCCGCGTTCGCAATCGCCGCCATCAGGTGCAGCGAGAAGACCATGACCATCGAGCGGTTGGCGGCATGCGGGACACAGGGGAGGCCGGCCGCCTCGGCCCACGCGGCAACACGGCGCGTCCGCGCCAGGCCCCCGAGGTAGCAGACGTCCGGCTGGACCACATCGACCGCCCGTGTCTCGATGATCCGCCGCCATTGCCACAGGAAGCAGTCTTGCTCGCCGCCCGAGACGTCCATCTCCAGCGCCGCGGTCACCTGGCGCGTCCAGTCGATTTCCCAGTACGGGCAGGGCTCCTCCAGCATGCGGACGCCCTCGTTCTGGAGGACGCGGCCGACCTCGATGGCCCGCGCGGCCGTGTAGCAACTGTTGGCATCGACGAAGAGGGCCGTCCCGTCGGCCAGCGCGTGGCGGACCGTCGGTACGAGGGCCTCCGTCCGCCCCGGCCACGCGTCCGTGTCGTGGCCGCACACCGACCCGATGCGCACCTTGGCCGCACGGTATCCGCGGGTGGCCTGGAGTTGCGCAAGCCGCGCCGCCTCGTCTTTCGGCGTGATGTCCCGGCGCATGCTCGAGGCATAGACGGGAATCGGTCGGGGCGTGCCGCCGACCAGGGCGCACACGGGTTTGCCTTCGAGGCGGCCCCGCAGGTCCCAGAGGGCCGTGTCGATGCCCGTCAGCGCCCGGCGCACGTACGAGCCGGGGAACTTGTAGGTGGCCTCGACCCCCCGGTCGGCCAGGGCCTCGACGTCGAGCGCCTCGGCCCCGAGGGCGACCGGCGCCACCTGCCGGTGGAGCACCTCGGCGGTGATGTCGGCGCAGTAGGGGCTGAGCTGGCCCCAACCTTCGTCGCCCGTGTCCGTCCGCACGCGCGTGAACCCGACCGGCTCGCGGACAAACGTCTCGATGGAGGCAATTTTCATTCGGCGGGTTCCTCGGCCAGCGCCGCCACCTCTTTCAGCCGGTCGCGAATCGGCAGGTGCTGCGTGCACCGGTCCTCGCACACGCCGCACTCGACGCACTGGGCGGCCATCTCGGCCTCGACGTTCCAGTGCCACTTGAGCCGTCCCTTCAGGGTCTTGTCGTCTTGGCCGATCAACCGCAGGTTGTAGACGTCCATCATCTGCGGAATGGGAATCCCCTCGGGGCACGGCAGGCAGTACCCGCACCCCGTGCAGAGCTCCCCGAAGGAGTCCAGGATGTGCTGCCGCAAGGCGTCCCGCCGCGCGTCGGAGTAGGGCGTGAAGCCCTCGACGGCCTCGACGGCCTCGTCGACGTGTGCCTTCGTCGTGAACCCGACCAGGGCGCACGTGACGTCGGGGTCCGAGACGTTGAACCGCAGCGCCGCCGCCACGACGGACGGGTCGTCCGGTCCCTTGAGGAACGCGAACCGCTCGGGATGCTGCGGGATGAGGCCGCCCGCCAGCGGGTTCATCGTCACGCAGCCCTTGCCGAGCTCGCCGGCCGCCCGGACGCCGTCCTGGCGGTACGGGAAGTTCAGGGCGCAGTACCCGAGGGTGATGCCCTCGATTTCGCCGTGGGTGAGCAACTCGCGGATGTCGTCGCCGGCCAGGTGGGCCGAGGCGACGACGTGCTCGATGAGGCCCTCCTCCTTGGCCTTGAGGGCCGCCTCCACCGCTCCGCCGCGCACCCGCTCGCCCCACTGTTCGGGCCGGATGAGGCACCAGATGTGGAAGAACGTGATGCGGTCGAGGCCAAGGCGGCCGAGACTCTGTTCGAGGCTGCGGCGGAACTCGTCGCCGTCGGCCGCCATGCACTTCGACGAACTGTAAAACGTGCCGGGCGTCATCTTCCGGAACGCCGCCCCCAGGATGGCCTCGCTCTTGTCCTGGCAGTAGTGCGGCGCCGTGTCGAAGTACGTGATGCCGCGCTCGTACGCGTGCAGGACGACCTCGGCGTTGGCGTCGATGTCGTCGGGATTGGCGAACCGCATGCCGCCGAAGCCGATGACCGAGACCTGCTTGCCAGTGCTGCCGTACGGTTTGCTCCACATGCTCGAAGCCCTTCCTCGTGGCTGGTTCGGGTTCAGGGCGGCGGCCGCGGTGCGCCGGCCGCACCGCCACCATAGCGGACGGGACGCTGGCTTTCCAGCCGGTTGCCGGCGCGGGCCTTGGGCGTCGCCGCTTGAACTGGCGCCGCCGGGGCGGCATACTGGCCCGCCGAGGGGGACCTTGGGTGTGAAGGGACGGTACCGCGATGCGGCGACTCGAGGGCTATGACGTGGTGGTGGTCGGCGGCGGACCGGGGGGCTTCGGCGCCGCCGTGCGCGCCGCCCAGGGCGGGGCCAGGACGCTCCTGGTCGAGCGCGAGGGCTGCCTCGGCGGCGGGGCGACGACCATGTACGTCAACCCGTTCATGTCCGAGCTCACGAAGCCCGGCCCGAGCGGCGAGCCACGCCGCGTCTGCAACGCCGGCATCTACAAGGAGGTCATCGACCGCCTCATCGCGCGCGGCGCCGCCACGCCCCGCGAGTCCGGCGCCTCGATGTTCGAGGACGAGGTCATGAAGCTCGTCCTGGACGAGATCGCCGCCGAGGCCGGTGTCGAGGTCCTCTTTCACGCGGCCCTGTACGACGCCGCCGTCGAGGACAGACGCGTGGCGGCCGTGCACCTCGCGCACAACGCGGGCCCCCTGGAGGTGACGGGCACGGTCTTCATCGACGGCACGGGCGACGCCCTCCTGGCCGAGACCGCCGGCTGCGAGGTCATGGTCGGCGACGAGGAGGGCCTCGTCATGCCGATGACGCTGAACTTGGCCGTCGCGGGCGTCGACCTGGCCCAGGTGCCCGACCGCGAGACGTTCGGCCGCCTCATGGCCGCCGGCGACCGGGACGACCCGCCGCTCATCAATACGCACCTGAGCTGCCTCCACCCGCTGCCCAACGGGTGGCTGCATTTCAATCTGGTCCGCGTCTCGGGCAACACGCTCGAACCGATGGACGTGAGTCACGCCGAGACCGAGGGCCGCCGCCGCGCCCACAATTTCATCGCGTGGGCCCGCGCCCGCGTGCCCGGGTTCGCCACGGCGTGGCTGGCCAAGACCGGCAACCACGTCGGCATCCGCGAGTCGCGCCGCGTGGTCGGCGACTACGTCCTCTCGATCGAGGACTTTCGCCGGTGCGCGACCTTCGACGACGGTGTTACCTGCACGAGCTACAACGTCGACAAGCACCTGCAGAAGGCGAACGAGACGCACTTCGAGCGGCTGCCCCCCGGCGGGTACTACCAAGTGCCCTACCGCAGCCTGAGCGCCCGCGACCTCGGGAACCTGCTGATTGCCGCCCGGAGCATCTCGAGCGACTGCCTCGCCCACGCCAGTTACCGCATCATGCCCGTCGTCATGAACATCGGCGAGGCCGCGGGCCACGCGGCCGCGCTCGCTTTGCCGTCGGGTGACATCCGGGGCATCGACATCGCCGCGCTGCGGGAGCGCATCGTCGGGGCGGGCGGCGTCCTGGAGCCCCCGAGCCTGGCCGACTGGCCGGAGCACTACGCGGCCCCGCTCCAGCCCCAACCGCAGGCCGAGTAGCCGCCTCGGGAAGCACGTGCGGCGCCTGGCCGGGCGCGGTATCATGCCCGCGTGGCGTGCGCCTTTCGGAGGAGCGAAACGATGGTCACGGCGTTCATTCTGATCGAAGCGCGGCGGGACCGCATTGCCGCCGCCGCCCAGGAAATCGTCGACCTCGACGGCATCGCCGAGGTCTACAGCGTCGCGGGGCCGTACGACCTGGTGGCCGTCGCCCGCGTCCGCGAGAACGAGGCCCTCGCCCGGCTCGTCACCGACTCGCTCATCCAGGTCGAGGGTATCACCCGCACCACGACCTGCATCGCCTTCCGCCAGTACAGCCGCTACGACCTGGAGCGGCTTTTCGCCATCGGCATGGAAGACGCCGGCGACTAGCGGAGCAGGGCGGCCCGGGCCGCCGGCTCGGGCTTACGCGGAGAGGTCCAGGCCGCCCCAGAGCGCCCGGACGGCGTCGCGCAGGAACCCGCGCCTCGCCACGTCGGGGTCCACCACGCGGCCGTCCCAGACCACGAGGTCCAGGTCCATCGTCCGCGCGGCAAACACGTCGGCCGCGACCCGCACCCGGCCCAGGCCCCGCTCGAGGGCCTTGAGCTGGGCCTCGACCACGGCTTGTGGCCTGTCCGTCTCCACCAGCGCTGCCGCGTTCAGGTAGTCCGGCTGCCCGGGCCGGTCAATCGCGGGCGTCCGCTGCGCCGGCGTCACCGCGACGACGCGAAACCGCCGCCGCAGGGCCGCGAGCGCAAGCGGCATGTGCCGGCGCGGCAGGATGTTCGACCCGAGGCCGACGATCGCCCGCGTCACGGCTTGCGCGTCCCGGAGACCGTGACCGAGACCGAGTCCGCGAACCGCAGCGCCCCCGGCTTGTCGACCTCGACCGTGGCCGCCTCGACGCGAGGCTCATCCAGCACCGCCCTCAAGACGCGCTCGGCCAGGGCCTCGACAAGCTGTGTCCGCGACGCCTCGACCGTCTCGAGCACCCGCCGTTTCAGGGCCTTGTAGTTGACCGTGTGCTCCAGCTGGTCCGTTCGGGCCGCCTCGGTCCCGTCGAAGGTGACCTCGATATTGAGGACGACGTCCTGGGGCCGGGTCCGCTCCCAGTCGTTGACGCCCACGATGGTCCGCAGCCGCAGGTTCTTGATTCGGATGATCATGCGCTCGCGCTCCCGTGTCCTCAGGTCAGGTGCTCGCCCCCGTCCACGAACAGAAGCTCGCCCGTCACGTACGCCGCCCGCACCAAGTACCGCACGGCCTCGACGACGTCCGCCGGCCCGCCCGGCCGCTCCAGGGGCAACCCGGCGGCCACCTTCTCCAGATACTCCTTGCCCTTGCCGGGCGGCGGGAGGATCGGTCCCGGGCAGATGCCGTTGACCCGGATGGCCGGCCCCAGCTCCTTTGCCGCCATGGCCGTCACCGCCGCCAGCGCCTTCTTCGTCACCGTGTACGCGAAGAAACGCGGGTCGTCGTGCGTGACGCGCTGGTCCAGCAGGTTGATGATCTGGCCCGCCGCGGCGCGGGCGGCGAAGTCGCGCGCGAGGATCAGCGGGGCCCGCAGGTTGATGGCCATCGTCCGCTCGTACTGGGCAAGGTCCAGGTCCCGAAGCGACCCCGGCTCGAAGAGGCTCGCGTTGTTGACGAGCAGGGCCAGGCCCGGCATCCGTGCCGCCACCGCCGGCACCAGCCCCGCCACGGCCTCGGCGTCCGCCAGGTCGCACGGAAACGCCTCGGCGTCGCGGCCGCGCTCGCGGATGGCGGCGCACGTCTCGCGGGCCTCGGCCTCGCTCCGCCCGTAGTGGACGGCGACGTCGAAGCCGTCCTCCGCGAGGGCCAGAGCGACGGCGCGGCCGATGCGCTTCGCCCCGCCGGTCACGAGCGCCGCCTTGGCCATCGAAGCCTCCTCGTCGGGGATGCGTCCGCCCATTGTACACGCGCCAATGGCGCGGGGCGAGTTCGATATGGGTCGGCCTCGCGGTTGTTGCGCGGCCCTGCTACAATGCCGCCATGGCCATGCCGCCCGAGGTCGCCCGCCTTCGCGCGGTCCTCCGCAACTGCACGCTCTGTCCGCGCCGCTGCCAAGTCGATCGCTTGGCCGGCGAGACGGGGGCGTGCGGCGTCGCGGAGCGCGGCGTCCTGGTGCGGCACCTGGTGATGCCGGGGAACCCTGCCGGGAGCCGAACCGTCCTCGAAACCGTCGCGCGCATCGCCCCCGGCTGCGCCGTGAACGTCATGGGCCAGTACCGCCCGGCTCACCGCGCGGCCGAGATGCGGGCACTGGTCGGCCATGTTTCGCGTCAGGAGCTGGGCGCCCTTCGGACGCGTGCTGAAGCACTCGGGCTGGTACGGGTTGACGCGTCGACGCCGTGATTGGACTGGCGGTTGACCTGGGACGCAACTAGCATGCTGTACCTTCGAACCATCCGCGAGGAGGAGAGTCGCCCATGACCGCCCACGGCCGCCGTTGTGACACCTTGCTGTCGGCAGTTTGCCTGGCGCTTCTGGCATACGCTCCGGGTGTCCGTGGAGCCCAGTCGCCCCAACATGCCGAACCGCTCGTCGGCAAGGACGTCGTCTTCGGCGAAGCAGGCGGCGTCATCGTTGCCGAGGCGGAGCACTTCTTCGCCCAGGAACGGACCCAGACCCGGGCGTGGTACCTGTTCGCGCCCGGCTCGACGCCGACCTTCGAGAAGGACGCCGACCCGCCGCACCTCCCCGGCGCCTCCGGCGGGGCATATCTGGAGATCCTGCCGGACACGCGGCAAACGCATGGCGACCCGCTCCGCTCGGGCGAGAACTTCTCGAACGAGCCCGGCAAAATGGCCGTCCTGCACTACCGCGTCCACGTCGACACCCCCGGCACGTGGTACGTCTGGGCCCGCATCTACTCGACCGGCGGCGAGGACAACGGCCTGCACGTGGGCCTCGACGGCCGCTGGCCCGAGAGCGGCCAACGCATGCAATGGACCGCCAAACGCCAGTGGGTCTGGGGCTCCAAGCAGCGGACGCAGCGGCAGCATGGTGGCCAGAAGCACAAGCTCTTCCTCGAGATCCCCAAGCCCGGTCCGCACGTCATCTCCTTCTCCATGCGCGAGGACGGCACCGAGTTTGACAAGTGGATGATGACCCGCGAGCGCCTCGACAGGGTCGAGGGCCTCGGCCCCATGCCGACCGTCACAGGCGGCACGGTGCCGGAGCCCTTCGCCGCCCCGGACACCGGCGCCGCACGGTCGGCGAGGCCCGCCTCCGCCCCCCCGGCCGAGGCGGCGCCCGAGCCAGAGAGCAAATCCACCGCGGCGGACCGGCCCTTCGACCCGAAGCGCGACCTCCTGAGCCTGCACTACGATCACGCGCCGGACCGCGATGACGGCCACTCCGCCGCCGCCGACCGAACCCTCCTCGAAACCCGCTTCGGCCCCGACTGGCTCCCGGACCACGTCCTGGCCGTCAGCGGCGCCTACGGCAAGAACAAGGGCCGCTTCGTGGATGCCTCCGACAAGGTCATGGAGACCGTCTGGGGACCGCGCGGCGGATGGCTCGACGCCCACGCCGACCGCGACAAGGCCCTCGCCGCCCTTGTCGCCCGATGGCACAAGACCCTCGAGGCCGGAGGCGACGTCTGGGTGAAGGAAGGCGGCCAATCGGACCTGACGGCCGACGCCGTCCGCGCCATTAAGAAGCGGTGGCCCGACCTCGACACTACCCGCCGCATCCACACCGTCCAGCACAGCAACTGGAACGAGCGGCAGACCACCGACGCCGACCTGGCCTACGTCAAGGAGCAGACCGACTACCTCCGCATCAAGGACGCCAATCGCTATCTGAACAAGAAGGGCGGCGACGACGCGTTCGAAGCCGCCGCGATTGCCCACCCGACCTTCGGCCCGAGCTGGAAGGCCGCCTTCGCCTACTACGACCCCGACCACCGGCTCGACTTCTCCGACACCGGCGAACTGATGCACATTCTGGGCCTCGGCGAGATGGACATCGACGCCTTCCGCGAGGCGTTCCTGCAAGCAATGTAGCCGCCGTCCGTACGGCGTGTCCGTGGGGCCTCAGCGCTGTGGCCGCGTCCACCTCAGCAGGCCGTCGCGGACCTCGGCGGTCTGCTCGCGCCCGTCGACCATCAACGCCGGGCGGCCCTCGACCTTCACCGCCAAGCTCCGCACGACGGCGGGGCGTCCGCCCTGGCGATTCAGCGGCTCCTCGGCCACCAAAGTTACCGGACCACCGAGACGTGCCTCGACGAGGCCCAGGCGGCCGGGGCGCAGGCGGCGTGGCGGGCGCTGGAAGGTGCCAACCAGGTGCCACCGCGGGGGCAGGAGGGTTCCGCCTCTGGACCACGTCGCGACGGCAAGCCCTTGTGAGAGCTTGAGTTACGTTTGGCGAGGGCGACGGGGCTCGAACCCGCAACCACCGGATCGACAGTCCGGTACTCTAACCAATTGAGCTACGCCCCCGACCGAAGCCCTGCGCGGTTGGCCGCGCGGCCTCCGGAAGACGCGGAATCATAAGCACTGCGCGGGGGGTTGTCAAGCGCCGGGCGGCTGATTTTCCGCCTCAACCGCAGCCCGTTTCGCACGTGCCGCCACCTCCACCCCCCGCGGCCCGCGGGCCGTCGCGGGCGTGCGGCGCGGCCCTACCGCTGGTAAATCGGCAGCTGGCGGTACGAGACGCTCATCGCAAGCACCGACATCGCCGTCGAGTACGTCCGCCCGGCCTCGTTTTCGCCGCCGCTGCCCTCGGGCCAACTCCCGTCCTCGCGCTGGGCCTTCAGGAACAGTTCGTACATGTGCGAGCCGAACCGCTCCCAGTACCGGCCGCCGAGCTGGAACGTCGCCTGGCTGGCGTAGTACATGGCGTAGCAGAAAAAGCGGTCCTGGCCCCAGCGGTTGGGGATGTGTTTGAGGATGTAGTCGCCCGCCCCGAGGGCCGCGCGGTCGCGGTGGTGGCCCGTCAGCTCCAGGCAGAGCAGGGCGGTGCCCGTGCGCCCGAGACCGCTGCTCCCGCCCGGCTGGTAGGCGAAGCCCCCGTCCCGCTGGCGGCAGTTCATGATGAACTCGACGGCCTCCTTGATGGCCTCGCGCGGCACGGCGGCGCCGTTGTTCCGGGCCGACCGCAGGGCCATCACGGCCCAGCCGGTCACGCTGATGTCGCTGTCCTTCGACGTGTGCTGGTACCGCCACCCGCCGCGGTGGCTGCGGTCCTTCCGCACGTCCTGGGCCGCCAGGATCACCTTCAGGGCCCGGCCGAGCGCGCGGTCCACCTTGGCCTGGCGCGCCGGGTCCACCATGCCCGACACCTCCGACAGCATCAGCGTCGAGATATTGTGGTTGTACATCGGCCCCTTGCCCGTGTGCCCGTGGACCAGCAGGCCGTTCTTCTGTTGCGACGCCAGGATGAAGTCCACCGCCAGGCTCAGCCGGTCACCGTAGGGCCCGACGCCGGGCGTGTGGCCCTTCGCCAGAAACGCCATCACCGCCAGCGACGTGACCGCCGTCGAGTCGCGTTGGCGATGATCGCCGTGCCAGGCCCCTGTCTTGTCCTGCTGCGAGGCCAGCCACGCCAAGGCCTTGTCGATGGCCCGGTCGACCGGCTCGGCGTAGCGGGCCAGCACCTCGGAGGCCTCGTCGCTCTGCGCCGGCCGGGGCAGGGTGGCCGCCCACGCCAGGGCCAGGCCCAGCGCGAGCGCCGCCGACGCGCTCCGCCGCCGGCGCGTCACCCTCATCGTCTCGGTACGCTTTTCGGCCACGTCACTGGCTCCCCGCGTCGGCGGCCCCGCCGCGCTTCGCGATCTCCTGGAAGTACCGCTTGATCAACCCCCGGTACTCTTCCGGCCCCTCGGCCTCGGCGGCCTGGAGGATCTGGTCCCGCAGTTCGCCCGGCAGCCGGGCCCAGTCGGCCATCTTGATGCCGAGGGCCTTCAGGTGGGCGGCCGTCGTGTCGGTCACCTGGGTGCTCGTGCCGGCCTGCGAGTCCATGGACTGGCCCTGCTGGCCAGGCATCATGCCCATTCCCATGCCCATCATGCCGACGCCCATGCCCTGGGCCTGGCCGGCGGCCTGGGCCGCGGCCGCGGCCGCGGCCTGGGCCGCCGCGGCCGCCGCCGCGCCGCTCTGCGCCTGGGCGGCTGCGCTCGTGGCCTGAGCCGCCGACGCGACGGACTGGCCGAGCGGCGTGCCGGGCGCGCCGGGGGCGGCCGCGGCGGCGCTCGCGAGGGCTTGGCCCGCCTGGTTCAGCGCCGCGGCCGCCTGGCCCAGCGCCTCGGCCGCCTGCCCCTGGGCGGGCGCCGCCGACTGCGGCGACGCGCTGCCCATCGCCTGCTGCGCCTCGCCGGCCGACTCGGCCGCCTCGCCGAGAAGCCCCGCCGCCTGCTGCGCGGCCTGGCCGGCGGGGGAGGTGGCGGGCATGGCCGACGCCCGCTGGGCAAGCTGGTCCGCCGCTTGGCCCAGTGCCTCCGACGCCTGCCCGATCGCGCCCTGCTGGGCGGCCATGAAGGCCTGCGGCGACTGGGCGGCCAGGGCGTCCATCCGCTCCGCCAGCGCCGCCTGGCGCGACGCCAGGTCGGCGGCCTGGCCGGCGAGCTGCGCGGCCTGCTGTGGCGAACTCGGCGCGCCGCTCTGGCCAGATGGCTGGCCGGACGGCTGGCCGGACGGCTGGCCGCTGGGTTGGCCGGACGGCTGGCCGCTGGGTTGGCCGGACGGTTGCCCGGACGGCTGGCCGGACGGCTGGCCGCTGGGTTGGCCGGACGGTTGCCCGGACGGCTGGCCGCTGGGTTGGCCGGACGGTTGCCCCGAAGGCTGGCCTTGGCTTTGGCTTGACGGTTGCGCGCCCTGCTGGCCGGCGGCCTGGGCGCCCATGGCTTGGGCCATGTCCTGGAGCGACGCGGACGCCTGGTGCGCGCTCTCGGCGGCGCTCGGGACGTTGCCCGACCCGAGTTGCTCGGCCGAGTGCATGGCCTGGCCGGCGGCCTGTTGGCCGGGGGTCGCCGGCCGCCCGAAGGGCTGGGCCTCCTGGGCGAGGGCCGTGGCCGCCCGGGCGAGGGCCTGCTGGGCCTCAAGCAGCCGCCCGGCTTCGCCGGCGCCAAGGGACTCCATGAGGGCGTCCCGCTCCTGGGCCAGGGCCTCGGTCTTCTGGCGGAGGTCGGCCTGGCGCGCCGCCATCGAGGCCGCCTGCTGCTGCGCGCCCGCGGGCTGGCCTTCCCCCTGTTGCTGAGCACCGGCCGGCTGCTGTTCGGCGCCAGCCGGCTGCCCAGCCGCCTGTTGTTGGGCGCCGGCCTGCTGCTGCGCGCCCGCGGGCTGGCCTTCCCCCTGTTGCTGCGCCCCGGCCGGCTGCCCAGCCGCCTGTTGTTGGGCGCCAGCTTGCTGCTGTGCGCCCGCGGGCTGGCCTTCCCCCTGTTGCTGCGCCCCGGCCGGCTGCCCAGCCGCCTGTTGTTGGGCGCCAGCTTGCTGCTGTGCGCCCGCGGGCTGACCTTCGCCTTGTTGCTGCGCCCCGGCCGGCTGACCTTCGGCCTGCTGTTGCCCCCCCGTCGGCGTCTGGCCCGCGTCCGTCGGCGCGGCCATCATCTCGGCGGGGCTCTCTTCGATGGCGTCGCCGGCGGCCTCACGGAGAGCCGTCTCGGCGTCGGTCTGGCGGCCGATGGCCTCGGCCAGATCGCCGGCCTCGATGTCGTCGGCCGCCTGGCCCATCGTGTCCGACGGGGCCGCCGTCTCGGGCAGCCCGGCCGCCTCGCCCGCCAGCGCCCGCTGCTCGGACGCCAGGTTCTGCAGCGCCTGCTCCAGTGCCGCCAGCCGTCCGAGTTCCCGCGTCTCGCCCGCCAGGTCGATCTGCTCGGCCTGCAGCGCGAGGGCCTCGGCGGCCAAGTCCCGAGCCATCGCGGCATCGGCGGCCATCTGGGCGGCCATCGCCTCCGGCATCGTCCCGACCATGTCCTGGAAGTCCGCCGCCACCCCTTCCTGCAGGTCGCCCCACTTGCCGGGGTCCATGACGCCCGCCATCAGGTCGCTCATCGGCCCGGCCTCCTGGCCGGCGGCCCATTCCATGGCGGCCTTGGCGTCGGCCAGGTCGGCCTCCCGGGCCGCCAGGTCCGCCAGGTCCTGGGCCACACGGAGGGTCTCCATCATCTCCTCGAACTGCGTCTGCGCTTCTTCCAGCAGGGCGATGGCCTGGTCGATGTGCGTCTTGGCCTCCTGGACCAGGCCGACGCGGTCGTCGCGCGTGTCGGCGATCCGCACGCGGCCGCTCCGCTCGGCTGCGATGGCCGCGTGCCCGCCCACCTTGAGCAGCGTCGGCGCCAGGCCGTAGTACGTCGCCTCGGCCACTTGGTCCGCCAGGTCACGGGCCGCGGCGTCGGCCCCGCGGAGGCGCTCGGCCAGCGCGGCCGCGCCGCGTTCGTCCTTCTCCTCCAGGTCCTCGGTCTTCGAGACGCGCTCGCCCAGGCCTTCGGCCTCGCCGCGCGCCTTCTTGAGCTCGGCGAGCAGCTTCTTCAGCGTCTCCTGGATCAGGAACTCTTCGGCGCTCGTCACCTGCCGGGCGTACGACGCCGCGTCCACGTCCAGTTCCACCAGGTAGAGCTCCGACCGGCCCTCCTGGGGTCCTTCCAGGTCGGCGGGCAGCGTGTCGGTCGCCCGCAGCCGGAAGGCCACCCGCTCGGCGCCCGCCAGCGGCAGGCTCGCCAGGTTCAGCGTCGTCCGGCCGACGCCCGCCTCGACCGGCACGGCGGCCGCGCGGCGCCCGTCCACGTCCACCAGCAGCTCCGCCCCGGCCACGCCGAAATCGTCCTCGATGGCGTAGGCGAGGGGCAACCGGTCGTCCGGCTTCAGCTTCAGGTGCCGGTCCTGCGGCGCCACCACCGTCACCTTGGGCGGCTGGTCGGGCAGGGCCTCCAGCGGCCACTCGGGCGTCTGGCTCGTGAACCCGTGCCGGTCCGTCAGACGGAGCGACCACGTGCCCTGCATCCCCGGCTCCAGCGTCAAACGGAACGAGCAGGCCCCGCCCTCGACCGCCACCGGTACGTCGTCGCGCGGGGCGCCGCTGGCGAGCAGCGCCGCCGCCTCGACCGGCTGGTCCAGCGCCAGGCGCACCGTCGCGACCGTGCCCGCCACGGCGCGCAGGGCCGGTTCCGGGCTCCCCAGGTCCTCCTCCGCCGCCAGGCCCGTGTACGCGGGGTAGTCAAAGCGGACGTCCACGCCCGTGACCAGCGGCGGCGCGACGACCGTCACCCGGAAGTACTCGGTCAGGCCGTCGCCCGCGTGGACGCGGTACCGGAAGCTCTCGCTGACGGCCGGCTCGGTGAAGGCGAAGCGGCGGGCGCCCTCGGCGGCCGGGGGCAGGGCGGCCATCAGTTCGCCCTGTTCCTCGCCGCCCGGGCCGACCTTGAGCAGCGTGGCCCGCCGCACCGCCGGGTCCTCGACCGTGACGTCGATCTCCAGCCGCGACCCTTCCAGGAGCACGACGTCGCCCGGCTCGACGGTCATCTCGTCGGCGGCCACGTTCGGCAGGTTCAGGTACGGCGCCACGGCCCGGGCAAAGAGGCGTACCGCCTTGCCGCGCCCGATGATAAAGGCGCCGGCCAGGATCAGCATCGCCGTCGCGGCCGCCATCAGGAACGGCCGGATGGCCGACAGCGGCACCTCCTGCTTCGGGCGGATCGACCGGGCGTCCTCGGTCGCCTGCGCCGCCAGGGCGCCGATGAGGGTCTCCGAGCCGCGCAGAGCCGGCGCGTCGCGGCTCGTGAGGATCTCGACGGCCGACGAGAGCCGTTCCTCCAGTTCCGGGTGCTTCGATTCGATGATCCGCGCGACGCCCGAAAGCGTGAACGACCGCGCCAGGGGCAGCGCCAGGAACCACACGAAGCTCGCCGCCGTCAGCCCCAGGGCCGCCAGCGTCAGCCCCCATCGCGTGCTCTGCGAGAACAGGGTGAACCCGGCGTCGATCAGCATCACCGCCAGCAGCGCCGCCAGGAACGTCGCGACGACCGCCAGCAACCCGCGCAGCACAATGATGTGTCGCGTCCGGCGGATCAGCGCCCGCAGCGCCCGTACGATGGTCTCGGGTACGGCCCTGCCCGCGGCAAACGTCGGATCGCGTGTCATGCGAGCCCCGCTTTCTTGCGCAGCAGCCACTCGCCGGCGCCCATCGCCAGCACCAGGACGAGGACGGGCCAGGAGTCCCAGAGGACCAGTTCGTGCTTCTCGATCTCCACGACATTGCCCGGACCGAGCGTCTCGACCACCGACGCGGCCCGCCCGGGGTCGACGACCGCCCCGCGGCTGAGTGTCGCCAGGCGCCCCAGCAGCCCGCGGTCGGGCGTCAACTCCGCCATCTCGCTCGTCACCTTCGGGTCGACCGAGAAGGTCCACTCGACGGCGCTCCGGCCGTCGGCGGCCAGGACGTCCGCCGCCGCGGGGGCTTCCAACTCCACCCGGTACACGCCCCCGCCGAGGGTCCCGAGGTCGCCCTCGTACAGGCCGGGGCTCTTCGGGACGAACGCGAGAGGCCGGCGAAGGACGAGCCGGTCGCCCTCGTAGACGGCGGCGCCGACGGCGTCGCTCTCGATCGGCTCGAACGCCTCATCGACGAGCTTCGCCTGGACGCGGACCGTTTCGCCGGGGGCGTACCGAACGCGGTCGGTGCCCAGCTTCACGTGCTCGGTTCCCGCCGGCAGCTTGCCGGCGGTCGCCCACCGCAGGACCTGGCCCCAGAACCGGTGATGGTAGGTGTCGCCGACGCGGTACCGCAGCCGCCACGTCCGGTCGAACGCCAGGAACATGACGCGGCCCAGAGCGACGCGGTGGTGCAGGATAAGGGCGTGCTTGCGGATGAAGTCGCGCATCCGGTCGGCCTGGGCGGCCGCGGCGCCGGCCCCCCCGGAGGGGTCGTCGGCGGCGGCCTCGGGGGGCCCCGGCGCGTCCTCCGGCACCGCGTACGCCAGGACCGTCGCCCCGGCCTTCACGTCTTCGATCGGGTGCCGCCAGTAGACCGCCGGCACCGCGTCCCAGACCGCCAGGTTCTCGTCCGGGTCGGGCTTCTGGCGCATGATCACGTCCAGTCGACCCTCCGGCGTCAGGCCCAGGCGGAACCGCATCTCCGGCGGCTCCAGGACGGGTTCGTCGCTCGCCTCGACCGCCACCGGCAGCAGGTCCGCGAGACGCTCGTCGTCGGCGAAGGCATGCGGCATATGGTGCGGGCCGGCGATGACGATCAGCGTCCCGCCGCGCTCCGTCACGAACCGCGCCAGCGCCTCCCGGTCGGCCTCGCCCAGGTCCTCCGGGTCGACGTCGCCGAGGACGATGACGTCGAACTTCAGCCACTCCGCCTCGGTCTCCGGCAGGGCGTTGGCCTCGGCGTCGGCCTCCTCGCGGGCCACGCTCGCCGGGACCACCTTCCGCCGTGGCGCGCCCTCCACCTGGTCCGGATGGAACAGGACGTACTGCAGGTACACCGACCGGTCGCGGTCGGCGAACAGGTTCTTCAAGTAGCGGAACTCCCAGCGCGGCCGGCCTTCGACGATCAGCAGCTTCGTCTGGTCCTCCGTCACGTGGACGTTCAGCGGGTGCACGTTGTTGGCCGCGTCCACCTCGTCCTCGAACGCCGGCAGCGTCACGCGGTAGTGGTGGACGCCGGGGGCCTCGGGCTCGTGGCCGAACTCGACGCGTGTCCGGTAGCTGTCCGTCGGCACGCGGACGGTGCGGGTGTCGACCGTCTCGCCCGCGTCCGCCAAGACGACCTCGACCTCCTGCCCCTTCAGGCCGTCCAGCTTCAGCTCCGCCGCCACATGCACCTTGTCCTCGGCGTAGACCGTCTCCGGGGCGCTCACCGAGAGGATGCCGGCGTCGCGCGGCGGGCGCTCGCTGCCCAGCACGACCGACGAGACCGGCACGCCCTGGAGCCCGAGCTGCCGCGCCACCGGCTCCAGCCGCGCCCGGCCCGTATGCCGCCCGTCCGTCACCAGGACCACGCCGGCCAGCTCCTTGCCGGCGGTGTCGCTCATGACCCGCTGGAGGGCGGCCGCGAGGTCGGTGCCCTCGGCGGGCGCGGCCTCGTCGGGCGGCTCCTCGGCCGGATCGGCGGGCGCCGGGGCGTCTTGCGGGGCCGCGGCCCTGGCCGGGTCGCCCGTCCTGATCCACGTCGCCAGGTCCGTCTCGGCCGGCGCCGACGCGAATGTGTAGGCGAGCACGGCGTACGTCTCGCCCAGGGCCTCGACGAGGGCCCCGGGGGCGGGCTGGTCCGGGTCGCGCGGCGTCTGGCCGAGGAGCAGGGCCTGGCCGAGCGCCGTTCGCGTTTCGTGTGCGACCGCGTCCACCCGGGTCCGCACGTCGCCGGGCAGGGCGGCGTAGGCCGCCTCGTCCACCGCGCCGGCGAGGCCGCCCGCCAGGTCGGCGGCCTGGCCGAGCGTTGCCGCGGCGGTCCGCGCCGCTGCCGCCAGCGCCCCCGGGTCGGCCTGCGCCGCCCGGAGGCGCGCCGCAAGGTCCGCAAGGCCCATGTCGACGGTCGAGGCGAGCCGCGTCGCGAGCTCCGCCAAGGCGTCCACTGCCTCGTCGTCGAGGTCGAGGCCGCCCGCGGCCACGGCCTGGAGGGCGTCGACCTGGCGGCCGACGGTCCCCCGCACGCCGGCCAGCGTTTCGAGGGCCGCGTGGCGCCGCTCCGCGAGGCGCGCGGCCTGGTCCTCGGTGTCCGTGCCACGGAGGCCGGCCAGCCACTCGGCCAGGGCCGCCACCTCGTCGCGCCCCGCGGCCAAGCCGGCCGCCGCCGCGCCGAGGTCCGCCGGCCGCGCGATCCCTTCGACGCCCAGCGCCGCCGCCAGCCGCAGCCGCTCCGCCGCCGGCATGGCCGTGTCGGCCACCGCCATCGACGGGCTGACGTCCAGGAGCACCGCGACGTAGCGCTCGCGCGTCTTGGCCGACTCCCACGGCCGCACCGGCTGGGCCAGCATCGCCACCACCACCGCGATCATGCCCACGCGCAGGGCCGCCAGGGCGAGGCCCGTCCGCCGCGAGACGGTCCGCCGCTCCAGGGCGTAAAGCGCGAGGACGGTCTCGATGGCGAGGGCTCCGACCAGCGCGATCGGCCAGAGCGGCCAGTTGGTCGCGAACACCAACCACCGCCCGAGGGCCTCGGCCGTCGCCACCAGCGCGACGAAGCCGACCAGCGTCCGCAGGGCGAAGCCGACGCCGCGCGGCACGCGCAGCCGGCCCCGCGCCAGGGCCAGGTGCACCCCGACCCAGCCGGCCAGGCACACCAGGGCCAGGGCCGCCACGACGGCCGTCGGGACGGCCTCGGGCAGCAGGGCGTGGGCGGTCTCGGTCGGGGTCATCGGGTGCCCGCTCCCTCCAGGGCCTCGCGGGGCTCGCGGCTGAGAATCGCCCGCGTCTGTTCGCGGACGGCCCGGGCGTCAATCACCTCGTCCCCGAACCGGACCGGCTCCAGGGCGTGGGCTTGTCGCTTCACGGCGATCCACCGGGCCAGGGCGATCTCGGCCAGCAGCGCCGCCAGCAGCCCCACCGCCAGGTACCGCCACAACTCCTCCCCGGGCACCTGGCCGGCGACGGCCGCCGTCAACTGGTCGGTCGTCTCGGCACGGAACAGGTCGACGCGGTCGCCGATGGCGGCCAGGTCGGCCGGCGTCAGGGCCGCCAGGCGGCTCTCCTGGGGGTCGCCCGTGACGACGAACGGCAGCGTGCCGTCGCTCGATGCCACCGGGCCGTACTGCTGCTGCACCTCCGGCGGCACGATGAACCGGTACAGCCCCGGTTGCCGCGTCCCCTCGAAGCCGAGCGCGAGGCCGTCCGGCCCAGGGGTGGCGGTGGCGGGCTCGCGGGCGCCGGTCGGCGTGGCCACCTGGATGCCGAAGGCGTCGTTGCGCCGGCGCGGGACGGCGACGTCCTTCGAGTAGAGCCGCGAGGCCGGGATGACCTCCTTCGGCTGCGACCGGCTCGACCAGAAGAGCGTCACCTCGGCCGCGCCGCTCCCCTGGTAGAACTCCAGCCGGATCGGATAGGTGCGGTCGGCCTCCAGGTCGAGGGTCCCGCGCCGCTGCTCCGGCGCGTGGTCGTTCCAGTCGTTGATAAGCTGCTTGTCGCCGACCCAGAGGCGAACGCCGTCGTCGCTCACCGTATGGAACGTGTACGTCTCGGTGTGCCGCGGGCGGACGCGCCCGGTCCAGCGGACGGAGTAGTTCTCGCTGCCGAGCCGGCGGTCGGGCGGCCGGTCGTTCCAGGTGAAGTGGACCGTCGGGTCCGTCCGCGTCAGCCTCAGGCGCTTGAAGTCCGTCCCGTCGTAGTACTCGCCCCGGAGGCCGTTGCCGACGAGGCCCTCGGCCGTCCCGCGGTGCAGCACCAGGGCCATCTTCTCGCCGGGCGGCACGTTGACGCGCCCCACCATCGGCCGCGCCAGGTAGTACGCCAGCTCGTGCACCAGCGGCACGAAGCACTTCAGGCTGGGCAGGTTGCTGTCCCGGCGGTCGAGGCAGAGCGGCAGCAGCAGGACGGTGCCCTGGCCGAGGCGGCGCTCCACCAGCAGCGGGTCGCCCGTGTCGAGCAGGCCGCCGACGCGGACGCCGGCTTCCTGGTCGTTGACGGCGACCTGCCAGTGGGCTTGGACGAGGGCGTCGCGGGCGTCGGTCTTGGCCCCCTCCGCCAGAAGCGCCAGGGCCGGGTGGCTGAGCGTCTTCGTTGCCAGTCGCGCGGGCGCCGCCTCCCGCCGGGCGCGCTTGACGAGCCGCCCGGGCACGACTCCCCGGCCCGACACCAGGCGCCAGCCCTCGTAGAACGCCGGGTCGGCCTGGTCGCCCGGGAGGACCAGCAGGCCGCCCCCGTGGGCGACGTAGTCGGCCAGCTGGGCCGCCACCGTTGCCGGCAGGGCCGCCACGTCGGCCAGCACCACCACGGCGTACGGCGTGAAGTCCTTGACGCTGAGGATGGCCTCGGCCTTGACGACCTCCGGCGCGACGAGCATGCCGATCTCGTCCTGGGCCGAGCCCGGGGCCGGGGCGGGGGCCTCCCCCTCGCCCTTGCCGGAGAGCCGCGCGCGCGTCCGCGCGTCGAGCGGCGTCAGGGCCACGTCCACGAAGTCGGCCGCCCCGTCCAGGGGCCGCGGCGAAGGCCGTCCGTCCACCAGCAGCACGGGCAACCGGTCCACGACGCGCAGTGACCTCGTGACGGCGTTGTCGGTCGGCAGGTCGTCGTCGCTGACGACCTCGGCCCGCACGACGTGGGCGCCCGCGGCGTCGAAACGGTGCACGAAGTCCACCGCCGTGGCGACCCCGGCGTCGATGCGCCCGACCAGCTTCCGGTCGATCTCCACCCCGTCGACCAGCAGCCGCACCCCCGCCGGCTGGACCGCCGTCGTCCCGGTGTTGAGGACCTGGACGGTCGCCCGCACGGGCCGGTCGGTGCCGACCACGCCGCGAGAGAAGGTGAGGTCGCCCGCGGCCGCGTTGTGGAACCGGTCCGGCAGGCGGAGCGTGCGGACCATGAGTTGCGGTTCGGTGGACAGGCCCTCCAGGCCGGCCGTGAGGAACCGCCATCGGGCGTCGTTGCCGGGGTCCCAGCCGAGGCGCTGCCCGTCGGTCACGAGGACGACGAGCTTGGCCGGGTTCGAGCCCTCGGCGAGGACGGCGACGGCCTCGTTCAGGGCCTCGAGCGTGCCCATGGGGCCGCCCAGGGGCTTGAGTTCGTCGAGCGCCGCGGCGAGCACCTCGCGGTCGGCCGTCGGGCCGGCGACGGCCCGCTCCGGCACGGGCCCGGCGACGATCAGGCTGACGGCGTCGGCGGGGAGGAGTTGGGCGATGACGGCCCGGGCCTCGTCCACGGCCCGGGAGAAGTTGGTCCGCCCGCCCACGACCAGGTGCATCGAGTCCGACCCGTCGACGATGACGGCCACGTCGCGCTGACCGCCGCGCAGCGACCACTCGCGGCTCTGGAGCCCCTGCTCGACGAGGCTCGCGACCAGCGCCAGGACGACCAGCCCCCCGGCGACGCCGAGCAGGACTGTCCGTAGCCGCGCGCTCCGCCACACGGCGGCGGCCACGCCCGCGCAGAGCGCCGCGACGATTACCGCGGGCAGCACCACCGGCCACGGGATGATCGAACTTGCCGGCAGGAACGGCCGCGCCAGCGCCAGCACCAGCAGCACGACGACCAGGCACCGGATGGCCAGGAGGATGATCTCTTCGATGAGGATGCGGTGGTTGCGGCTGGTGAGGGAATCGAGGAGGAACTTCATCGCTCCCCAGTCCACCAGGTGCGCCTTCTGGCGGTTCAGCAGGTGGATGAGGATGGGGATCGCCACCCCCGCCAGTCCCGCCAGCATCGCCCAGTTCAGAAACGTCATGCCGTGTCCTTGCGCGGCCGGGGCCGCTTGTCTACCGGGCCCGGGCCCGGCGCTGGGCCAGGTAGTGGGCCAGGGCCGCGTCAAACGGGTGCCGCGTCGAGAGCGGCACGTAGTCGATCTCCATCTGCCCGCACCCGAGCTCCAGCTCGCGGATGAAGTCGCGGACCCGCTCCAGGTACGCCGCCCGCACGGACCGCGGGTCGAGCTGCACCCGGCGTGTGTCAAGCTCCAGGTCGCGGAACAGGCTCCATCGGTCGAAGGGGAACGTCAGTTCCTCCTCGGCCATGACGTGGAGCAGGATGACTTCGTGCTTGCGGTAGCGGAAGTGGTGCAGGGCGTTGAGGATCTCGCGCGGGTCGTCGAAGAGGTCCGAGATGACGATGACGAGCCCTCGCCGGTGCGTCCGCTCCGCGATGTCGTGGAAGATGGGCGCCAGGGCTGTTTCGCCCCCCGGCTCCGTCCGCACCAGTTCGTCCAGGAGCACCCGCAGGTGATTGACGCGGCTGCGCGGGGGGATGTAGCGCCGGATGCGCGTATCGAACGTCACCAGCCCCGCCGCGTCCTGCTGGTGCACCATCAGGTGCGCCAGCGACGCCGCCACGTACTGGGCGTACTCGTACTTCGAGAGCGGCCGCCCCTCCGCCCGCGCCGCCAGCGTGCCCGCGTACCGCATCGAGCCGGAGGCGTCCAGCAGGAGGGTGCAGCGAAGGTTCGTCTCCTCGATGTACTGCTTGACGTAGTACCGGTCGCTCTTGCCGTAGACCCGCCAGTCGAGGTCGCGGATGTCGTCGCCGGGGACGTATTGGCGGTGCTCGGCGAACTCGACGGAGAAGCCCTTGTAGGGGCTCCGGTGGCGGCCCGAGAAGAACCCCTCCACCAGGCCCCGCGCGATCAGCTCCAGCCGGTGAATCTTCGCCAGGGCGTCCGGCTGCAGCAGCCGCATGTACCCGGGTCGGCGTGCGCGGTCGATCATGTCGGCACCTCAGGGGCGGCGGTTCGGCGGGCTCAGGCGATCGCCTCTTCGACGCGCGGCTGGACCTCCTGGATCAGCCGCTCCACGACCTCGTCGGCCGTGATCCCCGCCGCCTCCGCGTTGAACGTCGTAATCACCCGGTGCCGCAGCACCGGCAGCGCCATCGCCCGGACGTCCTCGGTGGTGGCGTGGTACCGGCCGTGCAGGATGGCCCGTGCTTT
>CAYNLG010000031.1:0-38256 GCA_964397995.1 uncultured Anaerolineales bacterium
GCGCGCTCTGGTCGATTCTAACGAGTGGGCGACACGGAGCAAGCGCCGCGTGGTGCAAAGGGGGACGGTGGGCTTTGCCCCCGGGTCCGTGGCGCGGTATCGTGGCCCGCACGGTTACCGGCCGGGGAGACCTGCTATGCATCTCGTGGGATGGGGCCTGCTGCTCGCTCTTGTGTCGGGGCCACCCGCGTCCGCGGGGGGGGCCGGGGCGGCCGCCGCGAGGTGGGAGCCCGTCAGCCTGGACGACTTCCGCGACAGCATCCACCACGCCCGCGTGCGGTACGACGGCGAGGTGCCGCCCTACCCCGTCCACCCGCCGGACCGCATCGCCGCTATCGCCGACACGCTGCTCGCGCACCAGCACGCCGACGGGGGCTGGCCAAAGAACGTCGACTGGCAGCGTGCGTGGTCCCCCGACGCCCTCGCCAAAGCCCGCGAACGCTATGGCGGCCGCCCGGGCGGGACCCTCGACAACCGCACCACCTGGGCCCAAGTCCGGTATCTTTGCCGCGTCCACCGGCAGACGCGAATGGCGCGGCACGCGGAGGGGGCGCGGCGGGGCATAGCGTGGATCCTCGCCCGGCAGCACCCGGTCTCGGGCGGATGGCGCGGCAGCGACATCGACGCGGTTACCTTCAACGACGACGTGATGGCGGGCGTCATGACGCTGCTCCGCGATGTCGTCGAGGGCGAACCCGAGTACGGCTGCTTCGACGCGGCGCTGCGCGCGCGATGCCGCACCGCCTGGAACCGTGGCCTCGCCTGCATCCTGCGGTGCCAGGTCCGCCAAGGCCGCGACCTGGCCGTCTGGGGCCAGCAGCACGACCACACGACCCTCCGGCCCGTCAAAGCCCGGAGCTTCGAGCTCGCCAGCCTGACCGCCGGCGAGAGCGTGGACGTCGTGCGGCTGCTGATGTCGATCGACGCGCCGTCGGCGGCGGTCAAAGCGAGCGTCCGCGGCGCCGTCCGCTGGCTGCATGAGCGCCGCATCGCCTGCGTGCGCGTCGCCACCGTCCGCGAGGAGCGCACGGCGTTCCGGTACCACGTCTCGGACACGGACCGCGTCGTCGTCGCCGACCCCGACGCCCCGGCGATCTGGACCCGCTTCTACGACATGGAGAACGGCCGCCCCGTCTTCTTCACGCGGAGCAGCCGCACCGTGACGGAGTACGAGGAACTCTCCCGCGAGCGACGAACGGGGTACGGGTGGTGGACGCGCGGGCCGGCGGCGTTGCTAACGCGCGATTATCCCCGCTGGCGGGCCCGGCACGACCCGGCGCATGACGTACTCGCCGACGGGGCGCCGCCGCTCGCCTACGAGGGCCGCACTGTCCCGCCCGAGCAGGTTGCCGACCGGGAGGCCCGGTAGTGGGCGGCGGGCCGGCTACTTCGCCTCGCCGAAGACAATCGCCTTGCCGTCGAAGCGCACCGTGCGGCGGCCGACGGTCGCGACGGCGCCCAGGCCCTTGCCCTTGACCTGAATCTGCGGCGCCGGGCCCTTCTGGAAGGTCAGGACGACGAAGAAGCGGCCCGCCTCATCCTCGGCGAAGAGGCCATGGATCGGCCGCTTCAGCGTCTTGCCGCGGCTGCTTCCGGCGTGGCCGATCATGCGGCTCTGCCGCACGGCCGCCTCGGGCAGGTTGTAGAAGGTGTTGTTGATCTCGACGGCGTCGAAGGTCTCGGCATAGAGGTCGAACCAGTCCGCCTGGGGCACGTCCTCGGGATAGAGGACGCCCTCCCAATGGTCGTACTGGTAGCCGGAAGTGCCGATGCGGCAGGTGGCCTTCTTCTTGGCCGCCATGAAACCGGCCTCTCCAGCGGGTGCGGCAGCCGCCTACTCGTTCCCGCCCCCCGGCAGCGCAGCGGGCGGAGCATGCTCGATGGCCTTGGGCTTGATCGGCCCGCTCTCGCCCTCCAGTTCGATCTTCAGCGACAGGAACTTCAGGAGGTCCTTCAGCGTCAGGATGCCCTCGAGCCGGCCGTCCTCGACGACGAGCAGGCGGCTGGCCTCGTGTTTGCTCATGCGGGCGAGGGCCTCCGTGGCGTCGGCGTCCGGGGCGATGGTGTTGGCGGCCGAGCAGCCTCGGGCTACGTCGCCGACGGTCCGGTCGCGCCACTGGTCGCGCGGCACCTCGCGAACGTCGCGGGTCGTCACGCAGCCGGCCAGCCGGCCGTCCTCCATCACGGCGAACAATTTGTAATGGTATTTGTAGACGTAATTCTCGACCAGCTCTTCCAGCGGGGTCGAGGCCGGCACCGTGATCGGCTGGTCGTGCATGAACCGCCGCACCGTCTCGCCCTGCAGGGCCTGGCGGACGAGCACCTGCTGGTACCCCCGGGCGGCGGCGCCGCGGATGAACATGCCGATCAGGATCCACCACAGGCCGCCGATCGGGTTCATCGCCAACAGGTTCAAGATGCCCAGGCCAATCAGGACGAGGCCGAAGACGCGGCCGACCTTGGCGGCGATGCGCGTGGCGGCGCGGAGGTCGCCCTTGACGTGCCAGAGGATGGCCCGCAGGACGCGGCCGCCGTCCAGCGGGAACCCGGGGATCAGGTTGAAGCCGACGAGGATGGCGTTGATGAGGCCGATCCAGGCGATGACGCCCGTGACCTCGGCCGGCCAGCCGAACTGCCTGCCCAACGCCCAGGCGCCGGCGGCGGCACCCGCGACGGCGACGCTGGCCGCCGGACCGGCCAGGGCCATGAGGACCTCGGCCTTCGGGCTCGCGGGCTCGTCCTCCATCTCCGCCACGCCCCCGAAGATGAAGAGCGTGATGCCCTTCATCGGAAGACCGTAGCGGCGGGCGACCAGCGAGTGGCAGAGCTCGTGCACCACGATGGACCCGAAGAGGCCGACCGCGGCCGACAGGCCCATCGCCAGGTACGTGGGCCATGCCAGGTCCGGGTACTCGGACGGGAAGACCCCCGCCGAGAGAGACGCGACCACCAGGACCAGGATCACCAGCCACGAGAGGTCGATCCGGACGGCGAAGTCGAACAGCTTGAACAGGGTGACGCGTTTGCCGAACATTCGAAGGGTCCTTCCGCGCCTGGCCGAATCGGTTCATGCTCCCCCGTGTGGACCTCCATCTTAGCCGCATCTAACCAGCGGGACCACCGGCCGCCAAGATTGGCCGCGGGGAGGGGGCCCGGAGCGCTGCTGTGCCGCCCGGGGAAGACGCCCGGCGGGACGCCGAGCGCACGCACGGGGCGCGTCGGGAAACGCGTCCGCATGCCGCGCGATCACAACCGACGCGCTACCGCCGGCGGCGCACAAAGACCAGCCCGACCGCTCCGGCCGCCATCAGCACCAGCGTCGCCGGTTCGGGCATCGGGTACGGCAGGCTCCAGTCCAGGCCGCGTTCGCTCGTGACGGTCGCGCCGTCGTCGAGGCCGGTCATGCCCTGCCACACGAGGGCGTCGGGGGCGTCAAACCAGGAATCGACGTCGATAATTCCCTCTTCGTCGATGACGCCGCCCGTGTAGAACGTGACCGAGCCCCAGATCGTGAACGGCTCGCCATAGACGAAGTCGATCTCGCCCGTGGACGTGAACCCCGGGGCCGCGTCGCCGGTGTAGCCGCCGGGCATAAACCAGTCGCCGCCGTAGTCGACCCAGTCGGCCGTATCGGGGCCGACGTAAAGCGAGGCCATCCAGTACGCCGAGCCGCTCCCCTCGTCCACGGGATCGGGCGAGGCGGTATGGCTCGCGGCGAAGTCGCACGTGTACCACGCCGTGAACGTCCCCGGCAGGCCGTCGTAGACGGGGTGGTTGATGGTCACCGTGTCGTCGAAGGAGGCCTCGACGTGAGCCGCGAAGCTCGTGAGGCCCGTCCACTCGGCCGGGTGCGGCCCGTAGAATGTGTCGATGATGCCGAGGTCCGCACTGAGGCGGCCATAGTCGACGAAGACATCGGCGACGATGCCGCCCCCGTGAGAGGAGGTAAAGGCCTCGAACGGCGCGGCGGGTTGCCAGCAGCCGTTATAGTCCTCGTCGATGGGGCCAAAGGTGCCCTCCTGGTGGTACGAGTTGACGGAACTCCAGAGCATGGCTGCGCCGGCCGGCGGGGCAGACCAGGCAACAAGACTCAGGACGGAGGCGACGACAAACGCACCGCGAACCAGACGTGACATGATCCGACCCCTCCTCGGACGGCTGGCGACCCGCCCCGACCCTCGGGCGCAACGCACCCTCCGCGCGCCCTCGCGGCCATGCACGGCGCCCGGCCGCGCCCGCGGCGCGCAAAAACGGGGCCGGCCCCGCTCGCTGCGGGACAGACCCCGGATGCGTTCCCCTAACGGTATACAGAATACCCCAAAATCCGCCGAAGTCAAATCGGTTGGCCCACGCGCCGCTACGTTTCGTCCAGAACGGGGCAGAGGCGCTCCAGGTCGTCGGCGAACTGCTAGCGGATCGTGTTCACGTGGCGTCCTCCCCCGGAGCGCATTTGCGGGCGACCAGACGCAGCAGGCCGATGTGTGTGGCCCGCGGTCGGCCTCCGCCCCGTACTGGCGACCGGCCCAGGACCACCCCTGGCGTCAACCACTCAACCGGTCAATTTTATCTGGCGGGAAACCGGACATTCCTACTTTGCGCTGACACCGAAAACAGCAGGACCTTCCGAGAAACGCTTGCGGTCCGCGTCCGGACGGACGAGAGTAGCCGCCGTGGCACCGTAACGATGTCCGCCGCCGGCGTATCCACCGGGAGCTCGCTATGCCGCCAAGACCCGTCCCCGCCCACCTGGCCGGTTACAAGGATGCCTATGCCCGCGACCCGCGGGAGGCGGCCCTCGCCTGGTTCGCCGATGCCGGGCTCGGCCTGTTCCTCCACTACGGCGTCATGAGCGTTCACGGCTTCGGCGATTGGGGCATGTATACCCAGGCGATGCCCCTGGCCGAGTACGACACGCTGATCGACCGGTTCACCGCCGAGGGCTTTGACGCCGAGGCCATCGGCGACGTCGCCCTGGAGATGGGCGCCCGCTACGTCAACCTGACCACGAAGCACCACGACGGCTTCTGCCTGTTCGAGACCGAGGTCACGGACTTCCACGCGATGCGGAGCCCCGCGCGGCGGGACCTGGTGGGGGAGCTCGCCGAGAGCTGCCGCACGCGCGGCCTGGGGTTCTTTCTCTACTACTCCTATGCCCTCGACTGGCGGCACCCGTGGTTCTTCTCGCGCGAGTACTTCGACCGGGCCCGGCCGCCGTACGAAACGCCGGAGCCGCGGTACCGGTTCCGGAAACCCGAGGACTTCCGGCGCTACATCGACGACGCTCACGCCCACCTGCGCGAGTTGCTCACGCACTACGGCCCCGTGGCCGGCGTGTGGTTCGACCCGGTGATGGCGTACCTGGCGGCCCGGGACCTCTTTCCGATCGACGAGACGTACGCCCTGATCCGCAGCCTGCAGCCGCACGCCCTGATCAGCTTCAAGGCCGGGGCGACCGGGGACGAGGACTTCGCCGCCCCCGAGCGGAGCGGCACGCTCGTCATGAAGAAGGTCGCCGACCGCCTGGGGGCCGAGGCGGCCGCGCACCACGCCCAGGTCGTCGAGAAGAACCGCGACAAGCCGAACGAGATCTGCGACACGCTCTCGTGGTCGTGGGCGTGGCACACGCGGAACGAGGAGGTCCACGCGACGCCGGACGACATCCTGACGAAGCTGGCGGAGGCGAAGCGCCGCGGGTGGAACCTGCTGATCAACAGCGGGCCTCGCCCGGACGGGTCGCTCCCGCCGGAGGACGTGGCGACGCTGCGCGAGGTGGGCCGGCGGCTCCGCGCGGGGGACGTGGACTTCGACGCGCTGCACGCGCGGTTCTCGCACGACGAAGCCGACGACGGCCCGGCGCCCATCGCCTGACCGGGCTCCGGATTCGGCGGGAGCCCGGGCCGCGGGGGAGACGTTCAAGCTGGCGGCGGTGGCTTCGGCTGCTCACGCGGCCGCCGGACCCTGCCCATGTCTGACTGAGCGAAAGGTGGGTGCCATGAGCCGCACGGTGCGTCCCTTCATGGTGGGCCTGGCTGTCCTCTTCTCTTTCGCATCGGTGGCCGCGGGTGCGCCGGGTGGCGGAGGCGCCCTGCCGCCTGACGAGGCGTACGTTGTCTCGCGCGGCGGGGACCTCTACGTCGGCGACGCGCGGGTCCGGTTCTGGGGCGCGATCGGCGGCTTTCCGGCCGCCAAGGCCCCCGGCGAGGACCCCTATGCATGGAACCGGCGGCTGGTCGCGCGGCTGGAGGCCCTGGGCTTCAACATGGTCCGCATCTGGAGCCTCAGCCGCACCATCGCCCGCCAGCCGGAAGGCTATGCGACGGGCGACGGTTCGCCGCTCGACGTGCACGACAAGTGCGTGGCCCTGTTCAAGGACGCGGGCTTCCGCCTCTGGGTTGGCTCGGCGGGGAGCGGCGGCATCGCGACGGCCGACGATGTCGGGGTTCTCGACGATCCGGGGACGGCCGACGCCTGGCGCGCCGCCGTTGCCGAGATGAGCCGGCCGGACCACCGCACCGGCCTGGAAGGCGTCCGCACGGCCCACTGCGTGGCTGTCGCATGGGACCCGCGCCTGGAGGCGATCCAGATCCGCAACAACGCCCGGACGCTCAGCCACGTCAACCAGCACACCGGCCTGCGCGTCGCCGACGACCCTGTCTTCGGCATCTGGGAGCTGACGAACGAGCAATGGTGGATCGTCCAGATGGTGACGGGCAAGTGGCAGACGTTGCCGGCCTTCTTCGGCGAGTCGTTGCTCGCCCGCTGGCACGCCTACCTCAAGGAGACGTACGGCACCGATGAGGCCCTGTCGGAGGCGTGGCGGGGCCTCCTGCCCGGCGAGAGCCTGGAGGCCGGGACGGTACTGCTGACGCCGCTGCGCAAGGAGGCCCCGGTGGGGGCGCTCAACGACGCGAACCCGCACGCGGCCGCCAAGGTGGCCGGCGGCGCCGAGGTCGCCTACGGCCGCGACGACGTCAGCGTCCACCGCGGCCGGGACGTCAACGCCTTCTTCGCCGGCCTCATCCGGGACCACAAGCAGCGGGTCGCCGACGCGTTCAAGCAGTGCGGCAAGGCCGCGCGCCTCAGCCCCTTGCTCTGGGACGCCGGCATCGGCTACAACGGCATCTGCCAGTGGCTGCACCAGCAGGCCGACGCCGTCAGCCACTGCGCGTACATAGGCGGCTGGACGCCTGACGCGTCGCACAAGCGATACCCCTGGTTCAGCGGCCTGGAAGAGCCGCCGCGCATCTGCATGGGCGTCCCGTGGCTGGAGCACAACACGGCCGAAGACAAGCCCTACTTCGTCTACGAGACGCAGATCGGCGCCCCGGCGAAGTACCGGGCGGAGTTCCCCTACCGGATGCTCTTCCTCGCGAGCCTCCAGGACTGGGACGCCGTCTGCTGGCACACCATGAGCGGCGGCTACAAGTGGGACCGGGAAGACCCCTTCGAGGGAACACTCGCCCGGCCCGGCCATGCCGCCTACCAGTTCACGTACCTCTACGACGAGGTCCAGCTCTCGGCCATGCACGCCGCCGGCACCATGTTCACCCAACGCCACTTCGACCCGGCGCCGAAGCCGACGGTCTTCACCTATGGCCGCGACACGGTCTTCCACCCGGACAGCATGGCGTACGGCGGCAGCTACGGCCGCATCGGCGAAGACATGCTCCACACGGCCTACCGCTACGGCTCGCGGATCCACATCGACCTCGGCCGGGCCAACGACGCGGTCGACGGGCCGACCGTGCGGCTGCGCGGCTGGGCGCACCCGACGCCCGTGCGGCCGACCGACCAGATGGTCTACGACTGGCAGCGCGGGTGCCTGACGCTGGACGCCCCCGGGGCCGTCGCCTTCGTGGGTTTCCTCTCCCAGTACGGCAGCGACAACGTCCGGTTCAGGAGCGGCGTGACGCTCCGCGACGTGGGCGTCGCAAGCCCGCCGCACATGGCCTACCCGGTAACGAACGAGGAGCGGTACGTCGCCATCGGCCTGGCGAGCACCGACGGCAAGCCCCTCGGCCGGTGCCGGGGGGCGGTCCTCTCGGCCGTCTCGACGAGCTGCAACTCAGGGCTCGAGGTCGGCCCCGACCCGTCGGTCGAGCGACCCCGCCACGCCTGGGAAGGCATGAAGGTCGTCAAGAAGGGCGACCTGCCGGTCCAGGTCACCCGCGTCGGGTGCACGGTCGCGAGCCCACACCTGGCGGGCATGCGGTACCGGCTGCGCGATTGGCACTGGAAGGTCCTCGGCGAGGGCACCGTCGGCGAGGACGGGGTCCTCACGGTCGAGGCGGACCAGCCGGTCTTCCTGGTGGAACTGGAGCGCTGACGCCCGCGCCCGAGGCGCGAAAGGAGCCGCGCATGAGAGTGTGCATCGCCTGCCTGGCCGTCCTGGTTGCCGCCGCGCACGCCGTCGCCGAGAACGTCGTCTTCCCGGCCGACGCGGGTCTGGTGGACGTGACGCGAGCCCCGTACCACATGAAGGGCGACGGCCGGACCGACAACACGGCGGCTCTGCGCCGGGCCTTCGAGGACCTGCGAGGCTCCAACCGCACGCTGTACTTCCCGAACGGGACCTACCTGGTCGGCGACCGGGTGAACATCAGCGGCGACAAACCCAGCCAGCCGCACAGCCCCCACCGGTTCCTCCATCTCCAGGGCCAGAGCGAAGCCGGCGTCGTCCTCCGCCTGAAAGACAACGCCCCCGGCTACGACGACCCCGACCGGCCCAAGACGTTCATCTCGCTCTACGAGGGCAAGAGCACCGGCGACGTCATGCACAGCTACGTCCGCAACCTGACCGTCGACGTCGGCCGAGGCAACCCCGGCGCCGCCGCCTTGCGCTTCATGACCAACAACTCCGGCGCCATGTACGATGTCACGCTCCGCTCCACCGACCCCGACGGCCGGGGCGCGATCGGTCTCGACCTTCGCCAGAACCAGAACGGGCCGGGGCTCATCAAGCGCGTCACCGTGGAAGGCTTCGACACTGGCATCCAGACGGCCAACACCTTCTCGCTCGTCTTCGAGCACATCACCCTGACGGGCCAGCGGAGAGTCGGCTTCGACACGGGCAACGCCCGCCTGACGATGCGCGGCCTCGACAGCCGCAGCCCCGTCCCCGCCCTCGTCGGGTCCAAGCACACCCAACTGACGCTGATCGACGCGGACCTGGCAGCCACCGGCAGGTCGCCGGAGGCGGCCATCGTGGCCGCCGGTCCGAAGATCTTCCTCCGCAACATCAAGACCAACGGCTATGCCCACGCCGTCCGCGCCAGTGACGGCACGTTTGTCGACGGCCCCATCGACGAGTGGTACGAGGGCAAGGGCCAGGCGCTGTTCGGCGCCGACCCGCGCACCCTCCGCCTTCCCGTCCTCGAAACACCCGAGGTCCCCTGGGAAACAAACCTCGCCGACTGGGTCCGGGTCGAGCCCGGCAAGGACGGCCTCGGGCGGGCCCTGGACCGCGCCGCCGACGAGGGCAAGACCACCGTTTACCTCCCCAAGCTCGACAAGAACGCGGGCACGTACGTCGTCACGCGGCCCGTGCACGTGCGCGGCAGCGTCCACCGCATCATCGGCATGGAGAACATCCTGTGGGTCGACGAGACGGTGCCCGCGGGCGAGGCCGTCTTCGTCTTCGGCGACGACCTCCACGGGCCGGTCGTCGTCGAGCGATTCTTCAACATACTCAAGCACGGCGGATGGAAGGGTCTGTATGACCGGTACCTTTTCGAGACCCGCTCGCCGCACCCGGTCGTCGTCCGCAACCTGGGCCACGGCGCCTGCCTGCACAAGAAGCCCGCGCCGGGGAAGGTCTGGTTCATCGAGGACATGGCGGGGGGCCGCCAGTGCCTCGTCGGCCGCGGTGAACGGTGTTGGGCCCGGCAGTATAACCCCGAGTCGCCGGAGCTTACCATGTGCGAGGTCGACGGAGGGCAGATGTGGATCCTCGGCATGAAGACCGAGGGCCGGTCGGGCCACATCGTCGCCCGCGGCGGCGCCCAGGTCGAGCTGCTGGGCGGCGTCAGCTACCAGTCCTGGAAGAAGCAGCCCCTCGACCCGCCCATGTTCACCGTCGTCGACGCCAAGGCCTCCTTCACCTTCGGCTTCTACCACTGGAACCTGCCGTTCACCACCATCGTCGAGGAGACGGTCGGCGGCACCACGAGGCGCCTGCCTCGCAAGGACCTGGTCCACTACCATCTGCCGGTCTACCGGGCCGGTCGCCCCTGACCCCAGAGAGAGCGCCATGACCCGTTCGCGTGTCGCGTCCCTGGCCGCGCTGTCGGCCCTGCTCGTGTCGCTCGTCACCGTCACGGCCGCTCGCGCCGCCGAACTCGACGGCACCACCTTTGCGCCAGAGTACGTCTTCCCCGAGGGCGCCGGCGTCATCGACGTCAAACGCGACTTCGGAGCCAAGGGCGACGGCCGCACCGACGACACCGAGGCCATCTGGCCGCCATCGTCCACTCCCTGAGCGAGGACCGATACAACCCCGAGTTCCTTTACTTCCCGAACGGGACGTACTTGGTCAGCGACACGCTTCGCAACGGTGTCGGCGAGGGCGGCTTCAGCGGCGGCTGGCTGGTCGGCGTCATCCTCATCGGCCAGACCCGCGACGGCACCGTCCTCCGCCTGAAGGACCGCTGCCCCGGTTTCACCGACGCCGCCGATCCGAAACCGGTCGTCAAACGCGGCTCCGAGATGCAGGGCAAGAAGAAGCTCGACCCCCACGACACCGGCTGCGGCAACTGCGCGTTCCGCAACTCGATCCTCAACCTGACGGTCGACACGGGGCGCGGGCGCCCCGGGGCCGCCATCGAGAACGCCGGCAACCTGCTCCTCAAGCACGTGGACATCAAGGGCTACGAGAACACCGAGCGGGGTACGGGCAACTGCTTCATCGACGACACCATGGGCTCGCACCCGCGGGTGCGGGCGCCGCAGCATTTCTGGGCGCGGCAACTGAACGTCGAGTACGGGCGGATTCCGCTCCTGGTCAACGAAGGCGGCACAGTCTGGATCCTCGCCATGAAGACCGAGGGCACGTTCTCCCAGCTTATCAACCGCGGCGGGCGGCTGGAGTGTTACGCCCTCTACGCGATGACCAATCCCCCGCCCGACAAGACAATGCCCATGATCGTCAACGAGGACGGGACGATGGCCGTCTCGTTCGTCGACGGCGGCCAGAAGAGCTTCTGAACGAAGATCGCCGAGACGCGCGGCGGCGAGGGCGCGCCGCGACGAGACGTGGCGCCGGGAGACGATGCTGTACCTCGGCGGAAACTGACCCGCCCGGGGGTCTCAGGCGGGCCTCCCAGGCTCCTCCCCCTGTGGGTTGTCCGCCCAGAACGCCGCAACGAAGAGCACGCCCGTCATCCCCAGGCACAGCCACGCCGCCGGCCGGTACGACCCAAGCCAGACCAGCGATCGCGACAGGAGGTACGGCCCCAGGGCGCTCGCGAAAACGGTCATCGCCATCGCCAGGCCGCTGACGGCCCCGAGGTGGGCACGGCCGTAGAAGCGCGGCCAGACGACACCCGAGAGCAGGCCGAAGTGGGCCATGCACACCCCGTTGCCGACGATGAGAAGCCACCGCGTCCACCCGTACTCCAGGAGGACCACACCGACCATCACCAGGCCGAGGGACGCCATCATCGCCATCAGCAGGAACTTCAGACGCACGCGGTCGCTCAGCCACCCCGCCCCCAGCCGAACCGTGACCGACACGAACGCCGAAGGCAGGAAGATGCCGAAGGCCACCTCCTCGTCAAAGCCGACCTCCTCGAAGACCGAGGCGACGTGGAACGTCAGGCCCGTGACAAAGAGGCCGAACATCGAGAGGGCCACCGCGAAGACCCAGAAGCTGAAGGTGCGGCGGGCCTCGGCCAGCGTGTATTGCCGGACGGGATGGACGCGCGGGCCGTCGCCGCCGCCGGGCGGCTCGGGCGGAGCGCCGTCCGGCCGAAGACCGCAGTCCTCCGGCGTGTCGCGGAAAAGGACCAGGGCAAGGGCGGCCATGCCGAGACCGACCGCGGCCGCGGCCACCTGCCAGGTGCCGCGCCACGTCCAGGCGCCGATCATGGCGTCGAAGACCCGAGGCATGACCGAGAAGCCGAGGGCGACGAAGACGCCGCTGACGGCGAATGCGAGGCCCCGCCGCCGCTCGAACCATTCCATGATCATGTTGCGGGAGGCGAGGGCGAGGACGCCCTGCCCCGTCAGGCGCAGGGCGAAGAACCCGAAGAAGATGACGCCGAACGCCGCCCACCCCGCCGGCAGGCCGGTTACGCCCGCAAGCCCGGCCGCCAGGCGGTCGCACTGGCTCAGGCCCACCAGCACGCCGCCCAAGAGGACACACGTGGCCGCCATCAGGAGCCGCGCGCCGATGCGGTCGTACAGTTTGCCCGCGGGCGCGAGCAACAGCGCCCCGCCGATGGTGCCGCCCATGTACGCCAGCGCGAGTTGATCGCGCGTGAGGCCGAGGGCGGCAATGAGCGGGTCGGTGAAGGCAGAGACGCCGATCGTCTGGCCGGGCGTCGAGGCGATGAGGCCCAGGGTGCCGAGGCCGACGACGACCCACCCGTAGAAGAAGGGCAGGCGCGCGGGACGGAACGGGATGTCGCTGAATCGGCGGGGCATGGGGACTCCGAAGGACGCCGCGTCTGCCGCGACGCTCGCGCCGCGCGACACCCAAGCATGGCAGAAGCGGCCCCCGGCCGCAAGAGGAAGCCCGGCCCGACGCCCGCCGCCACAAGCCCGATACGCGTGGCGTCACGTGACGAGCCGGCGTCGAGGTCTACGGCGAGGGCACGTCAAGCTGGACGCTTGCGACGATCACGCGATAGCCGTCGGTGCCCTTGCCGGCGGCGAACTCCAGCCGCGTCGCGGGCTTCAGGGCCTTCGGATCGACCGGGATCAGCGTGATCCAGTCGCGGGCCGGCACGGCCACGGCCTCGCCGTTGACGGTCACGGTCCCCTCACCGACGTCGACGCGTTCCAGGGCGACCCGGACCCAGGCGGATTCGGCGGCCGCGAGGTCCTTCGGGTCGAGCGCCACCTCGTAGGCCATCGGTGTGCCCGGCGTCACCTCCTTCAGCACGCCCTTGGCGAAGGTCTGCGTGCGGCGGAGTTGCGGCGCCGCGGGCGGCGTGCCCGTTAGCGGAAAGACCAGCTTCACGCCGCTCTTCTGCGGCAGCACCACCCCGCCGGAGAACGACGTCCCGCTCGCCTTGACCGGCTCCTCCCGAAAGGCCAGCGGGCCCTTCTCCTCCTTCGGCTCGACCCAGACCTTGCGGCCGTCGGCAAGCGTCGTCCCCGCGGGGGCGTCCAAGCGAAGGTGGACGCGGTGGTCGGCGTCGTGGTCGTTGTACAGGACGCATGTCAGCTTGCCCGACTGGACACTGACCACCGGCCAGACGTCGGGGTCTTCGCAGGCGGCATGGACGAGCGTGCCGCGCAGGTCCTTGAGCAGCTTGAACAGGAACTCGTCCCCACCGCCGCCCCAACCGGGCGCGAGCGAGCCGTGGGCGGTGCGGCTGACGGCCTTGTCGGGCGAGCGGTAGACAAGCTCGGTTATGTCGCGGAGGCCGTAGTTGAACGCGCCGTACGGCGTGGCGTTGGCGTGCCGGTTCCCCGGGACGGCCGGGTCGACACAGCCGGCGGTTTCGGTGTTGTAGCAGTGGAGCCGCTTGCCGTGCTCCGCCAGGGCGTAGCCGACGATGAGCTCGTAGCTCGCGGCATTGACGCGGGTGTCGGAGCCGTAGTGGTGCTCGGTGATGCCGTCGAGCAGGTCGACGGCGTCGTCGATGAGCGGCTGGTACAGGATGCGCCAGCTCGCCCAGTCCTCCGCCGCCAAGGGGAAGTCCCAACCGCCGATGACCGTGACGTCCGGATTCGTGGCATGGATGGCCTCGGCCCAGGGGCGGAACATCCAGAGGTAGAACTGGTAGTTCTGCTTGCCGGACCAGAAGCTCGGGGCGGTCGGGTCGTGGACGTCCCACTTCTCGACGACCGTGTAGGTCCGCTCGCCCTTGGGGGCGAAGTAGAGCTTGAGTTCGTGGGTAAACGTGTCGCCGGGCTTGGCCCCTTCGGGCACGGGCACGAGGTGGTTGATCTTGCCGTCGGGGCCTTGGGCCCAGAGGCGGCGCCACTTCAGGTACTCCAGGGGCTTGTCCCAGCCTTTGATCGTGACCGGCCCCCCGTCGACGGCTTTCGAGACGTCGTAGAACTTCGGGTCATAGTTCTTGCGGCTCCGCTCGGCCCAGTTCAAGTATGGCTCGTTCCAGAACTCGGCGGTGCCCTTCCAGCCGCGCTCCTTGCACTTGGCGGCGTACTCGCGGCCGAGGCGGGCGAAGTGCTCCTTGTAGTCGGGCTTGTGGAGGCAGACCGCGGGATAGAACCGGTCGCCCTGGCAATCGATGACCACGGTCATGCTCTTGAAGGGCTCGCGAAGCTGACCGTCCTTGCCCCAGACAATGGAACCGGAGCCGGGCACGAACTGGATCTGCCGGAAGCTCTCCACCCCCCACTCGCGGGCCCGCTCGACCGTCAGCTTCGCGTCGGCGTGCAGGCCCAGCAGGCCGGCCGGCACCTGCGTGTGGCCGCAGACGTCGAGGGTGCGGCCGGTGACATCAACGAGGATGCGGGCCTCGTCGGGGTCGGCGGCGCGGGCGGTCCCGACCGCCAGAGCAAGGACCGCGGCAACGGCGGCCGCCAGGGCCAGGGGCTTGAGCAGGGACATGCGGGTCTCCTTCGTGCGGATGGCCTTGGCCGCGCGGAGCGGCCTCAGACTTAGTAACCCCGGATGGGGCGGCAAAGGGTCCCGGAAACTGCGCGTGGGCGACGGGTCGCCGCGCACCTGGAACGCTTGCCCGTTGACCGGGCGGGCGGCGTCCCCTATAAGAGGGGTCGCAGGTGTCCGCCCGCCGGCGGACAAGAGGGAAGGCCGTGCGATTCGGCCGCGGACGCGCCGCTGTGACCGGCGACGACCGCTGCAGGGGCCACTGTCGAGGCGCGTCGCGTCGATGGGAAGGCGCAGCGGAAGGACGACCCGGGAGCCAGAAGACCTGCCTGCACCCGCAACGGGCCATCGCGACTCGTGGCTTGGCCGCGCAACGTGAACGGCCGGGCCTGTGGCCGCGGGCCGGGGCACGCGCCGCCGGCGCCTCCCCCCGCCCGCCATCGAGGACCGCCGTGACGCGCACGCCCCCCGCCCCGCGCCGCCGACGGGACGCCTTCACCCTGGCCGAGGTGCTGATCGTCGTGGCCATCGTCTCGGTGCTGGCCGCCCTCGTCCTGCCCGCGCTGGGCGGGGCCCTCCAGTACGCCGACGCCCTCTGGTGCCGCAACAACCTGCGGCAGATGGGTCTGGTGATGCGGTCGTACCTGGCGGCCCACGAGGGGCTCTTCCCGCCGGCCTACCGGGCGGGCTTCAGCGGGGGCGTCTTCCGGTCGGAAGCCTGGGACTTTACGACCGTCAGGGATTGGAGCCAGGGCGGCGCAACCACCGTCGCGCCGGGGCTGCTCTGGATGGGCACGCTCAACGAACCGAGCGAGGTCCACCAGTGCCCCTCCTTCGAGGGGGCCCACAACTGGTTGGCCGACCCGTACACGGGCTACAACTACAACGCCGACTACCTGGGCTCGCCGCGCCGCGAGACGCATATCTCGGAAGTCAAGGCGCCGGACCGTTGCGCGATGTTCGGCGACGCCGGGTTCGCCTCCGGTGCGAACAAGTTCATGCGGGCACCCTTCGCCCCGCCGCCGGACCTGGACGACGGCCTGTCGCCGGGCGGGCGAACCGCCGGAACGCAGGCCTTCCGGCACATGGGCAAGACGCACGTGGTTTTTGTGGACGGGCATGTCGCAGCGCTGGAAGAACCGTACACCGAGACGCTGCCATCGGCGGGGGCCATCGCCCCCGGGACGGGGTTCCTGGCGCCGGACAACCGGCTCTACTCGCTGGACGGCTCGCCCGGGCGGGGCGCGCCGACGACGGGGGCGGCACACTAAGCCGCATGCCTGAACGCGCGTGCGTCAGGCGTCACTTCCGGAGCCGCTCCAGGGCCTCCTTGGCCGCGGCCGCCACCTTCTCGTCCTCGTCCTTCGTCAGGCGCTCCAGGGCGCGAAAAGCCTCGGCGTCTACGGCACCGATGCGGCCGAGGGCTTCGGCCGCGCACATCCGGGCGTCGGCGTACCCGTGGTCCAGCAACACCACCAGGGTCTTGGTCGCGGGCAAGGCGTCTTTGCCGATGCCGCCCAGCACCTGGGCCGCCAATGCGCGGAACCACTGGTCCCCGGTGCGGGTGACGTGGATGAGCGCCTCGACCGCGCCGCGGGCCTCGGGACCGAGCTCCTTCAGCACCTCGATGGCCCACCACCGGACGAACCGGTCGCCCCGCCCGAGGATGCCCACCAGCGGCTCGACGCAGTCGGCCCCGAGGCGCGGCAGGACGGCCTTGACGTCCTCGCGGACGGCGCGGCTGGCCTCGGCGGCGCCGGCCAGGGCCGAAGCCAGGTCCTCGGCATCGGGCGTCGCCTCAACCAAGGCCTTGGCGGCAAACCCGTTCTTCCAGACCTGCTTGTCCTTGAGCGCCACGATGAGGTCCGGCACGGCCGCCGGCCCGATCTCCCCCAGCAGGGCCGCGCTCCGCTCGCGGACCCGCTCGTCGGGGTCGGAGAGCGCCGCCGCCAGGGCCTCCTTCGCGGGCCGCGCCTGCCAGCCCATCTCGGTCAGTTCCACGAGGGCCGCGAGGCGCGCCTCGGCCCGCGTCGCGCCGAGCCGCTCGACCAGGCCGGCGATGCGGGCCTTGCGGGCGCGGATCTCGGCGGTCCGGTCGGCCCGGAGTTCGTAGACCTGGAGCGGGCCATAGCGGAGAAAGAGCCGCCCCTCGGCCACCACCGGGTTCACGGAGGTCTGCCACTCGACGTCGCGGATGGCCACCTCGGCGTCCTCGAGGTCCGGCGTGAAGCGGCCGGTCACCTCGAACCCGTCCTTCGTCGGCTTCAGGAGCGAGACGCGCGGGCGTGTCTTCTTGGGGCCGGTCTTGACCCGCTCGACGACGTAGACCATCCCGTCGGCCGCGATGAGGTGGCCGGGGCCGGCCGCCGGCACGTGGTGGAGGACCTTGCCGGTGGCGGCATCGAGGCACACGAGTGCGTTACCCCGCCGCTTGCGGCTGCGCTCCTTCGGCTGCGGCTGGGCCTCGCAGTCCTCGCTCTCGTCGTCGCCCTTCGCAACGGCCTCGGGGTTCGGCTTCGGGTAGACGGGTTCGGCCTGTGGGTCGCCGAAGGCGTAGACGCGGCCATCGAGGATGACCGCCTGGGAGAACTGGCCGCCCAGCGGCGCGCGGCACCAGAGGACCCGGTACGTGCTGCCGTCCTTGGAAAGCTTGAGCATCTCGGCGCGACCCTTGGGGTCCCAGAGGACGTAGCCGCCTTCGCCGTAGACCGGGGTGATGGTCTTCTCGCCGACGTCGTGGATCTCCCAGAGGCGCTTGCCCGTGTCGGCGTCGAGGCAGAGCAGGTACCGCCACGTCGGCCAGATGACCAGGTCGCGGCCGTTGTGGCGGATGAGCGAGCCGGAGGTATCGGCGGCGGAGTACTTCTTGCCCTCGCCGGCGTCGGCCTCCCAGACCGTCTCGCCGGTGCGGATGTCGAGGGCGATGAGCGGCGGCGTTTCGTCGAAGCGGCTGCACGCGTTGAAGATGACCTTCGTCTCGTCCAGCAGCGGCGACTCCGGGTACCCCCAGCCCATGTTGCCCTTGCCCGCGCCGAAGTCCTGCCAGGCGTTCTTCTGCCAGAGGGTGCTGCGGCTCTCCAGGTCGATGGCGTACAGGTTCGCGTCCGGGGTGGAGGTCACCGCCAGGTTGCCGCGCACCAGCGGCGTCGATCGCGTCCCGCTGAAGCGTTTCCAGCCCGCGCCGCCGACGGGGATGCGGGCCTCGAGTTGCCCGTCGAGGGTGAAGACGTAGAGGTAGCTCATCTCGCCGCCCGCGACGTAAACCTTGCCGCCGGCCACGGTGACGCCGGCGTAGCCGGTGCCCACGTCGTACTTCCAGAGGAGCTCCGGCCCCCCCTCGGGCCAGGCGTCGAGGAGTCCCTCGGCGGGGTAATGGCCGCTGCTGTTGATGCCGCGATAGCCGAGGCCGGTGATGGGTGCCTCGTCGCCGGTCGCGCCCCCGTCGCCCGCCTGGGCAGGCCGAAGAGCAACGGCCAAAGCCAATCCGACGGCGGCCGCCAAGGCCGCCAGTGTCGTCCATCGTCGCATCTTGCGTCGCCTCCATCCATCGCGCCGGGGTGCGGGGCGGCGCGGGTTTGCCGCAACTGCCCCACTCCTTGGAACCGTGCCAGGCCCGAGAGGCGCCGGGCCTTTCGGCATTCCGTGAAGCCGCGAAGCGGCGCGGCCCTCAGGCGGTCTCGTCCCAGAGGCGCCGCCACAGGGCCAGCGTCTCGATGGCCGGGCCAACCCCCTCGGCCGGGGCGCGGCGTCGTGCAGGGCCGGGCAAATCTCCACCGTGCAGACGCCGTCGAAGCCGATCGCCCAGCAGATCCAGAATCCGGCGCGCCCCGTCCGGAGCCAACGCGCTCGAGCCGTGGACCGTCGCCACCAGACCCGTGGCATCGAGCGCCGCCACGGCATCCCGAGCGGCAGCCGGGTCGTCCAGGAGCTGGTGCGGCAGCAGGCTGACGGCGTCGAAACCGGCTTCGGCGAACGTCTCGATCCGCCTCGCGACGGACTGCCCCGGCTCCATCAGGCACCAGAGGGCTACACCGCACTGCATCGCCGTTCTCCTTGGCTGCGCCCGTTGCGGCAGCCCGTAACCACATGCGGGCCCGCTACAGTTTCACCCGCGTCGGCCCCGCGACGACCACGTCGCGCGTCCTGGCCTCGCCGTCCGGTGTCTCCCATGAGAACGTCGCCTTGCCCGCGCGCGGCACCGCGATCGTGCGCGGCTGTCCGGGCCGCAGGACCCACACCCCGAGACGTCGCCCCCCGAGCGTTACCGTAACGGTGAGAGGCGCGTTGCCGGTGACCTCGGCCTCGACGCGGAATCGCCGTGTGTTCAGCGGGTCGCCCAGCATCGCCCAGACGCCGCCCTCCCGGTCGACGGCCAGCAGGTCCGGAGCCCCGTCGCCCGAGAGGTCGTGCACCACCCCCGTCTGCTGGCCGCGGCCAAGAGCAGCCACGGCTTCACCATCCGCCTCCGAGAACTGGAGGCTCCGCGCGATGCCAAAGCTCGCGAAGCCGCGGCTGAAGAAGAGACCCGGGGCGGTACCGGCATAGAAGAGGGCCACGGCCTGGCGGGCGTCGCCGTTCAGGTCGCTGGGGCAAGCGGCCGTAACCGTGCCGCCGTGCTCGCCCAGACCAGCGGCCGCAACCAGTTCGCCGGTCTCGGCCATGACGTTCCGCCAGCCGCCGGCGGTGCGGGCGACCACGACAGCCCCGCCCTCCCCCGCGACGACGAGGTCCAGGCGCCCATCGGAGTCGAAGTCGCCGCACACCACGTGGCGCGGCCGCGTGACCGTCGCCAGCGGCGTGAACGCGGGCGGACCGAAGGCGCATATCTCTCCGCTTGTGCCGGGGTAGAGGGCGAGGCCCTTGGCGCTCACCGCGAGGACGTCCGGCCGGCCGTCCTCCGTGAAGTCAGCCACCGTGCAGACGCCGCCCGGACCGTCCAGGCGGCGCGGAGTGATGCTGTCGGCTCCGAAGTCGAAGAGCGTGACGCCGTCGTCGGCGCCGACGACGACCGTCCGACCGACCGCCGAGAGCGACCGGCAGGCCGCAAGCGGATGCGCGCGGGTCCGCGCGGCAAAACGGCCGTCCTCGGTCCGGGCAACGACGTGAAGGTGCGCTGCGTCCCAGGCGACGAGGTCCCACCGGCCATCGCCGGTGACGTCGCCGGCGGCCATGGCCTTCGAGGCGGTCGCGAGACCGAGACGGTCGGTCACGTCGACGGGTTCGCCCAATTCACCGGGGGCGTAAACGCGGTCGCCGCCCGCAGTGAGCACGATCACGCCGGCGGCCGTGGGCAAGTAACCGTGAGCCGGGCCGTCCAGCGCGCCGAGACTCAACTGGTCCCCCCATTCCAGTTCGGCTTCGACGGGAAACGCGGCCCGCGGATCATCGAGGACATACCGGACGGCGGGCACGAGGTACCGGGCGCTGCCGCCCCAGACAGTCTCGAGCTGCTTCGGGTCCTCACCGAGGCGCCAGGCACCGGAGGTATCGCCCTGGGCGAGACCGAGCCACGTGGTGCCGATCTCGACGGCGCCCCCGAGGACGCCGCCCGTAGGTTTCTTCTCGACAAACATGACGGCCAACGCGCTCTCGGCTCTGCCGAAGGCCGAGGCAACCCGGTCCCCGGCGTCGCCATCGGCGGTGAAGGTGAGCGCCTTCGAGGCGGGCGCCTCACCGGCGAGGACCTCGACGACCTCGGCCTTCACGGTGCCGCCTTCCGGGGCGGTCGCGCGGAGGACGAGGATGCGGCCGCTGTCACGGACAAGGTCCACAGGCGTGTAGTTCGGGTTGATCAGGGCCCCCGCGGGCACGACCGCGGCGAGCGTCGCCCACGCCGCCAGCACGGCAAGTCGGACCGGTCGCATCAGCGGGCCTCCTCAACCGGCGGCGGGGCGTCCCATGTCGCCGCCTCCGCGGCGCCCGCCCCACCTTCGATCTCCGCCAAGAGCGCGTACTCCCGGGCCGCGAGGCCCAGAAGGTCCATGCTGATCATCGCCTGGGAAAGCGTCTCGCCGATGACGCGCGCCTGGCGTCGGGCCTCGAAGAAGGCGTCAATCTTGGAGGCCAGCGCCGGCCCGGCCTTCACGCGGGCCCGCTTCAGCTTGACGAGGCCCTCGCACTCCTGGAGGCCCTCCATCAGCATCTGGGCCTGGACGGTCCGGACCGCGCCGTCCGGCCCGCCGGCCGTCAGGTACGGCACGTGACCGCGCCAGAGCCACCCCTCGTTGGGCGGGCAGCCGTAGTAGCTGCGAAGGCGGTCCCGGTCGTCGTGATAGATCGGCCAGAAGTCGTTGCCGATGCGGGCAAGGGTCCCGCTCGTCCACACCACGCGGAACGAGAGCGGCGAGGACGTGCTGTGGACGTCCACGCGATGGGCCTGGGCCAGGTAGAATTCCCGGTTGGGCACGTCCTGCGGCCAGTGCCGGTCGAACTCCGGCAGACTGCCGCCGTTCGGATTGATGCGAAACCCGACCTCCATGTCCTCAAGGGCGGTCAGCACGCCGTTCTCCGGCGCCGGGTCGCGGACCCAGTGGGCGTAGATTTGCCACCGTGTGTCCGGGGCCACCTTCTTCCAGAAGTCCACCACGAACGGCAGCGGCCGGCTGTCAAAGGCCTCGCCCAGCAGGACGAACGCCGGGTCGCCGCCGCGCTCCGCGACAAGGCGCTTCACGCCCTCAACCATCGGCTTCCAGAAGGCCTCGCTGCCGGGCTTGCCGAAGTGCGGGGCCTTCATCGGCGCCATCTTGCCCGTCCGCGGATCAACCGCCGTGACGACCACCGGATCGACCTTGTCTCGCTTCATGCCGCGGAACCAGGTGCGGCACCCGAAGTCATGCTTCCATACGCTCAGGGTAACGACTTTCGGACGCCCGCACACCTTCGTCTGGAGGTCGTAGTACCGCGCGAAAGCCGAGAGGTCTGGTTCGTACCCGCCGCCCTTCTTGACCCAGCGGATGAGGCCTGTTTTGTGGTGCAGGTACGTGTCGAGGATGACCGGCACGAGCAGCACGTCGTTGCCCATCGGGGCAAGCGCCCGCAGCGACCGTTCGATCAGAGCGAAATGCGCATCCGACCAAGGTGTGACCCGGAACCGCTCCGCCAGGGTGTCCGGCGACTGGTACACGCTCACGCACGTCTCGTTGGCCCTCGGGTCGGTCACCGTCCAGGGTGATACGAGCACCTGGACCGGGACGCGCGTCGTCCGCCCCCCGAGTCGGAGGGTCAGCGCGGCGGTGTACCACCCGGGGGCCTGGTCGCGTGGCACGTCGACGCGCACCCAAACGGGCTGGACGGCGGCCGCCGGGTCAGGCGAGGGCATGAGAGCATTGCAGAAGACCTCGCCGGCCTCCTCGTGCTGGGTGGCGTAGCCGATGCGGACGGCGTCGTCGGGCAGCGTCTCCCGGCCACCGGCGCGTGTGAGCGGACCGATCTCGGCCTCCAGCCCCTTGACCGGCCCGGGGCCGGTGACAACGACCTGGCCCGCGCACGTCCCGCCACGCGGCACGACCGTGCGGACCGGCCGTAGCGGCTCGAACGGGTTGCCGCGCACCAGGCCCGAGGGCGTGACCGTGACGCCCCACCATAGGAAGCCCTCCTGGTGCTTGCCGGGCGTCGCCGAGACGGTGTCCATGGGGCTGGCGTTCCAGACGGACGTGAGGCGCCGGGCGTCGGCGTAGGCGGCAACGCCCGCGCCCCGCGGGGCGGTCAACCGCACGTTGCACACGCCGGCGGTGCTCCACTCGGTCTTGCGCCCAAGTTTCATCATTGAAATGGGCGCCGGATGGATTTCCAGGGCCAGCACGTTGGACCCGCGGCGAAGGGCGTCCGGCGGAATGCGGCAGGTGAGTGTGCGGATGCGCCGCTCGTAGCGGTCACGATGCTCGTCGGCGGGACGCTTCGCCCCCCGCAGGGGGTTGCCCTCGGGGTCGACGAAAACCTCCTTCGGGTACGCCTCGGCAAGGGCGTCGACCCCCAGGTCGCCGGCCGGCAGGTCCTGTCGCGCGATCTCCCGGCCGTTGACGTAGACGACCACGCCGCCGCGGTACTCCAGGGCCAGGTCCAGGGCCGCCGCCTTGCCCGGGTGCGGCACGGCAAAGCGCGTCCGCAGGCAGAGCATGGCCATGTCAGGCGACTGGCCGTGACCGTAGCCGCCGAGCACGGCCGCCAGAGAGACGTACCGGCCCCAGCCGCCGGCGTCGAAGTCGGGCGAGGCCCAGTCCTTCGGGGGCGCGGCCGTGAAGGTGGGCGGCTCGCGGCGGCGCTTGTCCTGCTCCTGGCGGACGAGGTAGACGCGCCAGGGCGTCGCCTCGTTGATCGCCTCAATCCGTCCCGGGGCCGCGCCCACCGGGTTCGCGCTCCCTGCCGAAAGGCACACCATCCCCGCGGCGGCCGCGATGGCCGTCCGCAGCAGCACGTTTCGCATGCGGCACTCCCTCTCAGGCCCACGCTCCGGCGCGGCTCCTGTGCGTCTCACCCGGCCGCACCACACCCTGTGGAACCGGCGCGCGGGGGTCGGGGGGTCGGCGTTTCGGCGAAGGACAGGCGAAGGGCACCCTGGCGTCGACGCAAACACGCGAGCGTCTTGCTTTCGAAATCAGGCCCAAACGAAAACAAGGCCGGGCCCCATTTGTGCCGGCCGACACGTCCGGCCGGCGGCGGGGCTGGACGCCAGGGCGGGTTTGACGAACAATACGGGGCACCCGGGGCGCCAGGGGACGGTTCAAGAGGGCCGATGGGCGACACGACACAGAAGCGCATGCGTTGGCGGGGGCTCCTAGCCGCCGGTGCGCTCGGGGTCGGGGCGCTCGCCATCGCGGCGTTGGCGGTGCGGAGCAGGAACGCGGCATCGCCGGCGGACGCCTTCCGCAACCTGGACGGCCAGGCGCCCTTCGGCGCTGCCGTCACATATCCCCGCGAAGGCACGCTGTTCCCGCCGGAACTGCCGCCCCCGGAGTTTCGCTGGCAGGCAGAGGCCGAGGCGAAGGTCGCCCGCTGGGTCGTGCGCCTGGCGGCGCCGGGCCCCGAGGCGCTGCATGTGGACACGACCGACGTACCGCGCTGGCGCCCCCCGGCCGACGCTTGGACCGCAGTCAAGCAGGCGAGCACGGGGGCCGACGCGACTTTCGCTGCCGTCGGCCTCGATACCGGCAGTGAGCCCGTTGCTGTCGCGCGGACCACCTTCCGGACCAGCACGGACGCGGTCGGAGCGCCGATCCTGTACCGGAGCGTGCCGCTGCCCTTCATCGAGGCGGTGAAGCATCCCGAGCGAATCGCATGGCGGCTGCTCGATGTCGGCTCCCCCGCCGAACCGCCGGTCGTTCTGGAGAAGCTGCCGGTGTGCGGCAACTGTCATTCGCTGGACGCCGCGGGGCGCGTGCTGGGCATGGACGTCGATTACGCGAACGACAAGGGTTCGTACGCCCTCGTCGACCTGACGCGGACGCGGACGCTGACGCCCGAGACGCTCATCACCTGGAGCGACTACCGCCGGGCCGACGGCGAGCCGACCTTCGGCCTTCTGTCGCGCGTCTCGCCCGACGGCCGGTACGCCGTCAGCACCGTCAAGGACCGCTCCGTCTTCGTGGCGCGCCCCGACCTCGCCTTCTCGCAGCTCTTCTTCCCGATCAAGGGCATCCTGGCGGCATACGACCGGACGGCGGGCACGTTCACGGCGCTCGCGGGGGCGGACGACCCGCGGTACGTGCAAAGCAACCCGGCCTGGTCGCCGGACGGGCGATGGGTCTACTTCGCGCGGGCGGAGGCGGCGGAGGTCGACGAGACGGCCAAGGAGCAAGACGCTCTCCTGACGCCGCACCTCGCCCGCGACTTCGTCGAGGGCCACCGCACCTTCAGGTTCGACCTCTACCGGGTGCCCTTCGCCGGCGGCGCGGGCGGCCGGGCGGAGCCGGTTGCGGGCGCAACCGACCCGGCCGTGAGCGAGTTCTTCCCGAAGGTCTCGCCCGACGGCCGATGGCTTGTTTTCTGCCGCGCCGAGAGCTTCATGCTCCTCCAACCGGACAGCGAACTCTGGATCGTCCCGGCCGAGGGCGGCAAGGCCCGACGGCTTGAGGCGAACACGGACCGGATGAACTCGTGGCATGCGTGGAGCCCCAGCGGCCGATGGCTCGTCTTCGCAACGAAGGCCCGCGGGCCGTACACGCAGCTCGCGCTCACACACATCGACGCCGAGGGCCGCTCGTCGCCGCCGGTCTTTCTGGAGCGGGCCGCCCTGTCCGACCGGGCCGCCAATATCCCCGAGTTCGTGAACGTGGCCCCCTCGGCGCAACTCGCGCTCACCGAGGCGTTCCTGGACGCGAACAACTACCGGCGCCAGGGCCAGGTGCGGCTGCTCGCCGGCGACGTCGCGGGCGCGGTGCCCCTCTTTGAGAAGGCGCTGGCGATCGACCCGGCGGACCACGCGGCCCGGCTGCGGTTGGCGGCGGCGCTCACGGAACTGGGCGACGCCGAGCGGGCCAAGGCCGCTTTCACGCGCCTGCTGGCGGATCTGGAGGCGGCTGACGAGCCAGACGCGGGGCTCCTGGCCGAGGCCCATGCCCACGCCGCGGCGCTCGCGCGGTCGCGGAACCGGTCCGACGAGGCCATGGCCCACTACCGAGCCGCCCTCCTGCACGACCCCGACGCCGGCGAGGTGCGGCTGCTGCTGGCCCTGACCTTGGCGGCAAAGGGCCGGTTGGCGGAGGCCGAGGCCCACCTTGCCGAGGCCGTCCGGCGCGACCCCGACAGCGCGGCCGCGCACCTCTGGCACGGCCAGGTGCTCGACGACCTCGGACGCGAGGCCGAGGCGACGGCGGCTTGCGCGGCAGCGCTTGCCGTGCGGCCGGTGCGGAAGGCGGATGCGGCGTTGGTGGCGGCCCGCGTCCTGGAGCGGCGGCCGGCGATGGCGGCCGGAGTTCGGGCGATGCTGGAGGCGGCCGTCGAGGCCCACGGCCCCGCCCCGCAGGCATATGCGCTCCTGGCCCGGGCGGCCGAGGTCCAGGGCGACGCCGTCGCGGCCCGGGCCTATGCGGCCAAGGCCCGGTCACTGGCGGCCGACGCGGAGTAAATAGTTTTGCGGCCGATCGCGTACCATGGTGGGGTGCCGTGCGGCAAGACGGCCGCCCGCGGGCAGGCGAACCGAATCGGAAAGGAGTTCGCATGGGTTGGGGACGCGCGTTGCTGCTGGGCGATATCGGCGTGCAGATGAACGTGGAGGACCAGATCCGCGAGCTGGAGCAACTCCGGCAGGAGGTCCGATCGCGACGGGCGGATTCCGGCGACACCGCGGCGCGGCTCGCCGACCTGGAGCGCGAGTGCGACGAGTTGCGGCTCTACCTGGCCGCCGTGTGTCGCTTGCTCGTCGCGCAGGGCGTGGTCACGCCGGAGGCGCTCCGCCAGGCGGTCGAGGCGGTGGACGCCGAGGACGGCGCGGCCGATGTGCCGGCCTGAGCGAACCGACCGCTCGACTACGCCCGTCGTCAGAAAGTTCCAAGGCAAATCCGCGGATTCCGGAGACGGCGCCGTGTAGACTGACGCAACATGATGCCGGTTTTAAGGAGACGTGCCATGGTCCTTGCCGTCCTGCCCCGCTTGGCGTGGCCGGTGGCCGCGGCCACGGTCCTTGTTCTCGCCACCGCGGGAGGCAAGCCGGAATCGACAGGGAACTCCCCGGCGGCACAGCACAAGGACCCAACCCGCGGCCTCGCGCTGGAAGACATCACCTGCCAACGGGAAGCCGACGGAGCGGTCCGGGTCCGGTGTGTGGTCGTCAACCGGGGCAGCGTCCCACTGCTTGTGAACCCGCGCCCGGCGATAGAACAGAGGAGCGCCAGTTACCGCGTCCTCGGGATCGATACCGTACGCGCGGCCTGCACGGGGGGCGGCAATTCGGAAATCGGCAAGAACCAGCTCTACGTGCTGTATCCGGCCGGCACCCACCACGGCGACGTCTGCTGGCAGGACCGCGTGCCCTTGAGCCGCGAGTTCGAGTCCTTCCCGTCGGAGCCGGGGCGGCTTCGGCTGCAGATGATCGTGTGGGCCAAGCTGAAGATCCTCAACCTCGAAGCCCTGGCCCGCCACGGCCGCGTCGTCGTGGAGGCTGTCCATTTGGAAGGAGAGCGGGAGGTCGTGGTGGAGGGCCGCCAAGCGAAACAGCCCCAGACGCCCTGAGGCCAGTGCCATCCCGCGCCGTCTTTACCCGCCCGGCAACACCTCCAGCAACCAGCGGCCTTCGGTGTCGCCCGCGACGGGGCTCAGGAAGAACGTGTACGTCCGGCCGACGGCCTCGACGGCCGAGGCACCGAACGTCCGAACCGGACTGTGGATCGCCAGGTGCCGCTCGCCCGACCACGCGGCCGCGTCGCCCTTCGCGACGCGCCGCACATCCACCGTCACGAGCCAGCTGAGCCGGGGCTCCGCCACGAGGACCGTGTCGGCCGGGACGTCCAGGACGAAGCCCGGCCGGTCCAGCAGGCGCCGCGGACGGGCCGTGCAGACCGACCGGACGCGGCCCGTGAAAGCGACGTCGGCCGCGGCGGACAGTTCGGCGGCCTGGGAGTCATTCCAAGCATTCCCGTCGAGGCCATCCCGCGCCGCCGGGTCGGCGGCCGGGCGGCACCCCACGAGTGCCAGACCGGCGGCCACAACAGCGATCCCTAACGCCTTACGTCCCATGTGTCCCCCGATCGTGCGGTACGGGCTCCCGGCTCGGTACCTTGGACTCGAAGACGAGGTCCAAGTTCGCGCCGACGCGCCGCGTCCGCGTGCCCCTCTCGGGAAATTCGTGGCGTGGGCTGACAAGCATGATAGGCTGGCGACCGTCTTCAGCCGCGAAAGGATAACGATGGCGGACCGGCCGCAGGCATCCCGGACGGGACAGGCCGTCTCGATCACCGATTTCGGCGCCGCCGCCGACGGTACGACCGTCTGCAACGAGGCCATCCAACGGGCGATTGACACCGCAGCCGACGCCGGCGGCGGCGTGGTGCACGTCCCGCCCGGGACGTTCCGCACGGGGACAATCCATTTGCGGTCCCGCGTCGCCCTGGAGTTGGCGGCCGGCGCGGTGCTGAAGGGTTCCGAGGACATTGCCGACTACCCGCCCCACCCGGCCGCGCCGAACCCGCAGGGCAACGTCGACCTGCAGCAGCATCATCTGGTGGTCGCCGACGGCGTCGAGCGTGCGGCCATTCGCGGTCAGGGCACCCTCGACGGCAGCGGGCTTGCGTTCTGGGACCCGCCCGACACGTGCCGCTTCTACGTCCGCAAAGCGGCCCGGCCGAGCCCCATGATCGAGATTCGCGGTGCGACCGACTTCGTCCTCGAGGGCGTGACCGTCTACGACTCGCCGGGCTGGACGGTCCACCTCCGCGACGCCGAGCGGGTCCGCGTCGACGGCATCACCCTTCGCAATAACCTCTTCGGGCCGAACACCGACGGGCTCGACATCACCGACAGCCGCGACGTCACGGTCAGCAACTCGACGCTGGTCTGCGGCGACGACGCGATCGTCCTGAAGAGCCTGGGCGGGGTCAACGAGCGGATCGCCGTCTCGAACTGCCTCCTCCAGACCAACTGCAGCGCCCTGAAACTCGGCGCCAGCGAATCCATCGGCACCATCCGCCAAGTCACGATGACCGGGTGCGTGATCCGCGAGAGCTCGCGCGGCATCAGCCTCTACAACCTCGCGGGCGGCACGTTCGAGGACATCGTCTTCTCCGCCATCGTCATGGACTGTCACAACGACATGCCGTTCGTCTGCCCGATCCACATCAACCTGTCGCGGCATCCGGACCCCGAACGGGACCGCGGCATCGGCACGGTGCGGAACGTGCGGATCAGCGACTGTCTCGTCCGGTCCGATGCGCGGATTCTCTTCACGGCCGAGGACGGGGCACGGCTCGAGAATATCGCCCTCGATGGCATCCACATGGATTACCCCGCCGTCGAAGACCGCTTCGAGGAAGCCCGTCAGGCCGTGGGTGGCCAGTTCTCACCGTTCAGCCCCGACGCCCGGGCGGCCCGGGCGGTGGTGGTCGCCGAGAACATCCGGGGCCTTACGGTGCGCGACGTGACGACCGCCTGGCCGGCCGGGTGCGAGGTGCCCATGCACGTCCTCTGGGCCCGGCACGTGGACGGCGGCCTGGTGGACTGCCCCCTCGCGACGCCCAGCCGGCCGGACGTCGCCTACGCCGACGTCGAGGCGAGCCGGCTGGAAGTCCGCCCGCCGCTTACCACAACGTGACCTCCCCTGAAGGAGCGTGATGGCCGCTCGACCCAATGTGCTCGTCTTCATCAGCCACGACACCGGCCGGTGTGTCTCGCCGATCGGGTACCCGACGTTTCACACGCCGGCCTGCGAGCGGCTGGCCACCGAGGGCATAACCTGCACAAGGATGTTCAGCACGCGGCCGCTGTGCTCGCCCGCGCGGGCGGCGCTGCTGACCGGTCGCCACCCGCACCAGATCGGCGTCGACGGCCTTGTCGGACCGATGCGGGGGTTCCGGCTGCACGATGACGAGCGGCACGCGGCCCGCCTGTTCGCCGACGCGGGCTACGAGAGCGTGCTATGCGGCCAAGTCCACGAGACCGACGACTGCCGGACGCTCGGCTTCGAGCGGTTCCTGTGCGGCCCGGGCGAGCGGTACAACGACGGCGGCGACCTGCTCGACTTCGGCGACGGCATCGGCGCGTGGCTGCGCACGCGCGACCCCGACCGCCCCTTCTATCTCCAGATCGGCTGCTCCGACACCCACTATCGCTGGAGCAAGCGGGCCGGTTCGGACACGAGCCGCGGCCTGTGGCGGCCACCCTATTTGAAAGACCTGCCGGCCGTGCGGGAAGAGGTGGCGGCCTTCCAAGGCGGGGTGCGGCGACTGGACGAGGGCATCGGGCGGATCCTCGCCGCCCTCGACACCGCCGGCCTCACCGACAATACCCTCTGCGTCTTCACCACCGATCACGGCGAGGACTTCCCCCTTGCCAAGGGAACCTGTCGCGACCCCGGCATCGGCGTCTTCTGCTTCCTCCGATACCCGGCGGGCGGTTGGGATGTCGGCCGCACCGCCGACGCCCTGCTCAGCCACGTCGACGTCCTGCCCACGCTTCTGGAGGCGTGCGGCCTGGCGGTGCCCGACCGCGTGGCGGGGCGGAGCTTCCTGCCGCTGCTCGAAGGCCAGCCCTACGAGCCGAACGAGGCCGTCTTCGCCGGCAAGACCTATCACGACACCTTCGACCCGCGCCGCGCGGTACGGACCGACCGCTGGAAGTACATCCGCTACCTCGACCTCATCCCCCGGAAGGACGTGCGGGCGGCGACGCTGACCCGCCAGCACATGGCCGCCCTCGAGACCCGTGTTCTCGGGCCGGAGGAGCTCTACGACCTGGAGGCCGACCCGGACGAGACAACCGACCTCGCCCGCGACCCGGCCCACGCCGAGGTCCTGGCCGCCATGCGCCTGCGGCTGGTGGCGTGGATGCGTTCCACGGACGACCCGCTGCTGGCGGGACCGGTCACGTGCCCGACGTTCGCCCGCCTCCGCGACGAACTGAACGCCCTTTAGAGGAGGTGCCCGTGTTCGACTGGTCCGAGATCCGCAACCCCATCCTCACGCATCCCGCGTGGTCACTGAAGGATCCATGTGTGGCGCTCGACGAGGCCGGCGTCGTGCACCTGTTCTGCTCGGCGTTCTCGCCCGGCAACCGGCTCCAGTTACTGGAAGTGACGACGCGCGACCTGGTCACGTGGTCGCACCCGGTCCTGCTCTGGGGCGAGGGCGACCGCGGCTTCGGCAGCCCCGACATCACCTTCCTCGACGGGGCTTGGGTACTCACCTATCAGAGCTGGGACCCGCGGCCAGGCCACGACAGGACATGCACCAAGCTCCACGCCTCCCGGAGCGAGGACCTGGTCAACTGGGAGCCGCGCCACACGGAACTCGCCCGGAACCTGAACGTCGGGCAGCGGGCGATCGACCCGGCCGTCACCCGGTGCGGCGACCGCGTCTACTGCATCTTCAAGCAGTGGCAGGAACCGCTGATGGCCGCCGCCGAGGACCTCTGGGACCCCGACGGCTGGGAGCTCCTGGGCCGCCTGCCCTTCCCGGAGTCGTCCGAGAACGGCCAGTTCCTGCACGTCGACGGACAGTGGCGGCTCATCGTTCAGACACCGGGGGCGCAACAGATCGGGACGATGCGCGGCGACGGGTCGCATTGGGCAGACTGGCTGGCTTGGGACCTCGAGCCAATCCGGATGCCGACCCAGCCGGGCTTCAACGAGCACCAGAACGCGGGGGCCCTTTACGTGGCCGACTGGCGCGAGCGGGACGGGTTCTTCTACGGCTTCTTCCACGCCCGCGAGGTGCCGCACGTCGTGCTGAACATGAGTCACCGGCTGGGCGTGGCCCGGTCGTGTGACCTGAAGCATTGGGAGTTCCCCGGCACAAGCGATTGACGGAGGCCCACACCATGTCGTCCGGAACGGACGCGAGTACGAGACCCAACGTTCTCATCCTCATCACCGACCAGCAGACCCACGCCGCCATGAGCTGCACGGGGACCCCCTGGCTGAAAACGCCGGCCATGGACACCTTGGCGGCGCGCGGCACGCGGTTCACCCGTGCGTACTGCACCTACCCTTTGTGCACGCCCGCCCGGGCAAGCCACATGACGGGCCGCCACCCGCACGAGCTTGGCATCTACGGCAACGCGGGCAAGCCCTTCTGGGCCCATGACATCCCCCGCGAGGCCCTGATGGGGTGGCACTTCGCCCGCGGCGGCTACCGGTGCGTCTGGGCGGGCAAGGACATGGCCCCGGCCGATGGCAGCCGCGACTTCGAGCTCCTCTGCCGGTGGGGCGACGTCCAGACCGCCGACCACTTGACCGCCTTCCTCCGCGAGCCGGGCGAGGCGCCGTTCCTGGCGGTGGGGAACTTCGTCAACCCGCACAACATCTGCGAGTGGGCCCGCGCGATGCCGCTCTTCGAGGGGGGCATCGGCGAACCGCCGCCCGAGCGCGACCTGCCCCCGCTGCCGGCCAACCACCCCGTGCCACCCGAGGAGCCCGAGATCCTCCGCCAAGTCCAGCGTTGGGGCATGCAAGTCTGGCTGCCGCGCGACGACGGGCCCCGCCAGTGGCGCGAGTACCTCTGGGCCTACTACCGGCTGGTCGAGCTGGTCGACGCCCAGGTCGGCCGCGTTCTTGCCGCCCTCGACGAAACGGGACGGGCCGAGGACACGCTCGTCGTCTTCATGAGCGACCACGGCGACGGCTGCGCCGCCCACCGGTGGAATCAGAAGATGACCTTCTACGAGGAGGTCATCCGTGTCCCGCTCATCCTGGCCGGGCCGGGCATCGCCGCCGGGGCCGCATGCGACCGGCTGGTCTCAACCGGCCTCGACCTGCTGCCGACATGTTGCGAGGCGGCCGACATGCCTGTGCCGGAGGGGCTGCCGGGACGGTCGCTGCTGCCCCTCGCGCGCGGCGAGCCCGTGGAGACCTGGCGCGACGCGCTCGTCATCGAAAGCGCTCTCAACCCCGAGGTGATGGACAACGCCCGCGCTCACAAGCAGAATGTCGGCCGCGCCATCGTCACCGACCGGCACAAGTACTCCGTGTGGCGGTGGGGCCGCCCGCGCGAGCAGCTCGTCGACCTGGCGGCCGACCCGGGCGAGATGGTGAACCTCGCGACGTCCCGGAGGTTCGACGCCACGCGCGACGCCCTGCGGGCCCGCCTGGCAGCTTGGTGCAGGACCACCGACGACCAATTCCAGGTGCCGGGCCACGAGATCCTCTCGCCCGGGGCAACGCGTTAGGCGCCGGAGACGCGTCGGCGCGCGGACCGCGCCTTCGCCTTGCCCCTCCGACGGCAAGCCCTAGAGAATCGGTCCTTTCGGACCCGACGTGAGACCGGAGAACCAAGCCATGCGGCAGCCGCACGACAAGCCGAACGTCATCCTCATCAACTGCGACGACCTCGGTTACGCCGACATTGAGCCCTACGGCTCGACTGTCAACGACACGCCCTACCTGAACCGCATGGCGGCCGAGGGCGTCCGCTTCACCGACTTCTACATGGCCGCCCCCGTCTGCTCGCCGTCCCGCGGCGCCATGATGACCGGCTGCTACCCCCGCCGCATCGGTTTCGGACAGTTCGAAGACAAGTGGGTCCTCTTCCCGGGCCAGGGCGTCGGCCTCAGTCCCGACGAGGTCACCGTCGCGACGCTCCTGCGGAACCAGGGGTACGCGACGCGGCACATCGGGAAGTGGCACTGCGGGGACCAGCCCGCGTTCCTGCCGACGCGGCACGGGTTCGACGGCTACTTCGGCCTTCCCTACAGCAACGACATGGGCGTCCAGAGCAACCGCACCGATTACCCGCCCCTGCCCCTTCTGCGCGACGAGGACGTCGTCCAGGAACAGCCCGACCAAGCCTCCCTCACCGAGCGGTACGTCGAGGACGCCGTCCGGTTCATCCGGACCCACCGCGACGAGCCCTTCTTCCTCTACTTCGCGCACATGTACGTCCACGTGCCGCTCTTCGCTCCGGAACGGTTCATGCGGGGGTCGCGCCACGGGCGGTTCGGCGCCGCCGTGGGATGCGTCGATTGGGCGACCGGTGTCCTGATGCACGAGCTGGCGCGGCTGGGCCTGGAGGACAACACCCTGCTGATCTTCACCAGCGACAACGGCGGGGCGCCCCGGTGCGGGTCGATCAACAAGCCCCTGCGCGGCGGGAAGGGGACGACGTGGGAGGGCGGCTTCCGCGTACCCTTCCTTGTCCGCTGGCCCGGCCAGATGCCGGCCGGCGCCGAGTGCACCGCCTTGGCCACATCGATGGACCTCTTGCCGACGCTGGCGGGCCTGGCGGGAGGGGCCGCGCCGGACGACCGGATCATCGACGGGCGGAACATCGCGGACCTGATGCGCGACCCGTCGGGCGAGACGCCGCACGAGGCCTTCACCTACTACTTCCGCGACGACCTGGAGGCGGTGCGGAGCGGCTCGTGGAAGCTCTTCGTCAGCCGCTTCGACCGCCGCGAGAAACGCCGCGAGGCCGTCCGCGAGCTCTATGACCTGGAGGCGGATATCGGCGAGACGACCAACGTGGCCGAGGCGAACCCGGACGTGGTGAAGCGCCTCGAGCGCCTGGCGGATGCCGCCCGCGAAGACCTCGGCGACAACGCCGCCGGCGCCGAAGGGGCCAACTGCCGCCCCGTCGGCCGCGTCGAGAACCCCGTCCCGCTCACGGCCCAGGACGCGGCCCACCCGTACCTGGTGCCGCTCTACGACCTGGCCGACCAGGACAAGTACTAAGGGTTTGCGACGTTCTCTCGCCGTGGAGGACCCGCCCGCGCTTGGCGTTCAGGCACACCCGGCACGGGCGCGCCGCCCGCCATTGACCGGAACCCGCGCGGGGACCGTTCGTTCAAGAGAGAGACGCCCGCGCGCCAGAATCCCCGAGCGAAAGGTCCTGCCATGCGCTTCCGCCGCTTCCGCTTGCCCCCCGCCGCCTGCCTTCTCCTGACCGTGGCCGTGGCCGCCGCGTCCGCCGCCACGCCGGACTACCCCTGCTGGCGCGGACGGGACGGGTCGGGCGACATCGAGAGCGGTAACGCGCTGGTCCGCTCCTGGGACGACGCGCGGCTGCTCTGGGTAAGCGAGGACAATCCCCTGCCGCCCGAGAAGAGCCAGATCGTCCTCCGCCCGCGCCAGGTATGCGGCAACGGCGGCTTCGGGTGCCCGGTGGTCGCCGACGGGCGGGTGTACGTGGCGGCGTACCGGCCTTCGGGCCCGCTCGCTGAGATTCTCTGGGCCAAGGCCCGCGAGTCGAGCCCCGATTACATCCGCCGCGTCGCCGCCGACGAACTGCTCTACTGCCTGGACGCCGAGACGGGCCGAACGCTCTGGGTCACCGCGTACGAGATGATGGGCCTGAACCGGTCGGCCTACGAGCACACGGGCCACTACGTCCCCTGCGTCGCCGATGGCCGCGTCTACTGGGTCGGCACGCTCGGGCGGCTCTTCTGCGTCGATGCGGCCAGCGGCAAGAAGCTCTGGGATCGGAGCACCGGCCCCGCCTCCGACGAGGCGTACCTGTACCTGGAGTACTGCCTGAAGGTGAAGAAGCTGGGCGGCCAAGGGCCGCGCGACCGCAGTTTCCGCGAGTGCCTGGCCCAGCGCGACCGCGACCCCTCGCCGGAGGACTACAAGGGCAGCCGCAACTGGGGCTGGGATAGCATTCCCCAAGTGGCCGAGGGCGTCGTCGCGGTCAACACGAACAACCGGGGCGCCGTCGCCTTCGACGCGGTGACCGGCAGGGAGCTCTGGCGAAAGCGCAACTGCACGAACACCACGCGCCCACTCCTGGTCTGGCGGCACGGACGCAAGGCGTATTTCATCGCCGTCGGTGGCACTCTTCAGTGCATCGAGCCCCGCTCGGGCGAGGTCCTCTGGTCCGCGGGCGGGGTCGGCACACCCGGGTACAGCGGCCACACACCCGCCATCGCCGGCGACCGCCTCGTCGCTCTCTCCGAGGAGACCGACCCGGCGGTCGACGGAAGCTGGGGCTGCTGGAAGCTCACCCCGACCGGGGCCGAGCGGCTCTGGACCATGCCGACGCTCTGGCGATACTCCTACGGCAGCCCCCTCATCCACCGCGACCGTCTCTGGCTGGAGGTCAAGGAGTTCCGCCGCTTCTCCGACAGTCGCCTCGACGTCCTTCAGGACGAGTACCCGGACCTCTTCGGGCCGAAGGAAATGCTCGCGCTCCGCGACGCGAGGCACCTGTTCGTCGGGGTGGACATGGCCACGGGCAAGGTGACGGGCGCGATCCCGTTCGGCGGCATGGGGTGCGGCTCACCGGTGGCGATGGATGGCCGCATCCTCCTGCCCGAAGCCAACGGCCTCGGCCTGATTGACGCCTCCAGCGGCGCGCCGGAGCGGCTCGGCTGGATCGGCCCGGGACACATCGTCTGCGTGACGCCGACCGTCGCCGACGGTCGCGTCTACCACCGCGGCGCGAAGCATCTCGTCCACTGCTGGGACCTGCGGAAGGCCTCCGCCCGGACACCTCGTGCCGCACCGGCCTCCGCCACACCCCCGTCACCGGGCGACGGGCTCCTCGTCGTCGACCTGGAGGGCCTGCGCCTGAACGACCCCGACCTCGACATGGCGTGGCGCGGCGGCCCCCGCGCGAGCTGCGAGGTCAGCGGCACAGACCTGAGGTGGCACCTGCGGACCGAGGGCGGGCGCGTGGTCCAGTCCTGGGTCACCTGCCCCCCGCATCACCAGATCCCCGAGTGGTCCATGCCCGGGCGGCTGCATCTGACGAAGGAAGGCGTCAAAGGCGACGCGCGCCTGTACGTGATGGGCCGGAACTACCCGATCGACGTCGACCTCGCCTTCGACGGCGGCCGCGTCACCGGCACATGGCGCGATACCGCGACGGCCCAGCCGAAGCGCGGCCAAGTGCGCGGCCTCATGAGCCCGACCGCCGCGGCCAACGGCACCGTCGAGCTCCAGATCCGCCGCGAGTGGTGCGGCGGGCAGGCGCGGCGGCATCACACGACGCTCACGTTCGACCTGGTAGACGGTCGCGGCGTAAACCCGCGGCTCCTGTGCGCCCAGGTCGAGGACGGCTGGACCGCCGAGGTCACCGAGTTCGACGTCAAGCTGGAGGACGGCCATCTGGGCGGTCAGTTCACCGCCGAGCTGGACTCCAACACCGTCGTCCCAAGCGGGACGTACCAGCTCCTCTTCGACACCCCCGTGGTCTGCAACAAGCCGGCTGGCGAGTACAGCTCCTACCGCGGGAGCGAGGAGATCACGCCCGACTCAGCCGTCAATCGCCGCATCTGGGGCCGTATCGAACTGCCCGAGAAGGCCGAAGCCGACCCGGCCAACGCCATCTATGACGTCGACCTGGCGGGAGCCCTGCCCGACGGCAAGGCCCTGCGGCTGGCCATCACCCTGGCCGGTGGCAAGGCCGTCGCGGTGAAGACGACCACGCCGACCTACGGCCGCGGCGACCACGTGACCGACGTGAGCGGGCTGCGGCTGGAGGGCGACCGCCTGGCCGGGCCCATCGAGGTCATCATCCGGGCCGACGGGTACAATCCCACGCACGACCACCGCTGCCGATACGACCTGGACCTGCGGCTGAAGGACCGCGACGTCACGGGGACGTTCACGGGCGAGTACGACGTCCGCCGCCCCCGGACCGGCAAGGCCAGGGGCCTCGTGACCCGCGCCGGCCGCCCGGCCTCGGCGCCGGTGATGGCGTCGGCAGCTCCGTAGCCGCCAAGGGGCGCGCCATTTACTCAAGGCCCTGGCATTAGGCGGCCTCTTTCCCGGCGTGATGCGCACTTGGTCCGCATGAAGTTCGTCTGGGAATGGCCGAATTGGTGCTTTTTGGCAGAATAGACCTTATTCCTCCTTGGGGCTTGCGTTTACTCAATACTCTGAGTAACATTACTCAGGACCCTGAGTAAAGGAGCGGCCGTGTTCCAAAGACCCCTCTTCGGTACCCTGCGCAGCCGCTTGGAGGAGCCCCGGCGCTTCATTCAGGTCCTTGCGGGACCGCGCCAAACCGGCAAGACCACCCTTGTCCGCCAGGTTCTCGGGGCCATCGACACGCCTGGCCACTATGCCACCGCCGACGAGCCCGCCCCCAAGGACCAAACATGGCTCCGCCAGCAGTGGGAGGCCGGACGCCGGCTCCTGCAGGTCCCCACGCCGGCGCCACGCGCGGTCCTGGTACTGGACGAGATTCAGAAGAGCCCCGGTTGGTCCGAGACGGTCAAGAGGCTTTGGGATGAAGACACGGCCGCCGGTCGGCCTCTCCACGTCGTGGTGCTCGGGTCGGCCCCGCTTCTCGTCCGCCAAGGCCTGCCCGAGAGCCTCGCGGGGCGGTTCGAAGTCATCCCCGTGCTTCATTGGTCTTTCGCCGAGATGGCAGAGGCCTTCGGCTGGTCTCTCGACCAGTTTGTCTACTACGGAGGGTACCCGGGGGCGGCTCCGCTCGTGGACGAGCCTGAGCGCTGGGCGCGCTACGTGCGGGAGGCGCTGATCGAGACGACCATCTCGCGCGATGTCCTCCTGATGCAGCGTGTCGACAAGCCTGCCCTTCTCCGGCAACTCTTCGAGCTGGGCTGCACGTACTCCGGACGGGTGCTCTCCTACACGAAGATGGTCGGCCAACTCCAGGACGCTGGCAACACGACCACGCTCGCCCACTATCTGGACCTGTTGGGCGGCGCGGGGCTTCTGGCGGGACTGCAGAAGTACGCCGGCCAACGCGTCCGGCAGCGGGCCTCCAGCCCGAAGCTCCAGGTCTACAACAACGCCTTGATGACCGCCCAGAGCGATCCGTCTTTCGAGGAGGCCCGTGCTGAACCGGAGCCGTGGGGCCGACTCGTCGAGTCGGCCGTCGGCGCCTGGTTGGTCAATGCCGCGCGTGCGTCGCGCCTAGCAGGCCGCTAAAGAGTGCGGCCGAAGCCGGTGCAATCTCTTTTCATTG
>CAYNLG010000032.1:0-37615 GCA_964397995.1 uncultured Anaerolineales bacterium
GTTTCGAGGTTGACGCCGAGGCCTTCGGGCAGGGCGGGCTCCGCCGCGGCCGGTACGGTCCCGGTGGGTGCCGGCGCACCCAGCCCCTCCGGCAACGGCGGCTCCTCGGCCGCCCAGCCTGCACCGGCCGAGAGCACCACCGCGAGCGCCGCCCATGCCATCGCGTGTGCCGCCCTCATCGCAGGTGCTTCCGCGGCGGGGTCCGGAGGTACCGCTCCGTGAAGATGTCTTTCGGCAGGCCCACGTCGTACTCCACCTTCGAGTAGGCAAGCGTCGTCTGTCCGCCCGTCGCCACGTCCTTCATCACCGATTTCGTGACCGTCGGGTGCCCCTCGATCGTCTCCACCGTGAGGGCCTGGTACGACCGGTACACGTTGCCCTGCTTGTCGGTGTACTCGGTCTTGACGGGGATGAACGTTGCCCTGTGGATCCACATCGTGTAGTGCGCGAACTCGACCGCCTCCGGGTCCTTCGGCGTGTTCTTCAGGACGTAGTACGTGTCGGTCGTCTCGACCAGCTCGTGCGTGTCCAGGTCGGGATTGCGGCCCGAGACGTCCTCGTAGAAGAAGTGCGAGCCGACGAAACTGGTCCGCTTGTCGCCGGCGGCGATGCGCTTTACCAGGTCCAGCGCCGGCAGGTACAGCCACCGGTCGTCGTCGCGGTCGAGGTGCTTGTGGACCATGAAGGCCATCTTGTTCACGTCCGCCGGCCGCGTGAAGTAGACGTAGAACGCCTGTTCGCCAGTGAAGGCCTCGTCGTCGGCGTCCTCGGGCTGGTCGTCGCGGCGGAGGATGGTGAAGACGCGGCTCCGCGTCCCGCCGCGCCCGTCCTCGATGGTCATCTCGACGTGGGCGCGGCCGTCCTTGCCCTGGTAGTAGGCGGTGTAGTTGGTCCGCTTGACGATCTCCTCGACCGAACGCGTTTCGGCTCTCGCCTCAGCCCCGCCGCCGTCGGCGGCTCCGATCATTCCGGCGGTGGCCAGTAGCCCGGTGGCCGCAAGCAACGCGCGCGCGATGCCTCTCATTGTGCCTCTCCTTTCTCAGCCTCCGCCCCGGCGGCGTCATGCGCGAGGCGGCATTTCTCGCGATACGACATCAGCCCGCAGCCCCCGGCCAGCAGCGCGATCGCCGGCAGGCTGCCCCACGTCAGCGCCGTCCAGCCGACCTCCAGGAACTGGTGCACGTTCACCGCCACCAGCGCCACCGCCGCCACCCCCGTCACGGTACACGTGACGCCGTTGCACGCAAAGCAGCAGGCGCGGGTGGTCGGCCAGAGCAGGGGCTCCAGCACCCGCTCCATCGCCGGCAGGATCAGCAGCGAGGCGATCCCCGCCAGAACCAGGATCGTCGCCATGAACACGCCCACCGTCTGGTACGGCACCAGCGGCGCCGCCAGCAGCGGCAGGAACCCCACGCCGACGACGATCACGTTCCGCGCGATCGCCCGCGCGGGCTCGCCGAAGACGCGCGGCACGGCCTCCTTCCACGACCCCGTCTCGCGCCGGGCCTCGCGGCTGCGCACGAGGAAGTGGATCGCGTAGTCCACCGCCAGCCCCAGCGTCAGGCTCGACAGCACCGCTACCGGCATGTCGTAGTCCTTGCCCAGCAGGCCGACCAGCCCGTAGATGACGCCGACGGTCACCGTCAGCGGCACCATCGACAGCAGCCCCCACAGGGCCGACCGGAACAGTACCGTCATCATCAGCAGCACCACCAGGAAGCTCCCGAGGAACGCCTGGAGCATCCCGCTCACCATCCGGTCCTGCCAGACCACGTTGATGTACGTCAGCCCGAACCACCGGGGCGCCAACCCCGCCGGCAGCGGGTGCTCCGCCAGGTACGCGTCCACCGCCTCCACGACCGTCTGCATGTCCCGGTTGTCGCCGCTCGTCAACTGCACCCACACCGACCCCGTCCGGTAGTCGCTTGTGACGAAGTGGTCCAGGTCCTGCGGCCGGTGGCTGGACTGGTACTGGATCAGGCACTGGGCGACGGCCTGAGGCGAGTCGGGCACCCGGAAGTCCTCCGGCGTGCCGCTGAGGAGTTCCCGGTAGACTGTCTTGACGATATCGGTCAGCGAGTTCGACTTGCCCACGACGCCAGTCGTCAGGAGATGGTCCTGCAGGGCGCGCACGGCGCGCAGCACCTCGGGCTGCTTGAACGTCTGGCCGCGCTGCCCCTCGGCGCTCGCCAGGAGCGACGCCTCGTCCCAGGCGGCCCACGTGGCGTCCGGGGCGTCGTCCAGGCGCGCCCCGACGCGCCGCTCCAGTTCGCTCGCGAGCTCCGCGCGCGTCGCCTCGGCGCCGACGGCTTCGGCGGCCGCCTCCACCATGTCGGCCACCTCGCCGAAGACCTGCTCGGCGCCCTCGACGCCTTCGTCGGCGAGGGCCGGGCCCTTCGCGCGGAGCCGCGCCTTCAGGTCCGCCCGGTACGCGTCCGTGACCGTATCCGGCGCCGTCGGTTCCAGCGCCAGGTACGCCATGTACGTTCCGCCGAAGTGCGCGTTCAGGACACGGTCGGCCACGCGGATCGGGTGCTGCGGCTCGAACCACTTGGTCGGGTTGTCGTTGATGCGGATCAGGCTGATGCCGTACAGCGCGACCGCCACCGCCACCGCCGTCAACGCGAGAACCACGTGCGCCCCGCGGTACGTCCCGCGGCCCATGGCCGCCAGCAGCCGCGACATCCAGCCGTGGGCGGCCGCGTCCTCCTCGCCCGCTTTCAGGCCGAAACCCTCCAGCCGCTTCTGCGGGATGAACATGATGTAGGCCGGGATGAACGTGACCGTCAGCAGCCAAGCCACCAGCACCCCGAAGGCGATGTACAGGCCGAAGACCTGGACCGGCGGAATCGGCGTCAGCGCCAGGCTCCCGAACCCCGCCGCCGTCGTCAGCGACGTGTACAGCATCGGCACGAACAGCGTCCGCATCACGCGGAGCACCGTCCGTTTCCGGTCCCGCGTCTCCTGGTACCGGTCAAAGAACTCCGACAGGATGTGGATCGCGTCGAGCACCGCGATCGGCATGATGAAGATCGGGATCATCGAACTCATGATGTGGACCGTCCGGCCCGTCACGATGAGCGCCCCCATCGTCACCACCACCGAGACCATCGCGACGATCATCGGCGAGAGGACCAGCATCAGCTTCCGGAAGAAGACGAGCATCAGCAGGAAGACGGCCAGCATCGCCAGCGGCGCGCTGATCGCCATCTGCTTGAACATCTCGACGCCGAACGTGTCCTCCGCCACCGGCAGACCCGTGATGTGGACCTGGTCCTCGGCGGGCCAGTCGGCGGTCGCCTCGCGCAGCGCCTCGTACACCCGGTAGCTCTGGTCCTTGCTCGTCAGCGGCAGGTACAGCGCCAGCGCCTTGCCGTCCTCGCTGATGAGCGTCCCGTCGAGGAACGGAATCCGCGCCGCCTTATCGCGTATCGCGACGGCCTCTTCGACTGTCTCGGGCGGCGTCGGCATCAGCCACTCGAACCGGATCGTGCCCGGCCCGGCCTGCTCCAGGTTGTCCACCGTGGAGGGCGCGATCAGGTCGGCCTTCACCACCCCGACGGTCCGCGACGGGTCCTTCGGGTCGGGCCACTGCAGGCCCTTGGCCGTCTCGGTCAGGGCGTGGACCCGGGCGAGCGTCTCGGGGTTGAAGACCCCCTCCGGGTGCGTCTCGTTCACAATGCCCATGACCACCATGTCGTGGAGCCGCAGCCGCTCCTTCATCCGGTCGTGAAAGACCCGGACCGGCTCGTCCTCCGGCAGCATGTTCTCCGGGTCGGTGTCCACCCGGGCGGGCGGGAGGAAGCCGCCCGCGTCCGGCCAGATCGTGGGCAGTGCGGCCGCCAGCGCCAGCGCCGCCGCCACCGCCACCATCAGGCCGGTCACGAGGCGCGGCCGCTCGACGGCCGTGCGGACCAGGCGAGGGGCGTCGTCCAGGGGATTTTTTCCCGGGTTGCTCATGGGCGTCACTCCGCTGAGATTCTACCGCGCCGCTCGTGGCGCGTGGGCGGTCGGTTCATCCGATCAGGGCTTTACCACGTTGGCCAGGATGGCCGCCTCGTCCCGCGCCACCGGGCCGCCCATCACCTCGGCGATGGTGCCGCCGAAGAGCGTGCCCATCAGGCCCGTGTTCATCTTCGAGACCTGTACGCGCCCGTCGTCGGCCTCCCACACGCTGATCGCGCACGGCATCAGGCTGGAGGCCCACCGGTCGCTCGTCAGCACGCGCTCGGCGTACCGGGGGTGGCAGAGCTGGAAGACGGCGACGCGGGGCTCGAACGGGACGCCGTGCTTGGCCAGGCTCTTGTCCAGACGCAGCGTGCCGGGCGAGGCCCAACCCTTGGCCTCGGCGCCGGCTTCGATGGCCGCCACCGTCTCGTCGAAGCCCAGGCGGCTCTCGTGGGTGACGATCATCATCCCGGGCATGAGCTGCCAGACGGCCAGGGCCGCGAGGCCGACGCCGAGGACCACGCCCAGGCCGGTCCAGAGGAGGGGTTTCCAGTTCATCGTCGAGTTCCTTGCGTCGTTCAGTCTTCGGATTCGCGGTAGGTGGCACACGACCGCCGGATGCAGTCGATGACCTTGAGCACGTGCGGATTGGCGATGCGGTAGAAGACGTGGGAGCCCTCGCGCCGAGCCGCCAAGACGCCGCGGTCGCGCATCAGCCCGAGGTGCTGGCTGACGATGGCGGGTTTGGCGCCGACGGCGTCGCGGATGGCTCCGACGGTCAGTTCGCCCGCCTCGAGGGCCTCGAGCATCTTCAGCCGCACGGGGTTCGCGACGGCCTTCAGGGTGCGGGCGACCTTGGCCCGCTGGGCATCGGTGACGGGCTTCTTCGGCGCGCCCGTGCCGGGAGCCGCGTCCGACGACGGGGCGCGCGGGGCGGGGCTGCCGCGACGGCCGCGGGCCGTTGCCGGCCGCGTGTTGCGTTTCGGGGACTTCGCCGGAACGGCTGCCATGGGGGTTCCTCCTTCCGATCATATACTACCTAGCGAAACACTGAAGTCAACCCCCGAACACCCGATGCCTGCGGCCCCGGGGTGAACAGCACGGGCGGCGGCCGCTTGGTTGGGGCCCCTGAGCCGGGGCGGGGTGGACGGGGGAGGCAACAGGGAAGGGGGCGACCGCACGCGGCGCGGTTCAGGCAGCGTGCCGGGCGACGATGCCGGCCACGACGTCGGCGCCGCCATGCGCGCGGCGTCCGGCGCCTACTCGCCTTCGTCTTCGCCCTCTCCTTCCACCACGACGGCCGTGACGCGCTCCGCCACCAGGGTGATCTGCACCTTCGCGCCCGTGATCAGGTCCTCCAGGCGGGCGTCCTTCCCGCCGATGTGGACGGCCACCGTCTCGGCCAGCGGAAACGTGAAGTCCTTCAGCGGCCCGCCCTCGGTCGCCTCGCGGCTCAGCACGATGGCCCCGTCGCCGACGGCGACGAAGGCCCGGCTCATCTTCCGCATCCGGGCATGGTCGCGGCTGAAGCGGTCCTTCCCGTCTCCCATGTCGCCCTCGCCGTCCTCGTCCCCGGGCGTCTGGCCGGGGACCACCACCAGGACCGAGGCGGCCTTGCCGTCGGCCTGGTCGACCCGCACCCGCCGTCCGACCGGGAGGTCCTTGAGCGAGGCCTTCAGTTCGGCCCGCACGTTGGCGATGGCCGAGGCGGGCACCGTCACCGTTTTGCCCGCCCCGTCGCCGTGGATGACCTTGACCGTCAGCCGGCCGGGCTCGGCCTTGACGACAGTCCCCCTGACGCGTTCGCCGCTGCTCCGCGTCACCTCGGCCAGGTGGCCGGCGGGCAGGTCCTTGATCTCGTCCAGGGCCAGCGGCCGCTCGATGCGGATGACCGTCGCGTCGTCGCAGGCCAGGGCCACTTCGGCCCACTGGCCGCGGTCGCGCTTCGTCGAGACGACCAGCGCGCCGTCCTTGACGCGCACCAGTTTGCCGCGCACCGTTCGGCGATCGGGTACCGGCGCGCTGGCCTCGCGTTCCTCGCGGTCGGTATCGTCTGCACGGGCGACGGGGGGCAGGGCGATCAGCGCCATCGCCAGGATTGCCGCGAGCACGGTCAGGCGTGACATGCGCCTTCCTCCTCATGAGAGGCGACACGTATCATTGTACCCGGAATCGGCCCGAATGCCAGAAACGGACTGGGCGCCCGGCCGCCCGGCGCGCAGGATAGGGCCTCGCACCCCCCGAAGGAGCCGCCCATGGCCGAGATCGAAACCGGCGGCTTGCTCTACGAGAACCCGCTGGCGGGGCCGGACGACGTGGCCGCCTTTCGCCTGGAGGGCGATGCCGCCGTCACGTTCCCCCAGGGACGCATGCGTCTGGAGAACCGGCGCGACCCGGCCGAGGGGCAGGCGGCCAACTTCGTCTACTGGTTGGACCGGGATTTCCCGTCGGATATCCGCGTCGCCTGGGACTTCCTGCCGCTCCGCGAGCCGGGGCTGGCCCTGGCCTGGTTCGCGGCGGCGGGGCGTGGCGGCGAAGACCCTCTTCGACCCGTCGCTGGCCCCGCGGGCCGGGGAGTACAACCAGTACCACCACGGCGACATCAACGCCTACCACCTCTCGTACTTCCGCCGCAAGCAGCCCGACGAGCGGCGTGTGCTCTTTGACATGGCCGATGCGGGGGCGGTGCGGGTGTATGCGGTGACGCTGTAGGCCCCGGGGCTCGCGTCCGGCCGTGACCGCGTCGCCGTTGCCACCCGTGGCGTCTATGCTGCGCTCGTCGTTCGGTGGTGAGACGGCGCTACTTCGCGCCGGCCGCCTTGGCCTTCGGCTTCGGGGCCTGGATGCGGAGGGCATCGACCCAAAGCACGCCGCGGTCGGCCTCGCCGTCGAGCTGGATGCCGGCGAGCATCACGTCGTCCGTAAGGGCCCCGACCCGCAGGTGGAAGGTCCGCCGCGCGTCGACCGTCAGGTACAGGTCCTGCTCGATCCGCGTCAGCCGCAGGCGCATCGGCGTCTCCGGCGCCAGCGCCGGCACATAGCCGCCCTCGCTGCCCGCGCGCGTGCCCTTGCCCTCGACGCTCAGCCGCACCGGCACCGGCGCCCGGGCTGGCTCCAGCGTGACGACGGGTTGGGGCGTCAGGCCGCCGTCCTCGCGCGTCGTCACGAGCGCCACCCGAAGCGATCCGACCCCGCCCATGTACCCGACCTGAAGCGTCACCTCGAAGTCCAGGGCCACCGGCTCGGCCAGGCGCAGCACCGTGCGGGCCGCCCGTTTGCCGCGCGCCGTCAGTTGCCCGTCGCGGACCATCCAGGGCATGGCCGCCTGGCGGTCCGTCTCCCACGAGGCCCCGGCCCCCTCGGGCAGGGGGCCGTCTCGCTCGAAGTCGTCCGCGAACCGGTCCGCCACGTTTGCCAGGTGGGCGTCCTCGTTCACCAGTGCGCCCGGCATGAGTATCTGGCCGAGCGCCCGCTCCAGGATGGTTCGCAGCGTGGCGACGCCCCGGCGCCGCACGCTGTCGGCCGGCTCCGTCCGGGCCAGCACCGTGTCCCGGGTCGCCAGTTCCCTGGCCTTCCGGTCGATGGCCGCCAGGGCCCGGTCGGCCTCCTTGCGCAGCGTCTCCAGGGCCTCCTCCGGGTCGACTTCGCCGGCGACGCCGGCCTCGCGGGCCTTCGCGTATGCGGCCGCGGCCTCCAGGGCGCCGCGGGTCCGGTCGGCGAACCGGGCGGCATCCGCCTTGAGCTCCTCGGCGACGTGGGCGTCCACTTCCTTCTGCGCCGTGATGATCGCCTTGCCCTTGTCCCAGTACCAGCCGACGCGCCGCCCGCGCCGCAGGCCGTCCGTCAGAAGCCGCAGGGCGTCCTCGAGCGACGTGTTCTGGCACGCACAGCTCACCTTCTGCTCCGGCGTCACATACGCTGACTTCAACTCCTCCCACTTGACGACGATGCGGCCGCCGACGGCCTCGTTCAGGAGGCGCACCGCCTCCTCGAAGGGAATGTTGCTGGCGTGTAGCGTGACGCGCAGGGTGGTCGGGCCGATCAGGTCGGGTGGCGGAGGGGGGGGCGGCGTCCCCGCCAGGGCCGGCTCTCGCGCAGCCGGACCGAGCATCAGCAGTGCCGCCACCAGCCCCAGTCGGTATGTCATCGTATCCCCCACAGTCCGGACGCCCGGGCCCCCCGGGGCGCCATCGCTGTGGCCGCACGGGCCGTAGCGGCCGCCTCTTGAGGTCTTTGACGCGTTGCGGCGGGGCGGCTTTCGCCCTAAAATGCCCGGGTCCCGCGAAACGTGCCCGTGCGCTTCCGCCAGAGAGCCTAGCCCCGCGCGCGGCCGCGTGTCCAGCCAAAAGGACTGCCGCTATGGCCGAGACGCCGACCGTCGAGTACCTCGTCGTCGCGCCCCACCCGGACGACGCCGAACTGGGCATGGGCGGAACCATCGCGAAGCTGCTGGCGGCCGGGCGGACCGTCGGCGTTGTCGACCTGACAAGCGGCGAACCCACCCCCTATGGCGACCCGGAGACCCGCCGGGCTGAGACCGCGGCCGCCACCAAGCTCCTCGGCCTGACGCACCGCGAGAATCTGGGCCTCGTGAACCGCGAACTGGAGGCGACGCTGGCCGCCCGCGTCCTCTTGGCCGAGGCGTATCGCTGCCTGCGGCCGCATACCGTCTTCATCCCGTACTGGCGAGACAGCCACCCGGACCACCTGGCGGCGACGCAACTCGCGGTCCAGGCCCGGTTCCACGCGAAGCTGACGAAGACCGAGATGGCTGGCGAGCCGCACTGGCCCGCGCGGCTGCTGTTCTACTACTGCACGCACCTCAGGACCCACGAGGACGTGCAATTCATCCTGGACGTCTCGGCCACGTTCGAGATGAAAGCCGCCGCCGTCCGGTGCTATCAGAGCCAGTTCTGGACGGGACGGGGCGAGGCGGCCGGCGCGGTGCTGGGGTACGTCGAGACGCTGAACCGGTACTGGGGCGGCCTCGTCGGCCGGGTTTACGGCGAGGCCTTTGCGGTGCAGGAGGCGCTCGGTCTGGAGACGCTGGACGGGGTCGTCTAGCCGCCGCCCGCGAATAGATGTCGCGCGGCGAACGTATAGCCCCGGGGGTGACGATGCTGACGTGCCCGGCGTGCGACATCCCGCTCTGCCACGTGCGATACGAGGGCATGCCGCTCCACGTGTGCCCGGACTGCGGCGGGACGCTGGTGCGGCGGCTGCGCCTCGGGACCATCCGCCGCAAGCAGGAGCGCACGTGGACCGAGGCCGAGAAGGCGGAGCTGGCGGCCCGGGCGGCCCAGAACGACCGCCCGCTCGAGACCCGTTGCCCGCTGTGCCTGCAGGACATGAAAAAGCTGCTGGTGCGGCACGGGACGGTGGTCTTTCACCCCGACCGGTGCGACGCCTGCGATGCCTTGTGGCTGGATCGCGGGGAACTGGAGCTCGCGCAGATCGTCCATGAGGAGGAGCGGGCGAACCTGACGGAAAAGGAACTGAGGGACCGGGAGCGGCAGGCCCTGGCGCTGATCCGGATTCGGGAGGGGTTGGTGCGGGACCGGCCGGAGGACGACCCGCTGCAGATCGTCCCGACGGGCGCCGGGCTCCTTGCCGGCCCGTTGGGCGCGGCGGGCGCGGGGGTGCTGGCGACGGCCCTCGGGGCGGTCCGCGAACGCCTGCAGCCGGACGGGTACCTGGACTTCGGCGCCATGCCGCGCGGCGCGGCCGCCGTGGCCGCCCGCCGGGCCGAAAAGGCCCGGGAGGACGGGCCGCGCCCGCGACGCCCGCAGGTGGCCGCGCGGGCGGACGCTCCGCTGCCGGGCATGCGGACCACCTGGCACGACCACCTCCTGACGGCCGCCTTGGTGGCCCTGATGGTCGTGGCGGTCGTTCTGCTGGTCCTGTGGCTGGTGTACGGGCCTTGAGCCTCGCCCGCTTGGCGAGGCGGCCGGGCGCGGGTATACTGGGACGTGCCCCGCGGACCGTCAGCGGGGCACACGTTGTGCGAACGGGGAGGAGTCGAACGATGCGAACAGCAACGAGCATGATAGCGCTGGCACTGGTGGCCATGGCGGCCGCGCCCGCCGCGGCCGAGTTGCCGGTGGGCTCGACGGCGCGGGAGATCTATGCCACGGAGTGGCTCAACGTGCCGGGGCCTGTGTCGCTCCAGGCGTTGCGGGGGCGGATCGTCGTTGTCGAGTTCTGGGCCACGTGGTGCGGCCCCTGCCGCACGTCCATCCCGCACTTGAACGAACTGCACAAACAGTACGCCAAGCAGGGCGTCGTCATCATCGGCCTCACGCGCGAGACCGGGACGAGCATCGAAACGTTCGTCCGCCAGATGGGCATGGAGTACGTCGTCGGCTTAGGATCGCGGTCGGACGACGTTTACGGTGTGGGCGGCATCCCACACGCGTGGGTGATCGACCCGTCGGGCAAAGTGACGTGGCACGGCCATCCGGCCAGCGGCTTGGACGGGGCCCTGGAGAGGCAACTCCGCGAGACGCCGCCTTCCCTCATGGACCCCAAGGCGAAGGCCGCCTGCCTGAAGCTGCTCGACCAGGTCGACGCGGCCATGGGCGAGAAGAACTACCGGGTGGCGTCGGTGCTGCTCCGGAAGCTCGAGCGGCCGGAGGACGATGCGGAGGTCGAGACGCGGGTGGAGGCCGTACGCGAGAAGCTTGGCGAGGTCGCCGAGGCGGGCCTCGCCGGCGCCGAGGCCATGGTCAAGAAAGAGAAGTTCTACGAGGCCTCGGTCATGTACCAGGGGATTGCGACGTTCGTGCCGGGTTCGCCGGCGGCCGAGAAGGCGACGGCGGCCCTGGCGGCGCTCATGAAGGACCCGAAGGCCCGGGCCGCCATCGACGCCGCCCGCAAGGAACGCGCCGCCGCGGAGGCCCTCGCCGGGGTGCCGACCGAGGTCGGTCCGAGAACGGTCGAGACGGTCCTCGCGAAGCTCGATGCCGTGGCCAAGGCCCATCCGGGCACCCAGGCCGGGGCCGACGCCCAGGCCCGGGCCGAGGCGCTGCGGGGCAACGCGGAACTGATGCAGGCGGCGCAAGAGGCCGAGGCCGAGCAGCAGTGCTCCGGCTGGCTCTCAATGGCCCGCAACTACATCAAGGCGGGCCTGCCGGACAAGGCGCGGCCGCACCTCGAGAAGGTGATCGCTGAGTACGGCAGCACGGCGTACGCGGAGGAGGCCCGCGCGATGCTCAAGGAACTCGACGGCTAGGCCGCGCCGGTCGCGGTCCGGCGGCCGATCCCAGCGCAAGACAACGGCCGACGGCTCCCTGAGCCGCCGGCCGTTCCGTTTCTTTGGGTGGGGCAGGGCCTAGTTGTTGTCGAAGACCGCCCCGCCTTCGCCGCCCGCGCCCTTGTTGAAGATCCGCTCGGTGTCCGTGAGCAGCATGTCGATCCACTTGACGCCGGCGCGATAAACGGCGTCGTTCTGGGTGCGGATGGACTTCTGCGGGTGGCCGGTCTCCTTGCCGCCCATCGGGATGCTCAGGATGCGGCTCTCCTCGGGGCTGGTCCGGTTCAGGTATGGCTGGATGGCGACGAAGTTCTGGGCCATCGTCCGCTCGGAGGTGGTGGCGGAGCGGACGAGGACGAACTTGGCCTCGGCGTTGCCGCCGCCGTGGCAGCGCGGCGAGGCGCACCGCGAGATCAGCGTTCCCTGGAAGTCGCGGAACGCCTGCATCACCTTCGGCGTCTCGCGCTCCCAGATCTCCTTGATCTCCTCGTCGCTGACCGCGACCGCCGCAATGACGCCGGGCGCCCCTTCGCCGCTTTCGGCCTGGTCCTCCTCGGCGCCCACGAGCAGGTACAGCAGGTACCGCAGGCGGGCGTCCTCCTTCGCCTCGGCCAGCGCCTCCCGCGTGTGCTTCTCGGCCTCGTTCAGCATCTCGTTCTGGTAGCACCACTTGGCCAGTTCGTAGGCCTGGTCGACGTTGCCGGCCTCCAGAGTGGCCAAGCGGTTCTCGTACTCGCGCTGTGCCGCCGCCGTCTGCGCGGTTACCGCGGCCGCCAGCACCATCAGCGCAAGCGCCGCCATGGCCACCACCGCCAGCACCAGGGGAAATCCCTTCATTGCCATACCACCTTTCTGCGAAGACCCGCGCACAGGCTACCGCGGGCGGCCGCCGTCGTGCAAGCCAAAAGACCCGCACCCGCCCGGCGGGCCCCGGTCTCAGGCGAACAGCGCGCTGCCCACGCGCACGAGGGTCGCCCCCTCCTCGACGGCCACCTCGAAGTCCTGGGTCATTCCCATCGACAGGGCCTCGAGCGGGGCCGGCAGGTCGGCCTCGCGGTTCAGCCGGTCGCGCAGCTCGCGCAGACCCGCGAACACCGGCCGCGCCGCCTCCGCTTCGGCCACCAGCGGCGCCATCGTCATGAGGCCCGCGAGTTCGATGCCCGGCAGGGCGGCCGCCTCGGAAGCGACGCGCGCGGCCTCGCCGGGCGCGACGCCATGCTTGGCGTCTTCCCCGGCCACGTTCACCTCCAGCAGGCAACGGACCCGTTCGGGGGCTCCGTCCCGGGCGGCCCGGTCGCTCAGACTCTGGGCGAGCCGCACCGAATCCAGGCTGTGGATGAGCATGGCGTGAGGCAGGATGTACTTGACCTTGTTGCGCTGAAGGTGGCCGATCATGTGCCAGCGGACCACCTCGGCGCGGAGCAGCTCCGCCCGGTGGGCGAGCTGCTGGGCCCGGTTCTCGCCGAGGTCGGTCTGGCCGGCGGCCACGAGGACGCCGACGGCGTCCTCGGAGGCCGCCTTCGTGACGGCCACCAGCGTGACGGCGTCGGCGGGTCGGCCGCTCCGTGTCGCCGCGGCCCCGATGCGGTCGCGGACGTCGGCCAGGTTGGCGAGAATGCGGTCCGGCGTGGGCTCCATGCCGGTCAGTGTACGGTCTGGGCACGGCGGCCTGCAAGGCCGACACCGGACCGCTCTCCGGGCGGGGGACGCCCTTGCCCCCGGCGCTCCCCCGGACGCCCGCCGGCACCCCCGGCGCGGGTCGCCTTCTAACCCGTTGGCAAGCAACGGCTTAGTCCAACTTGCCTGAAGCCGTTTGGCGGGTATACTGTATGGGGCGACAACGCCAGGAAGGCGGAGTTGCCGCGCCATACAGGACGGGGGGCAGGGCAATGCTGCCAGAGAGGGCTATGCCATGAGGCCGTTGTCTCTTCGATGCGGCCGCGGGACTCGGTGGACACGCTCCGCTCTCGCGGTGGCCTTGGTCGTTGCTTCGGTGGCGGCCGGCGCGTCGGCCCAGCCGCGCCTCTTCTTCGACAGCGGCGATATCGCCACACTACGGCTCAGGGTCTCGACCCAGGAGCCCTACCAGTCGATGTGGAACGCCCTGATGGCGATCCCCAACATCGAGCCCGACCCGGCCGACCCCGACCCCGACCCCGACAAGACCCGCCGGTACGAGTACTCGTATAATGCTCGCAACAACGCCATGCGCTACGTCCTGACGGGCAACACGGCGTACGCGGACGCCGCGAAGACCTATACCCTCTGGCTGGTCAACGATACCCGCTGGGCCGACCCCAGCTATCGGGCGCTGACCCGTTCGATGGCGGCCTATGGGGCGGCCATCGCCTACGACCTCTGCAAGGACGCCTGGGACACGACGACCAACGACCTCGTCAGCCAGAAGCTCGTCGACATGGGCGCCAGCCTCCGGGCCTCCGGCGGCGGCGGGTACCCGAGCGGATGGGGCAACAACTGGCGAGCCGTCCGGTACTGCGGCATGGGCATGTGCTACCTCGCGACCGACAGCGTCGATGAGACCACCCGGGCCGCCGAGGTCCAGCACGCCTTCGACAAGACCGTCGATTACTTCGACGCGAACCTCTCGACCGACCCCGACGCCATGGGCTGGAACCCCGAGGGGGGCGGCTACACGTTCTACCCGGCCTCGTTCTGGGCCCCGTTCAACGCCGCCGTCAAGCGCTACAACCCGGCCATGGATTTCCTCGCGGAGAACGTGGCGGTCCAGCACACGCTGGTAGCGGCCAACTTCGTCGCCCTGCCGTACGACCGCGGCCCGAGCTGGTACGGCACGCGGTACGGATTCCACCCCGACTACTCGGACGACAACCCCCACTGGGACCCGCAGGGCGTCGGCGGCGCGTGGTTCCAGAACGTCGCCCCCGTCGACATCGGCCCCATGAAGTGGATCTACGACCACTTCCTGGGTTCCGCCGTGGGCGGCACGTACGACACCGACCGGGCCGGCGTCCTCTACTCGATCGTCTACTACCCCGACGACGTCCCGGCCGAGAACCCGGCCGACGTCTGGGGCCTGACCTACATGGACCCGGCGTTCGGCATCACGGCCTTCCGCAACCGGTTCCAGGACGCCGATGATTTCGTTGCCCAGCTCAACGCCAAGGAACGGGCTCCCAGCCAGACCCACAAGGGTGCGGACTGCAACGGGTTCCGCCTCGGCGGCTACGGCACCCTCTGGGCCGTCGGCTCCGGCCGCACCAGCGATCCGCGCGGCCAGACGACCGTGTTCCCCTATGACCCCGAGACGTACGATTCGGGCAACAAGAACGCCTACGTCAACACCGGCGCCCTCGGCCAGCTCATCGCCTTCCACGGCCGCGACCCGGGCGACGGCTACGCCATCGCCACCGGCTCCAGCATGCACACGACGGACCACAAGCGGCGGATGATCGTCGATTACTCGGGCCTTTCCGGCTCGGACGCCGTCTTCGTCATCGCCGACACCAGCCTCGACGGCACGTGGTGGCGTCTGAACACGCTCGAGACGAACTCTGTCGTCACGACCGCCGACGGCTTCATCATCACCAACCCGGACGGCGACTCGCTCTACGGCACCGTCCTCCTCGGTGACACCACGACGCTCCGCACGGGCCGGTTCACGCGCGGCAGCGGGTTCGGCTTCGAGGGCGTCAGCTACGACGAGAATGTCTGGGTCGACTTCAACAGCCCGACCGGCCAGTTCCTGGTCGTCCTGGTGGCCGTGGAAGACGGCGGCGTTCCGCCCGAGGTGACCTGGAGCGGCAGCACGCTGGACGACGCCGTGACGATCCACGTCGGCTCGCAGTGGTTCACGATCGATGACGAGGTCATCGACGCCTTCTCCTGGCAGCCTCAGCCGCCGGTGGTGGCGGTCACGGCGCCCGACGGCGGGGCGGCCCTCGCCCACGGCACGGCCGTGACGGTCGAGGCCTCGGCCTCCGACCCCGACGGTGAGGTCGTCTCGGTCGCGTTCTATGCCGGCGCGACCCAGATCGGCTTTGACGACACGCCCGAGGACGGCTTCTCCTGCACCTGGACCGGCTTCGGCTTCGGGCCGCACGACCTGACCGCCGTCGCCACAGGTAACGACACCCAGGAGACCGTCTCCGACCCGGTGGCCGTGGAGGTCTTCCTGGGCGGCGACGCCACGCGCGACGGCATCGTCGACACGGCCGACTACTTCCGCCTCTCGGGCAACTGGTACAAACCGGGCGGCTGGGACGACGGCGACTTCAACGGCGACGGCGTCGTCGATACCGCCGACTACTTCATTCTGAGCGGCAACTGGGGCGACTCCGTGCCGACCGGCGCGGGCGAGTAGAGCCCTCACATGCACACGCGACGGCGGGCGGCTCCACGCGGGCCGCCCGTCGCCTTTCGTGCCCGGCGCGGCCCGGACGTCGCCTTCCCGGGCGGAAAAGGCGCTTGTCGCGATGCCGTGCGCTTCCTACCCTTGAACGTCAGCCCTGTCGCTGCCGGGCTGCCGACGCGACACGTCTTTAAAGGATGCCACATGCGCTGTCGATGGATGGTCCCGCTTGCCTTGGCCCTGTGCTTCGCGACGGCCGGTGCGGTTCGGGCGGCCGAGGCCCACGCCGAGGTGACCCGAACGGACGAGGCCCTGGCTGTCCTGTTCTCGAACGGGGCCGCGCTGGAGTTCGCGCTGGCCGGGGACACACTGCTGGGCCTTCGGACCGCGGTCGCCTCCGGCCTTGCCCTGACCAGCGGCGAGACGCTTCTCCGGCCCGTCATCGCCGACGACGCCTGGGAGCAGAAGGAGCCCTGGCTGGTCCACGAGATGACACTGCGCGACGTCAGGGCCGCCGACGACGGCACGGTCACGCTGACGCTCGAGCTCCGCGCGACGACAGCCGAGGCGGCGCTCAAGGCCGTGTACCTCTGGGCCGGCGATGAGGCCCGGGCCCTCGGCGAGGCCGCCACCCCCGAGTTGCGCGAGGCCCAGGGCAAGGCCCGGGCGGCCCGCGAACGCCTGAACGCCGCCGCCGACGCGCTGCCGGAGGTGGCCGCCCAGCGCGACGCGATCGCGGCCTACGAGAAGCGGATCGCTGACCCCACGGACGCCGACCGCCGCAGGCTCGGATGGCTGAGGAACCAGCTTGCGAAGGAAGAGGCGAAGCTTCCACCGCTCCGCGAGGCGGCCTATCCGAAGCTCGCGAAGACCGACCCGGCCCTGGCCGAGGCCTGGCGCGACGTCCAGGCGTTCGAGGCGTTGCTTGCCCGCCGGGCCCTTGAAGTCGGCGGCATCCACCGCGACTACTTCGGCTCCGCCATGTTCCGGTTGCCATCCGAGGCGAACACCCCGGAGGCGGTCCGCGCGCTGGCCGAAGCCGGGGGCCCGGGCGCCGCCGGCGCCGGCACCCTCAGATGGGTTCTCGCGCCCGTTGACGTGAACGTGGCCGGCTGGCCGTACCAGGGGTGGCGGCACCACTACGAGGTGGACTTGGCGGGCGGGCGGACGACCCGTTTCGTCCGCGAGACCGGGACGTGGGAACTGGGCGGCCAGGCTGTCGGCTCGACCCTCGTGGCCGTGCGTTACCGCGGCCTGGGCGGCTTTGACGAGACCTTCGGGGGGGGGGCCGGCGGGGGCATCGACCGGAACTTCACGACGACCGAGACGATTCCCGGCGCGGCCGGCGGCGCGCCGCTGATCAGCCCCGTCGTTCCGCCCGGCGAGGACCGCCGCGACCGCGGCTTCGGTTTGCGCCACCGCGTCAGCCCCTGGATCGGCCGCATGATCCGCGGCGTGGGCTCGCCCATGGTTGACGTCCAGCACCGGCCGGAAGGCGTTTTCGCCAGTTTCCCCGACCATCTGGGCGACCTGCGGGCCGTGACCGAAGCCTTCACGGGGGACCGGGCCGTCAGCCAGACGAACGAGGAGGCCTTCGCCCGGACGGGGTCGCTCGCGACCACGCCGATGCTCTACGTGGCCCTGGCGGCGCCCGGGGGCGCGCCCTTCGCTCTGCACGAGTGCCGCACCCGCTGGCAGGAACTGGACGCGTACACGCGGCGTCGGGTAAGCGAGGAACTGGGCTTCGTCCAGGCCGAGCCGCTCCCCGGTGTCGGCCTGAACATCGACACCGCCTGGGAGCGCCGCATCGCCGACCTCGCCGGCCGCATGGACGCCTACGCCGACCTCGGCATGCGCATGATCCTTGTCCACCAGCCCGGCTGGATGAACGGGCGCGGCCTGAAGGAGTGCAAGGACCCCGAGTACAGCAAGCTGGCCAAGGGGGGCGGCGACTGCAGCATCTACGACTACGTCCCGCGGCCGACGGTGGCCAAGGAGTGGAAGGCCCTGACGCGGAAGCTTGCCGAGCACGAGGTGGCGTACCTCGTCTGGTGCAGCTTCTTCAGTGTCGGCCCGGGCGGCTTCGTCCAGGAACTCCGCGACACCCGCGGCCTCAGGGAGGCCGACTTCTCGGCCTACGAGAACCCGAACGTCGAGCCCGGCGGGCCGGTCTTCTTCGAGAGCCTCCACTGCGCCCACAACCCGAACACGAAGGCCCTGCTGGACCTCTTCGTCAGCCGCTTCGACACGGCCCGCGAGCGGTACGGCCACAACGGCATCTGGGCCGACAGCTGGCACAAGTGGGCCCTCGTGGTTGGCAACGGGCCCAGGCGCAAGCCGTCGTTCCGCGCCTGGATGGAGCAGTTCGCCCGCTGGAGTCGTGAGGGCTTGGCCTTCGTCTCCGAGGGCCAGGGCGCCCCGATCATGAGCTGCAGCCTTGAGCTGAGCGAGCAGCGCTTCGAGGACGAGTGGTGGTTCCTCCCGCAGACCACGCTCTGGTACCGCGGCAAGTCGCTCCCGCCGGGCGCGGGGACGGTCGAGGCCGACCGGCACACGTTCCGTCTCATGGCCAACCGGTGCTGGCCCTTCGTCGAGACCGGCTGGGGCCAAGACGTGCTGAAGGTGATCCCCGACTTCGGGCGCCTTGCCCACGAGTACAACGCCGCCCTGCCGCTCATGCGCCGCAGCCACGTCCTGCCGGGTGGTGCCGGCGTTCTCTGGCTGGGCTATGGCGGCGACGGCAAGGGCGCCTGGTTCCCCTTCAAGGCGGGCCCCGTGCCGAAGGGCGTCACGGCGACCGGCATCACCGACGGCCGCCCCGCGCCGCGGGCCGAGGCCTACCGGACGTACGCCGTCGAGGCCGACGACCTTGTGGCGGCTTTCGGCCTCCGCCGCGGGTCGGAGAAGGACCCGCGCCTTGGCCGGACGTACCGCCCTATGGCGTACCGGTGGCCGGCATGGGCGACGGAGAACAAGTGAGGCCCCGGGCGGGCCTCAGGGGCGGAAGGCTGGCACGTCCGCGAGCTCCCGCTCGCGGCTCGACGAGGTGACGCAGCATGGATCAGCGGAGGGAGTGAACGATGGCCGCCTGCCTCGTCGTCGCCGTGCTGCTCGGCCTGCCGCGCATCGTCCTCGCCGGCATCTGGCTCCTGACGCCCTGGATCGGCCGGGCCTACGACGGGTGGGTGTGGCCGCTCCTGGGCTTCCTCTTCCTGCCCTATACGACGCTCGCGTACACCGCGGCCATGCTGCACAATGACCATAGGCTGGACGGGGTCTGGCTGGTCATCGTCATCGTGGCGGTGCTGGTGGACCTGGGGGTCATCGGGAAGGCCGGCCACCAGGGGCATCGCCGCCGGGACTGACCCTGGCCGCCCCGGGCGCCTCCTCCGGCCCGAGCGGCGCCATGAGGCGCGGCACACGTTTCTTTGGTTTCTCTTCGGCCTCGCCGCCCGCCCCGGCCACATGGAGGTCCGGGTACCCGACGTGCCCGGTCCACGAAACGCGGGTGCATCGGTTTGTGCTGACCTGCACCACGTAGGCCTCCCCCCGCCGCCCCTCGCCCTGGGCGGCAAGGTAATCGTTGTGGTTGGACCAGTGATGGTTGTCCCACCGGTCGTCGGGCGCCGCCGTGCGGGTGTCGAGCTTCGTCTTTGGGCCGCCGTCCCACGTCTGGACGGTCACCGTCCGGTGGCCGCCGTTGTTGTTCATGAGCAGCCGCCCGTCGGGCGAGACGCCGGGCGAGCAGCCTTTGGCGTACTTCCGGTGCGTCCCGGCCACCAGGTCCACCGCGAACAGGTTGTTGCCCCAGCGGCAGGCCATCCGCCGCCCGTCCGCCGAGAGGCAGGGCGACCCGGAGTACTCGCCGGGGGCCCCCAGCGGCTCCACCTTCCGCGTTTCGACGTCCACGAGGTGGAAGCCCTTGCCCTTGTTCCAGAAGACGATGGCGCGGCCGCTCGGGTGGTACTCGACGGGGCAGCCGTCCTTCTTGTCCGCCCCCTTTACGAGCTCGACACGCTCGGACCCGTCGGCGCTCACGCGGAGGACGGTGCCCCCCTTCCAGACGGCCAAGTACCGCCCGTCGGGCGCCCAACGGGCGTAGTCGCCCGCGCCGAGGGCGACCTCGCGCCACTCGCCGATGACGACTTTATGGACGCGGCCTTTGCGGGTGTAGCAGACGGCGCCGTCGATCGTCCGGTCGAGGGCGTCGAGGGCGGGCTTCTCCTTCGGGCTCGGGCCGTCGGCCCGGACGCCCGTCACGAGGACAGCCATCGCCGCTGCGGCCAAGGCGACACGGGAGACGACCCCGGTCCAGGCGGCCGGGGCGAGCAGGCCAGGGCGGTGGCGGGTGCGCATGGCGGCTTCCTCGTCGGGCATCGTGTCCTCACCGATGAAACCCGTGCCGCGCGGCATCGGTACGCAAGAAGCGGCGGCGCCGCGGCCCGCCCCGCGGCGCGCGGCTGTCTACTTCCTTTCGTACATACCCGTGATGACGGCCTCGCCGAGGATGTGGCCGCTCATCGCGTTGATCAGTTGCTTCTTCGTCGACCCCGCCGGCAGGTCCAGCATCCGGTTCAGGGCGTAGATGGTGAAGGTATAGCGGTGCGGGCCGTGGCCGACGGGCGGCATCGGGCCGCCGTACCCCACGCGGTCCGGCCAGCTCGTCTGCCCCTGGCGGGCCCCGTTCAGCGGCTCGACGTGCGGCTCGGCCGGCAGCCCCTCGGGCAGGTCCGTCCGGTCGCCGGGGATGTTCCAGAGACACCAGTGGACCCACGTGCCGTTCGGGGCGTCGGGGTCCTTGCAGGTGACGGCAAAGGATTGGGTGCCGGGCGGCACGTCGCGCCACACGAGGGGCGGCGAGAGGTCTTCGCCCTCGCCCGTGTGCCGCCGCGGGATGCGCTCGCTGTTCTTGAATGCCGGACTCGACAACTCGAAACTCATGCGGCCCTCCTTTCGCTCTGGGCGCGGCCCGCGTGAGCGGGCCCTCGCGCGTCACCGTGCTTGAGTATAGCAGGTTCCTCCCGCAAGGGGCAGGGGCCTCCGGGATTCGCGGCGCCCCCTCTCCCGGAGGCCTTGCGGCCGGGGCGGCACCGCGCGTAAGATACCCGGGCACGTACCCCCGAGACCCGGAGGCCCGGCATGACCCGACTCAAGGCCCTTCTCCCCCTGATTCTCGCGGCGACGCTGGCGGCTGGGGCGGCCGCGGCGTGGAAAGTCCCGACCCCCGGCGACGCGACCCACCCCGGGGCCGACGCCGCGCCCGCCAGCAGCCCGACCACGTATCCCGACCCCCAGGGCTTTCAGGCCCGGGCCGCGGCCGTCATCAAGGCCGTGGCCGACGGCGGCCTGGAGAAGTGGCGCACCGGCTACTTCAGCGGCGGCGACCCCGGCAAGTACCTCCCCGGCCACGCCATGGCCAAGCTCCTGCTCAACCCGGACGACCCCGAGGCCCTGAAGTACATGAACGATAACCGGTCCGCGAAGGAGCATTACCACTTCGCGGCCGTCAACTGGGGCCGCTTCCTTCCGGTCTTCGGCGACGCCCTCACGCCCGACACCCGGAAGCTCCTCGCCGACAGCGCCCGCAAGTACGGGTCGTACCACTCGGGTGGCGGCACGGAGAACCACAAGGTCATGTGGTACTCGACCGCTCTTGTCCTGCCGCACTACCTCCAGGGCGACGGCATGCTCGGCCACCAGGGCAAGGACCGGGTCCTCGCGAAGATGAAGCGGTGGCTCCGCGACTACGTCAAGGGCCTCTACGCCGCGGGCCAGGGCGAGTGGGATTCCTCGACCTACCTGATGTTCGACGTCAACGGGATGCTGAACGTCTACGACTTCTCGCCCGACCCCGAGTGCCGCCTCCTGGCCAAGGCCGCCCTCGACTGGTACGTGGCCGCCTACGCCCTGAAGTACCGCGACGGCATCTACATGGCGCCGAACCAGCGGGGCTTCGCGAGCGAGCCGGCCGGGACGATCACCGACAACACCGGCACGATCTGGTGGGGCTCGCACGACACGCCCTCGCACGAGGCCATGCGAGACTGGCGGTACACGATGCACGCCATCACCTCGAGTTACCGGCCGAACAAGGTGCTGACGGCCATCGCCCGCAAGAACCTGCCGGACCTGCCCTTCGAGTCCCGCAACACCAAGCCGAACTACTGGTTCGGCCAGGGCATCGAGCCCGAGGCAAACCACTCCCAGGAGACCGTCTACGTCGCGAAGCATTACTCGATGGGCGTCGAGTGGGACCGCGCCTGGGGCGCGTTCAAGGACGGCCGCGTCTTCGACCAGCGCGCCCGGTTCCAGATCGTGGCCGAGTCGCCAGAAGGCGGCCTCATGCTGACGGGCGGGCACCCGTGGCAGGGCCACTACAAGGACCGCAAGGGCAAGTACGACCAGCGGGCCGCCTGCGGGGCCGCCATGATGTGCCTGACGGAGATCCCCGAGGACGAGTTGCCGCACCACGTCTTCTTCAGCGTGCCCGAAGGCGGGCCGATGCCCGTCGAGGAAGCCGGCTGGTGGTGCATGCAGGCCGGCGGGGCCTATGTCGCCGTCCACGGCCTCGGCGAAAAGACCGTCCTCGGCCAGACCGAGCTCTCCGGCAAGCAGAAGAAGCAGAACGCCAAGGCCGCCGAGCAGGGCAAGCCGGTGCCGCACAAGCCCAAGCCCATCCTCCAGGTCCTCGGCCGCAGGACCGGTTTCGTCTGCCAGACGGCCGACGCCTCGGACTACGCGACGCGGGCCCGGTTCGTCGCCGACGTGCGCAAGAAGTGCAAGGTCGATACCTCCGGCTGGCCCGGCGAGCGCCGGGTCGCCTACACCGGCCTCGATGGCCGCACGCTCCAGATGACCTATCGCCCGGGCGAGCAGACGGCCGCCGTCGCCATCGACGGTAAGCCCGTCGACCTCCGCACGTGGCAGGTCTATGACGGGCCGTACGTGAAGCAGTCGGGCGGCGTCATGACCGTGAACGACGGGCGCGACGGGTACACCGTTGATTGCACCGGCGACTTGCCCGTCTACAAACCGTGGACGCCGGTGAAGTAGGCCGCGGTGCGGACCGCGCGCGGCGATCGTCCCTTCGGGGAGGCAGGGCCGCATGCTCGACCTGCAGTACATCGTGTGGGGGCTGGCGAAGCTGGTGCTGGCCGGTCTGTGCGGCGCGGCCGTCGGCTGGGACCGCGAAGCGCACGAAAAGGCCGCCGGCCTGCGGACGCACATCCTGATGGCCCTCGGGGCCTGCCTGTTCGCCCTGATCAGCATCCATCTCGAGGCCGACTACGACAACGTCGACGTCATGCGCGTCGTCCAGGGCGCCCTGATGGGCACGGGGTTCGTCTGTGCCGGCGTCATCTTCCGCGACGGCACGCACATCCGCGGCCTGACCACGGCCGCCGGCCTCTGGATCATGGGCGCGGTCGGCCTCGCCATCGGCCTCGGGTACTTCACCCTCGGGCTGTTCGCCACCGCCCTGACGTTCCTGGCGATGGCCTTCCTGGAGCGGGGGAAGCGCCGCATCCAGAAGCACGAGGACATGGACGGCTCGGGGGGTACTGAGGGCCCGCCCGAAGACGACGGCACGACAGACGAGAATCGCGGCTCGGACTGACCGGCCGCCCATAGGGAGCGGAACGATGAAACGCATCGCGCTGGGCATCGTGTGGCTGGCGGTCGCCTCGGCCGCCTTCGGGGCGGATTGGCCCCAATGGGGCGGGCCGAACCGCAATGGCGCCTCGCCCGAATCGGGCCTCATGACGACCTGGCCCGAAGGCGGGCCGAAAGTCCTCTGGACCACCAATGTCGGCCAGGGCTACGGCGGGGCCGCCATCGAGGGCGACCGCGCCTACCTGCTCGACCGCCAGGGCGACCAGGACATTCTGCGCTGCCTGAACATGGCCGACGGGTCCGAAGTCTGGCGGTACGCGTACGACGCCCCCGGCGAGGTCAGCCACGCCGGGTCGCGGCACGTGCCGACCGTCGGCGAGAAGCTCGTCTTCAGCGTGGGCGGGTTCGGGCAGGTCACGGCCTTTGACAAGGCCACCGGGCGGCCAGCATGGTCGCACCACCTGCTGAAGGACTACGGTGGCCGCATCCCCCGCTGGGGCGTCGCCCAGTCACCGCTCCTCTACAAGACGGCGGTCCTGCTCGCCCCGCAGAGCGGTTCGGTGGGCGTCGTCGCCTATGACCAGGCCACCGGCCGCGAGGTCTGGCGGACCGGGCCCGTCGGCGAGATGGGCTACGCCTCGCTCGTGCCGATGACGGTCGGCGGCGTCGACCAGGCCGTCCTCGTCAACACGGCGGGGGTGACGTCGGTGGCCTGCGCGGGCGGGCAGACGCTCTGGTCCTTTGCCTGGCGGGGCAGGAACCCGATCCCGAGTGCCGTCCAGGTCGGGGAGAGCGGTGTCTTCGCCACAAACGGCTACGGCGCCGGCAGCGTCATGATTGCCGTCCGCCGCGAGGGGCGCGGCTTCGCCGCTCGCGAGGTCTGGCGCCACGGCGAGATCGGATCGCACATCCAGCAGCCCGTCCTCGTCGGCGCCCATCTCTACGCCCTCTGCAACACCAACAGCCGCGCCGACGGCCTCGTCTGCTTCCGCGCGACCGACGGCACCGTCGCCTGGCAGACCGAGCGCGATCCGTACCTGTGCAAGGGCGGCTACATCCTGACCGGCGACGGCGTCTTCTACCTGGTCGACGGCCGCACCGGCCACCTGCGGATCATCCAACCCGACCCCGCGGGGTACCGGGAAGTCAGTGCCGTGCCGATGCTGGGCGGGAAGGGCATCTGGGCGCCGCCGGCGCTCTCGGACGGGCGGCTGGTCATCCGCGACGCGTCCCAGATGAAGTGCCTCGACGTGCGGAAACCGTGACCCGCTGCCCCCGACGCGTGGCAGGGAGACCTCGTGGAGCGTGCCTTGGCATGGAGCGCCGCCGTCAGCGTGGCGGTGCTCGCTCTGCTGTATCCGTCGCTGGGTCTCGTGCGCATCGTGCGCGGCTGCGCGCCCCCGCCGGGGTACTGGCGGAGGCGGCTGATCCTGAACCTGCTCGAGACGAACCTGGGGATGTGGCTGAACGTCGGCTTGGCGGTTGCCGTGGCGGTGCTGCTGGAACGCGGGGCCGGCGCGGCCTGGGGCCTGATGGCCGCCGCGGCCGCGGTCGACCTCCTGTACGCGGCCTGGATCGTCGCCCTGACGCCGCGCGACGCCTGGCACGCCCTGCCCGTCGTGATCGCCCTGGGGGCCTACGGCGCGGCCTGGGCCGCGGCGGCGGGGTGAATAGGCCGGGGCGCCGCCGCGTAGGAGAAGGCGCGGGCGCGGGCCGGTGCGTTGACGCCGGGCCGAGGCGCCCGGTATAATCCCGCCGCCCGTCACCGCGGGCGGACGCCGCAGACGAATTGCCGCCACGAAGGAGATCGCCATGCCGCTCCTGATCGGACTGCTTGTCGTCCTCGGGCTCGCCGTCGTGCTGGTCTTGGCGTTCATCGGCATCTACAACGGGCTCGTCAAGCTCCGCAACCAGGTCCGAAGCGCCTGGGCCCAGATCGACGTCCAGCTCAAGCGCCGCTACGACCTCATCCCGAACCTCGTCGAGACCGTCAAGGGCTACGCCTCGCACGAGAAGGAGACCCTCGAGCGCGTGATCCAGGCCCGCCAGCAGGGCATCGATGCCTCCTCCATCAGGGAGCAGCAGGAGGCCGAGAACATGATCACCGGCGCCCTGCGGCAGATCTTCGCCCTCTCGGAGGCCTACCCGGACCTGAAGGCCAACCAGAACTTCTCGCAGCTCCAGGAAGAGCTGGCCTCGACCGAGAACAAGATCGGCTTCGCCCGCCAGTACTACAACGAGACGGTTCAGCAGTTCAATACGCGCCAGGAGGTCTTCCCGAACAACCTGGTGGCCTCGATGTTCGGGTTCCAGCCGGCCGACTTCTTCGAGATCGAGGAAGCCAGCCAGCGCGAGGCCCCCAAGGTCCAGTTCTAGCCCTCCGGCTCCGGCCGGCGCCCGCCGCGACTCCTTCAGGCAGGCCGCATGCGGATCAAAGAGACGATCGAGAAGGTGCCCGGCGGCCTGATGGTCGTGCCCCTGATGCTCGGGGCGCGCCTCAACACCATCGACCAGGCGCACCTGGCGCCGATCGAGGCCGTCCTCAAGGCCCTCGGCGCGACGCCTGTCACCGTCGACGGCCAGGCCCACTACGAGTTCCTCCGCATCGGCGGGTTCCAGGCCCTCGGCGAGCCCGCCACCGCCCAGATTTCCATCTCGACCCTGACCACTGCCGTCCTCTGCCCCCTGGCCGTCATCGCCTGGGTCCGGTTCCAGCAGAAGCGCGGCATCGACGGCCGCGTCGAGCAGACCTGAGGCCGGGAGCGACTCGTGGCCACCTTCGAAGCCCTCTCCGGCGCCAACAAGCGGAACAGCCTCCTCCTGGTGGCCATCTTCGTCCTGGTCATCTGCGGCATGGGGGGCGTGCTGGGCTGGCTCCTCACGGGCGACCCCTGGGCCGCCTGGCCGAGCGTCGCCATCGCCCTGTTCGCCTCGTCCGCCGTCGCCCTTATCGGCTACTACGGCGGGTCGGGCGCCGTCCTCGCCATGAGCGGCGCGCGCGAAATCCGAAAGCAAGACGACCCCCAGCTCTGGAACGTCACCGAAGAGCTGGCCCTGGCCGGCGGCCTGCCCATGCCGAAGGTCCACCTCATCGAGACCCCCGCCATGAACGCCTTCGCCACCGGCCGCGACCCCGAGCACGCCCACGTGGCCGTGACGCGCGGTTTGCGCGACCGGCTCACGCGTGACGAGCTCCAGGGCGTCATCGCCCACGAACTCTCCCACGTCAAGGGCTACGATATCCGCTTCATGACGATGATGGCCGTCCTCGTCGGCACGGTCGTCCTCCTGGCGGATATCGCCCTGCGGTCCCTGCTCTGGGGAGGCGGGGGGCGGCGGCGGCGCTCGGCGGGAGGGGGGTCGATCGGACTGGTCCTTCTGCTGGTGGCGTTGGTCTTCGCGATCCTCGCCCCGCCGCTCGCGAAGCTCATCCAGTTGGCGGCCTCGCGGCAGCGCGAGTTCCTGGCCGACGCCGAGGCCGCGCGCCTCACCCGCTACCCCGAGGGTCTCGCCCGGGCCCTCGAAAAGCTGGGCGCCGATACCCACCCCATGCGCCAGGCCTCTCGGGCCACCGCCCACATGTTCATCGTCCAACCCATGATGGCGCGGGGCAAACGGTCGCGCGGCGGGTCGGTCTGGTCCAGCCACCCGCCCATCGAGGAACGCGTCGAGCGGCTCCGCTCGATCGGAATCGCCGGAGCCTGACCCCGCCGCCTGCCGACCTGTCTTGTGGGAGCGTTCGATCCTGGAGAAGGGGGCGGCCGCGCCGGCCGGAGGTGCCTGCGATTCGCAACCTCGGCTATGTCCTGCTTACCGTGCTGGCCGTCGGCCTGGCGCTCGGGGTGGCGGCCTCGCTGATCGGGGCGGCGTCTCACCGCGGCCACCAGGTCCAGGACCTGCGCCTCCTGGCTCTCGACATGCCCGCGACGCCCACGCCGGACGGCGTGCGCGGCGCCGCCGTCATGCGGCGCCGCCGCTCGGGGCGGCGCGTCGCCGGCGTCCATCTGCACTACCGGTTCGGCGACGCCTTCACGGGCACGACCCAAGTTGGGGGGCGCGGCATCGCGTGGTGCCGCCGCCCCGGCGGCCTGCCCGTCGGCAACCACCGCTTCGAGGTGGCGGTGAGCGAGGCGCGGCCGATGCTCGGTGTTCGCGCGGCCGGGACCGTTTGGGTCCGCCCGGCCGACGTCGAGGTCGTCTGCCTGGACGCCGCCGCCTTGCTCGATTCCGACGGCCTGCCCGTCGCTTCGCCCGCCCGCGACCGCGTCCGCGACCTTGCAAATGCGGTGACGCTCGTCTACTTTGTGCTCGGACGGCCGGAGGCGTACGAGGTGACGCGCCGACGCTTGGGCCGCGGATGGGTCCCGCCCGGGTTGCCCTATTGGATCGATCCCGAGGCACCCCGCCACAGCCTGCGGATGCTGGTGCGGCGGTGGCCCGGGGCGCGGCGGGCGCTGGTGGCGGACGAAACGCTCCGCGACGCCGCCGCCCGCGAGGGGTTCCATATCCTTGAGGTGCCGCCCGCCGGGGAGGCCGAGGGCGGCATCCTCTGGCCGGACGTGAACGCCATACTGGCCGGGCCGTCGGGCGCGGCCGGGGAGGGATGACGTGAGAGGGTGCCGTACGGGCGGCTGGGTCCTGGTTCTTGCCGGACTCCTGGCGGCCGCCGGATGTGAGCCGGACCGCAAGGCCGACGTCCTGCTGCGGGGCGACCCGGCCCCGGTCCGGGAGGCCGACGACTTCGCGTACGCCCCGATCGGGCCCGCCCGGGCCGACACCATCCGCCCGGCGGAGGACACGGGCACTCCGTCGGGGCGTCTGCCGATGCGCCTGGAGCACGCCATGCCCCCGGCCGAACCGGGTTGGGAGCCCCGGGTCGCCTCGCGGCTCTGGCGGTGGATCGTCGTTCACCACAGCGCGACCGACCGCGGCAACGCCGCCATCTTCGACGCGTATCACCGCAACGGCCGCCACTGGGACGAACTCGGTTACCACTTCGTCATCGGCAACGGTACCGAGAGCCGTGACGGCGCCATCGAGGTCGGCAGCCGCTGGCCCAAGCAGAAGCACGGCGCCCATTGCCGCGTCGGCGACGACCAGACCTACAACCAGACCGGCATCGGCATCTGCCTGGTCGGCGACTTCGAGACGCGCCCGCCCCGCGAGGCCCAGATGGAGGCCCTCGCACGGCTCGTCGACTGGCTGACCGCCCGGTATCGCATCCCCGACGACCACGTGATCGGCCACGCGCACGTGGACGACACCACCTGCCCCGGCCGGTACTTCTCAATGCAGGACTTGAGGCGGCGGGTGGAGCACCGTCGCCGCGCCCGCGCCATCGCGTTGGCCGGCGGCCGCTGAGCCGCCCCCGCACCGCGCCGCCCGGCCGCGCCCGGAGGAATCATGAGCCGACGCCTGCTTGCCGCCGCCCTGGTGTGCCTCGTGACCGAGGGGGACGCCCGCGCCGCCGAGGCCGAGCCCCTGCTCGACCTCCGCGCTTCGGTCCAGAAGGTCACGCCCGAGACCTGTCGCCTCCAGCTCCACCTCGACGCCCTCGCGCCGCAGAAGGGCGGCACCGGGCGGGTGACCGCCCGCGTCGCACGCCACGGCGGCGCCTGGCACCCCGGCACGGCCCAGGTCCACCGGTCGCCGAAGCCCGAGCACGACGCAGACGCCTCCGGCCTGCACCTGAGCGCGGCCCGCCTGGGCGGCACGCTGGTGGTGACCCAGACCCCGCGGCGCGGCGGCGAGCCGACGGTCCTCGCGTGCCGCCTGGACGCCACGGTTCGCCCCGTCGCCTCGGATGCCCGCTGGCCGAAGGACTCCATCGACATCCGCACCTTCCCCTACTACTGGCTTTACCCGAAGCAGGGCGGGGCCGTCTGGGAAATCCACGGTACGTATCAGACGGAGCGCGGCGGCGAGACGGTGACGGGCGAGGTGTCGGGGTTTGCCGCGCCGCCCCCCAAGCCGGGCGGCTGGACCGCGGGCACATGGGACGATGGGCTCCGCCTCGAGTTCGACCTGGGCCGGCAGCGCCGGAACTGGAACTACGGCCGCCTCGCCCTGCTCGAGTTCCCCGAGCCGCGCGACCTTTCCGGGGCCGCGGCCCTGCGGCTCCGCGTCCGCCCGGACCGGCCGCGCACCGACTGCGAACTTTCCGTCTGGCTCCGCGAGGCCGACGGAAGCTGGTACCGCGTCAAGTCGGCGGTGCCCCTGGCGGCCGAGGTCAACGAGGCGGTCGTACCGCTGGCGGACTTCGCCGACGCGGGCGTCACCGCCCCCGAGGCGACGCTCGACGAGAACCAGTGGCTCGACCCGGAGGCGATCACGCACATCGGCCTGGGCATCGTCAACAGCTTCGGTATCGGCAAGGTGGGCTTGGTGGTTGAGACGCTCGACCTCGTGCCGGCCGCCCCGCCCGAACCGCCGGAGCCCGCCGAGGTCGTTGTCACGGGCCGCACCCTCAGCGTCAGCGGCCACCCGTTCGTCCCGCCGGGCCTCTTCGCGGGGTACGCCGACCCGTTCCCCACCTCGGTCCGCCCCGGGTGCTACCGCGGGTTCGCGGGCGGCCCGTCGCGCCCGCCGTCCGGCAGCACCGAGGCCTTCCGCATCGACATCTGGTACGACCGGTTCGCCTCGGCCCTGCCGCTCCACCAGCGAGACTGGGCCGAGGGCCTCGCGCGGCGCGCCCGCGCGTACGCCCGCCGCGCGCGAGAGGGCGGGTTCGTCCCGCATCTGGAGTTCTGGAACGAGCCCTACCTCAACTGGGCCCGCACCCGGAAGAACTTCAAACGCGATTTCTTCGAGCGCGGCCCGGCGGGGGGCGTGGTCGTCAAAGCCAACGGCTGGAAGGTTCCCCACTTCGGCTGGGAGGGCAACCGCGTTGTCGACCTCACCCAGCATACCTACTACTCGGCCCGCGGCAACGGGGCGGTCTACGACGCCATGCTCCTGGCCTTGGCCAAGGCCATCAAGGACGAGAACCCCGCCGTCCAGGTCCTCGTCAGTTGGGGTTTTCGCTGGAAGGCCGACCACTGGGGCGGCTGGGACCTGGAGTACCTGCCCTCCCTCGAGCGGTGCCTGCCCTGGGTGGACGGCGCGACCGAGCACCACTACGGCGGCGACCCCACCGCGCTGGCCGGCATGTACGAGGTCCTGGCGGCCTACGGCGTCACCCGCGCCGGCAAGTGGCTCTATTCCTACAACACCGAGACGGGCGACCTCACGCGCATCCCCGTCCACGGCCGCGTCGATACCGACGAGAAGGCCGCCAACCTCACCCAGTACCGCAAGGCCCTCTACAACGTCCGCGACATCGTCTACCACGTGAAGGAATCGCCCGACAAGCTGCGCAGCCGGACGCTCCTGACGTGGCGGAGCCAGGACCCCGAGGCGATGCCCGTCGCCTACGGCCTGCTTCGCGACCTCCGCGGGCGGCTCATCCTGGCCGAGTGCCCCGACCCGGACCTCTGGTGCGTCGCGAGCCTCGACGGGACCGACCCCGACGCCATGCCCCCCCAAGGCGGGCGGCGGCTTGTCACCGTCCTCTATAACGAGCACCCGATGCCGCGCGAGGCCCGCGTTACCCTGCGTGCCCCGGCGGGCATGACCCTGGCCGGCGGCGAGGCCCTGACCATCCCGCGGGACGACGCGACGTTCGCCTTCCGCCTGGCGCGCGAGCCCCTCGACGCCGCGGGCGACGCCCACGACGTGACGGTCACGATTCCCGCCAAGTCCGTCTGGGCGGCCGCGATCGAACTCGACGGCCCCCCGCCGGCGGCCGCCGAGGTGCGGCGGCACCAGGCGTTCGCGCCGGACCTTCTCCAGGAAGTCACGCCGGACGCGCCGCTGCGGACGACGGTCCGTCTCGACCCGGCGCGCCTGGCCGTGGCCCGCCGCGCGTGGTTGCGCCTGGTGCTCGAGGACGTGATGCGCGGCGAAGGGACGGTGACGGTCGGCGGGACCGCGTTCCCGCTGCCGCCCGCCGTCACGCTGGAGTGTGCCAACCGCACGGTCATGGTGCCGGTGGACGTGGCCCGGCTCCGCCCCGAGACCGACCTCACGTTCCGGGTTGAGCCGGGCGGCTTCGCGGGTTACCGTGTGGACGTGACGAGCGTCGTCCTGGAAGAGGCCGGCGCGGCCCCCGCGGGAAAACTGGAGACGGCAGCCCTTGGGGACCGATGACCCAAGGGGACGGCCCGCGCGCCGGCCCCGGCGGCCGCACGATTGGAGCGAGAGCGACGATGGACCGGCGGACTTTCTTTGAGCGCCTGGCCCGCGGGGCGGTGCCCCTGGTGGGCGGGGCGGTGCTGATCGGGTGCGGCGACCGCAAGGCGGGGCTGATCCGGGACCCCGCGCCGCCGGTGTTCGGCCCGCCGCGCCACGGCCGCCCGCACTTGCTCAAGGCCCCCGCCCGGCCGCCGTCGCGCCCCCCGTCGCCGCCTGCCGCATCCGCGCCCGTCAGCATGGCTGCCTGGCAGCCGCCCGGCTCGGAGCGCCGCTGGCGGTATATCGTCCTGCACCACAGCGCGACCACGCACGGCTCGGCCGCCGAGTTCGACCGCATCCACCGGCAGCGCGGCTGGGACGAGTTGGGCTACCATTTCGTCATCGGCAACGGCCGCGGGGCGCCCGACGGCCTCGTCCAGGTCGGCTCGCGGTGGCCCAAGCAGAAGCACGGCGCCCACTGCAAGGTGGCCGGCCATCCGGAGTACAACGACCAGGGCATCGGCGTCTGCCTGGTGGGCAACTTCAGCAAGGGGCTGCCGACGCGGCGGCAGCTCGATTCGACCGGGGTCCTCGTCCGGTACCTGATGGCCCGGTACGGCATCCCGTGGAGCCGCGTGCGCGGGCACGGGCAACTGAAGCCGACCGAGTGCCCGGGCCTGCACTTCCCGTACGGCGAAGTCCGCCGCCGCGTCGTCTAGGCCCCCCTTTCCGCGTATTCGCGGGTGACAGCCGGGGCCCGCGCGCGTAGAATGCCCTGATCATGCTTCTCTACGACGATCGCCGACGACAGATGATCCGCGAGACCAGCCGCTTCATCGAGTGGGGGCTCGCGAACCCGGACAAGGTCCGCTGGATTCCCCGGCAGCGCGTCGGCGCGGGGGGCTTCAGCGAGCGCATGAGCGCCGTCTTCTGGATCGGCGTCTTCGGAACGGCCAGCCTGGCGTCGCGCGGCCTGCTGGGCCGGCTGATGCGGTGGGTCCGCCCGTCGTAACGACGGTGCCGCCCCGGCAGCCCGTGAGGGTGACGGCCTACTCCAGCACCTCCAGGTCGTCGACGGCCACCTCGTGGACGCCCCATTCCTTCCGGTACGACTTCGGGCCGCGCACCCCGACCGCCTTGCCGAGATACTGGTCCAGGTCGTACGCGTCGCTCCGCAGGACGACGACGATGCGGCCCTGGCGATCGAGCAGCTTGAACCTCACCGGGTGGTCGACGCCTTCGAGGCTCTCCAGGCGCGCAACGACGCCGGTGGCGGCGAACGCCGGTGGCGCGAGATCGCCGGTCTCAGTTGCTTCTTCGCCCCCGGCCTGGGCGGACCGGATGGCCGCCAGGCTCTCCTCGAGCCGGTCGCGGATCTCGCGGGTCGAGAGGTACTCCTCCTTCTGGTCCGCCATGCTCTCCAGCTGTGCGATGCGGCTCGCGACGGTGTCGGTCACGTACCGCTTGTCGGTCGCGTCGGCGATCGTCTGGTACCGGGCGATGAGGGCGTCGTAGTCCCGCTGGTCGAGCGGCTTGGCCAGTTCCTCGACCATGGCCGCGTCCGTCGCGCGGAACGCCTTGAACGTCTGCTTCAGGTCGGGGACGTCGACCTCGACCTCGATGCGTTCGGGCGGCGGCTGATCGATGATGCGGACGTCCGTGCCGGTGGGGGGGGGCTCGCCGCCGGTCGAAGGCGGGGTGCCGCCGGCGCGGCTCACGTACTGGGCGACGACGTAGGCCCGGGAGCCCTCAGGCGGCCCGACGCGGAGCAGGTCGCCCTGCGGCGGGCCGCTCAGCGCGAGCGTGTCGCCCTGCTTCACGACGGCCATGACGCACCACCCACGCTCCGCCGACGGGCTCGACGCGTAGACCCGTGCCTCGGGCGCCGAGACCGTGGCCGCTTGGCCGGCGGCGTCGACGGTGACGTCGGTGTGGCGGACGAGACCGAAAACGCCGGCCGGCGGGTTGATGGCCAGCCACCCGCGGACCGTGCCGTAGACCGTGACCGGCGTGCCCTCTTCCAGGGCCACCAGCGGGTAATAGTACAGGCCCGGGCCGCACCGGATGTTGACCAGGTCGGCGTTGATCCGTCCCCGGTAGGGGAACTCGGGGGCGACGGGGGCGGCGGTCGTGCCGAACTGGGCGAGGGCCACGACCGGCCCCAGCGCCAGCCCGGCCGCCATCGTCACCAGGACCATCTTGGCTGCCATCCGACCCATGAGCGGCTCCTTCCCCGGACGGGGCCGCGCAGGCGGCCCCTTGCCATGCGGCACATCGGGCAAGTCTTCACGCTATCGCGGACGGCCCGTCGGGTCAACGAAAACCTGTCAGGAGGCCCCCCCGGGGGGGGGCTACCCGGCCGCCGTCGGTGCCGCGCTCGCGGCCGCCGCCGTGGCCGCCAGTTCATCCCAGGCGGCCTGGTTGAACTTGCACCCCGGGTCGGCCCGGGTCAGGTCGCCGAAGTAGCCGTAGGCGCGGGCGCGGCAGCCGCCACAGTGGTACTTGTAGTCGCAGGAGAGGCAGTGGCCGGACCGGTCGTCCCGGTCGCGGAGCTGCTCCATGACGGGGTGATTCCAGACCCGCTCGAAGGGGTCGCGGCGAAGGGTGCCGACGGTGATGGGCATGAAGACGCAGGGCGTCACGTCGCCGTTCGGCTGGACGGCCATGTAGCAGCGGCCGGCCCCGCAGCCACCGACGTACCGGGCGAGGAGGCGCGTCATCCGTCCACCCCCGTAGCCGTAGTGGCCCGTGTTGACCGGGCTGTCGGGGTCGCCGAGCTCGAGGCAGGCGCGGCCGTACTGGGGGGCGCTGGACATGATGCTGATGCGGCCGTCGAGGAGGTATCGCTGGAGCGTGGCGAGCATGCGTTCGCGCTGGGCGGGCGAGAGGTCGGCGTCGAGGATGCCGGTTGCCCGCCCGGTCGGGATGAAGTTGAAGGCGTAGAAGGTGTCGGCGCCCTCGGCGATGCACCATGCGAGCATCGCCTCCATCTCGTCCAGGTTCCACCGCGTCACGGTCATCGCCACGCCGCACTTGATGTCCGGGTCGGCGATCACGTTCCGGATGCCGCGCACCGCCGCCTCCCAGTACCCGCTCGCCCCGCGGAACCGGTCGTGGCGGGCGGGGTCGACCGAGTCGAGGCTGATCTCGGCGTAGCGGATGCCCGCGTCGACCATGGCCCGGACCTGCTCCGGCGTGAGGAGCGTTCCGTTGGTGGCGACCGTCAGGTGCAGGCCGCGGTCGGCGGCATAGCGGGCGACCTCGAGGAACGTCGGGCTCATCGTCGGCTCGCCGCCCGAGAAGGCGATCATCGCCACGTTCCGCGCCGCCAGCAGGTCGACGATCCGCTTCTGCTCGTCGAGTGTGAGCTCGTCGGGCGCCCGGCGGCCGGCGTCCTGGTAACAGTGGCGGCACTGGAGGTTGCAGGCCTGCGTGAAGTTCCAGACCACCATCAGCGGCGCGACGAAGCGTTGCGGCAAGGTGAGGCCGAGGTGCCCGACGCTGCGGACCGTCGCCACCAGCCCGTGCCGCGTCGCCGGGTTGCCGAGGACGCGACCGGCGATGAGGTCGCGGCTCGCCCCGACCTTGCGGCGGACGTACTCGGTCAGCAGCGCCGGCAGGGCGAACTCCCACTGCCACCACCGGAGCGTTCCCGCGGCGTATCCCTCGAAGAAGCGTTCGAGCCAGCTTCGTCCGCCCGGCCGTTTGGCCGTCATCCAGCGGAACAGGCGCTGGACCTCGGGCCGCGCGAGCAGGCGTTCGACGCGTTCGGCCTCGGCCATCGGCTGGGGACTCCTCCCGGGCGGCTCCGTAAGCGGCACCGCCTGAGTGTAAGGGGACCGCGCGCGCCGGGCAAGGGGCCGGCGCGCCGCTCAGACCTCGCCGACCAGATCGGCGTGAGCCAGCCGCGTGTACGTCGGCCCGCCGGGGCCGAGGTCGCTCCGGAAGACGATCACCTCGTCGGCCTCGAAGCCCGGGCCGGCGACGTCGGCCAACTCGCCGACGGCGTCGGCCAGGCGGTCGAGGCCCTTGCCACCGCGCACACGGCCTAGGGTCAGGTGCGGGTGATAGGCGCGGCGGTCGACCTTCTCGGCGAAGGGGGCGGCGGCGTCGGCGACAGCCTTCTGGAGGGCCGCGAGGGCGCCGGTCGGGTCGGCGATGCCGGCCCAGACGACGCGCGGCCGGCCGCGCGGCGGGAAGGTGCCGCACCCCGCCGCCTGCAGGGCGACCGGCTCGACGCCCGCAGAGGCCTGCTCGACGGCGGCCGCCACCTCCGTGATCTCCGTCGCGGGCACGTCGCCGAGGAAGACGAGCGTCAGGTGCATGCGGTCCGGCGCGACCCACCGCACGTCGGCCCCGGCGGCCTTCAGCCGCTGCTGCACGTCCCCCAAGTGCCGCCGCACGGACGCCGGCAACTCGATGGCCACAAACGTCCGCATCTTGCGCATCTCCTGGCCCCCCTTACACCGCCAGCATCTTGCGGTACGTCTCCAGGCGCCCGTCGAGGTCGCCGCGGGCGACGGCCTCGAAGCGGCGCAGGCTGAAATCCTCAATGTTGAAGCTCGCGGTCACGGTGCCGCATGCCATGGCCGCCTTGAGCTGGCCCGGGTCGTAGGCGTCCTGGCCGGCCAAGTAGCCCATCAGGCCGCCGGCGAAGGAGTCGCCCGCGCCGGTGGGGTCGCGGACGGCGTCGGCGGGATAGGCGGGCAGGGCAACGGCCTCGTCGGCCGTGATAAGCAGGGCCCCGTGCTCGCCCTTCTTGATGATGGCGAACGCCGGTCCCCACTCCAGCACCCGCCGCCCGGCCCGGATCAGGTTCACCTGGTCGGTCAGCATGACGGCCTCGCCGTCGTTCAGGACGAGACCGTCGATCCGCTTGAGCAGGGCCATCAGGTCGTCGCGCGTGGTCTCGATCCAGAGGTTCATCGTGTCGGCCACCGTCAGGACCGGCTCGGCCACCTGGTCGAGGACGGCCATCTGCGTGGTCGGGCTGCCGTTGGCGAGGAAGACGAGGTCGGTCTGGCGGAACGCCTCGGGGATGGCGGGCTTGAAGTCGCCGAAAACGTTGAGCTCGACGGCGTCGGTGACGGCCTCGTTCATGGCCCCGGCGTAGGAGCCGGTCCAGCGGAACGTCTTGCCGCCCTCGACGCACTGCAGGCCCGCGCAGTCGATCGGCCGCCGCTCGAGCACCTCGCGGTACGCCGCCGGGAAGTCCTCGCCCACCACCCCCACCAGGCGGACCGGGGCGTAGAACGAGGCGGCCACGGAGAAATAGACGGCCGAGCCGCCGAGGACGTCGGCGGCCTCGCCGTGCGGCGTGCGGACGGTATCGAACGCGACGGATCCAACGACGAGCAGCGATTGCGGCACGGGGGGCTCCTTTGGCAGGGGCGTCCGGTTCGAATCAGGGGCAGCCCCCAAGGATAGGCCCCCCGCCGGCGAAATCAAGCGCAGCCACATTCGGCTTGCCATTCGGGGCCGCCTGTGGGACACTTCCCGGCCGGTCGCGGCGCGGGTCGCGGCCGTTTCCAACGCGGGGCACGGGACCCGACTCAGCAGAGAAGGAGCCTTGCGATGGCGAAGAAACGGAAAGGGCAGCCCAAGACCGCCTCCGCCCACATCGAGGACGCCGGTGCCCGCCAGGCCACCCTGGACCGCGTCGTCAGCCAGATCGAGAAGCAGTACGGCAAAGGGGCGCTGATGACCCTCAGCCCCGACCAGCAGGTCGCCGTCCCCTGCATCCCGACCGGCAGCTTCAGCCTCGACATCGCCTTGGGCGGCAAGGGTTTGCCGCGCGGACGCGTGGCCGAGTTCTACGGGCCCGAGGCCTCCGGCAAGACGACGCTGGCCCTGTCGATCATCGCCCGGGCCCAGCAGCTGGGCGGCGTGGCGGCCTTCATCGACGCCGAACACGCCTTCGACCCGACGTGGGCCAAGCGCATCGGCGTCGACCTCGAGTCCCTGCTCATCAGCCAACCCGACACCGGCGAACAGGCCATGGAAATCTGCGACCTGCTTGTCCGCTCCGGCGCCGTCGACATCATCGTCGTCGACTCCGTGGCCGCCCTCGTCCCCCGGGCCGAGATCGAAGGCGAGATGGGCGACCAGCACGTCGGCCTTCAGGCCCGCCTCATGAGCCAGGCCCTCCGCAAGCTCACCGGCTCCATCTCCAAGAGCCGCACCTGCGTCGTCTTCCTCAACCAGATCCGCATGAAGATCGGCGTCATGTTCGGCAACCCCGAGACGACGCCGGGCGGCCGGGC
>CAYNLG010000033.1:0-37215 GCA_964397995.1 uncultured Anaerolineales bacterium
GCCGAGACGGTGGAGGTCATGGTCTTCGCCATGGCCCTGGACCTGGGCGTGGCGTGCCCGACCATCGACATGGCCGTCGAGGGCCGCATCCTCTCGGCCTTCAAGGACGAGCGCGTCGCGGCCGAGAGCGTCCTGGCCGGTCCGGACGGCAAGCACTGCGCCTGCGGGTGCGACTGCAAGGCCGACAAGACCGAGATGGTCCAGGCCCTTCGGGACGCGCTGTACGTGGCGGTGGTGACGAGCTACGCGCAGGGCTTCGGCCTGATGCGCGAGGCGTCGAAGGAGTACGACTACGACCTGAAGTTCCCGGAGATCGCCCGCATCTGGAAGGGCGGCTGCATCATCCGGTCGAAGCTGCTCGACCCGATCACCGAGGCGTACCGGGCGAACCCGGAGCTGGCGAACCTGATGGTGACCCCGTTCTTCGCCGAGATCATCAACGGCAAGACGAACCAGCTGCGGAAGGTCCTCTGCTGGGCGCAGGACTGCGGCATCCCGGTGCTGGGCCTGTCGTCGTCGCTGGGGTACATCGACTCGTACCGGACGGCCCGCCTCCCGCAGAACCTGACGCAGGCGCAGCGGGACTACTTCGGAGCCCACACCTACGAGCGGACGGACAAGGACGGGTCGTACCACACCGAGTGGCTGAAGGTCTGAGCCGCGCTGCGGCCGGCCGCACCGGCACTCCGACATGACCGCGCGGCGGCCCGACCCCGGGTCGCCGCGCTTCGCTTTGACGCCGCGAGAACGCTGCCGTGAAAATCGTCGCCGACGAGAACATCCCCCTGTTGGGCGACGCGTTCGGCCCGCTGGGCGAGGTCGTGGCCCTGCCCGCCGACGCCCTCACCCCCGACACCGTGCGCGACGCCGACGCCCTGCTCGTCCGCAGCGTGACGAAGGTGGGGCCGGCGCTCCTGGGGGGCAGTGCCGTCCGGTTCGTCGCCACGGCCACCATCGGCGTCGATCATATCGACCAGGCGTACCTCGCGGGCGCGGGGATCGGGTTCGCGAGCGCCGCGGGGTCGAACGCCCGGAGCGTCGCGGAGTACGTGGTGGCGGCGCTTCTGGAGCTGGCGGCCGCGGGGGGCTACGCCCTGGCCGGGCGGACGCTGGGCGTGGTGGGCGTCGGGAACGTGGGCACAAAGGTGGCCCGGTTCGCCGAAGCCCTGGGCATGCGGGTGCTGCGGAACGACCCGCCGCTTCAGCGGGAGACGGGCGACCCGCTCTTCGTGCCGCGGGAGGCGGTGCTGGCCGAGGCCGACGTCGTGACGCTCCACGTGCCGCTGACGCGCGAGGGGCCGGACGCGACGTATCACCTGGCGGACGCGGCCTTCTTCGGGCGGCTGCGGCCGGAGGCGACGCTCCTCAACACCTCCCGCGGCGCGGTCGTCGACACCGACGCGCTGAAGGCGGCGCTCGCGGGGGGGCATCTGGCGGCCGCGGTGCTGGACGTCTGGGAGGGCGAGCCGGAGATCGACCTCGGGGCGCTGAGGCTCGCGGCCCTCGCCACACCGCACATCGCCGGCTACAGCACCGATGGCAAGGTCGGCGGCACGCGGATGTGCCTGGCGGCCCTGTGCCGCCATTTCGGCATGGAGCGGGCTTGGGACCCGGCGCCCCTGATGCCGCCCCCCGGCCGGCCACGCGTCGCCATCGCGGCGGACCTCGCGCCCCAGGAAGCCTTGCGGCAGGCGGTGCGGGCGGCCTATGATATCCGGGCGGACGACGCGCGGCTGCGGACGGTGGCGGAGGCCGGGAGCGCGACCGAGCGCCGGGCCTTCTTCACAGCGCTCCGGAAACGGTACCCCGTGCGGCGCGAGTTCCCCGAGACGACGGCGGTGCTGGAGGCCGACGCGCCCGCGGCGCGGACGCTGCTCGCGGCCCTGGACTTCCCCGTCGAGAACCCCTGACGAAAGGACGTGCCGGTGGTCATAGGACGCGGCCACAAGGAAGGGCTGCTGCCATCGGACCAGGTGCGGGCGCTCGTGGGCGAGGCCCTGGGCGGGCTGGACCTCGACGCCAAGCGGGTGCTGGTGCTGATTCCGGACTCGACGCGGACCGGGCCGGTGGGGCTGATGTTCCGGGCCATCGCGGACCGGCTGCTCGGACGGGTGCGGAAGCTCGACTTCCTGATCGCCCTCGGCACCCACATGGCGATGGACGAGGCCCGGATCCTGAAGCACCTGGACATGACGGCCGAGGACCGGCACGGCGTGTACGGCGACGTCGAAATCTACAACCACGCCTGGGACGATCCCGACGCGCTGGCGGTCATCGGCACGCTCTCGGCCGACGAGATGGACCGCCTGTCGGGCGGCCGGTATGCCCGCGAGGTGCCCATCGAGGTCAACAGGCTGATCCTCGACTACGACCACCTGATGATCGTCGGGCCGACCTTCCCGCACGAGGTGGTCGGCTTCTCCGGCGGGTACAAGTACTTCTTCCCCGGCATCGCGGGGGCGGAGATCATCAACTTCTTCCACTGGCTCGGGGCGCTGGTCACCAACTGGAAGATCAACGGCGTCAAGAAGACGGTCGTGCGGGACGTGATCAACCGGGCGGCCGAGTTCATCGCGCCGCCCGTTACGAACTTCGACATGGTCGTCACCAGCGAGGGCCTCAAGGGCCTCTGGATCGGCGACCCGCGGGAAGCGTGGTCGAAGGCGGCCGACCTGGCGGCCCGGACGCACATCGCGTACGTCGATCGGACCTACAAGACGGTGCTGGGCCTGGCGCCGGAGATGTACGACGACATCTGGACCGCCGGCAAGGTCATGTACAAGCTGGAGCCGATCGTCGCCGACGGAGGCGAGCTGATCATCTACGCCCCGCACATCGACGAGGTCTCGTACACGCACGGCCGCTTCCTGGACCGGATCGGGTACCACTGCCTCGACTATTTCCGGGAGCAGATGGACAAGTTCGCGGACGTGCCGGGCGGGGTGATGGCCCACTCAACCCACGTCAAGGGCCTTGGCACGTACTGCAACGGCGTCGAGACGCCGCGCGTCAACGTCACCCTCGCCACAGGCATCCCCGAAGAGCGCTGCCGGCGCATCAACCTCGGCTACCGTGACCCGGCGTCCATCCGGATCGACGCGTGGGAGGGCCGCGAGGACGAGGGCATCCTGGTGGTCCACCACGCGGGCGAGGTGCTGCACCGTCTGAGGCGCGAGTTGGACCCCGCGACCGAGTGAACGCGCGGCCCCGGCGGGCCGCCCCCGCACCTGATGAGGAGAACCCATGGCTGACCCGAAGAACGTGATCGTCGCCCAGTCGGGCGGGCCTAGCCCCGTGATCAACAACTCGATCCGCGGCGTGGTGGAGACGTGCCTGGCGCGGCCGGAGACGTTCGGCACCGTCTATGCCGCCTGGCACGGCATCGAGGGGGTGCTGAAGGAGGAGTTGCTGGACCTCTCGGCCCAGGAGCCGGACGAGATCGCCCTCCTGCGCACCACCCCCGCCGCCGGTGCCATCGGCACCTGCCGCTACAAGCTCAAGGGCCACCAGGAGGAGGACTTCCAGCGTGTGGTCGACGTCCTGAAGGCCCACGACGTGGGGTACTTCTTCTACACGGGCGGCAACGATTCGATGGACACGGCCCACAAGATCGCGCAGCTGGCGGCCGACCAGGGCCTGCCGCTCGTGGCCACGGGCGTCCCGAAGACCATCGACAACGACGTCGGCGACTCCGCGTTCAAGCTGATCGACCACACGCCGGGGTACGGCAGCGTTGCCCGGTACTGGGCCCACATCGTCCAGAACGCCAACGAGGAGAACGCCGGCTCCTGCCCGGCCGACCCTGTCCTGGTGCTCCAGGCGATGGGCCGCAAGATCGGCTTCATTCCGGCGGCGGCGCGGCTGGCGGACCCGGACCGCGAGTTGCCCCTGCAGATCTACCTGGCCGAGTCGGGCGTCAGCCTGGAGCAGATGACCGACCACGTGGCCGACTGCCTGCGGGCGAGCGGCCGGTGCATCGTCATCGTCAGCGAGGGCTTCGACGTCGGCGACGTCGGCGCCCGGCGCGACAGCTTCGGCCACATCCAGTTCTCCGCCTCCGGCACCACCGTCGCCCAGACCCTCGTCAACCACCTGAACGACCAGGGCCTGCCCGTGCCGGGGTCGGCGCGCGGCAACGTGCCGGGGACGGACCAGCGGGACAGCATCATCTACGCCTCGACGGTGGACCTGGACGAGGCCTACAAGGTGGGGTGCCAGGCGGCCCACATTGCCGCCGAAGAGGGCTCCGGCTGGATGGCCACCCTCCTCCGCGAGCCCGGCGCCGTCTACCGCGTCCGCTACGACAAGGTGCCGCTGGAGGCGATGGCCAACTCCGAGCGGACCTTCCCGGGCGAATGGATCGCCGAGGGCGGGACCGACGTGACCGACGGGTTCGTCGCGTACGCGCGGCCGCTGATCGGCGAGGACTGGGTGAGCGTGCCACTGGTGGACGGGCGGCAGCGGTTCACGCGGTTCGAGCCGATCTTCGCCGAGAAGCAGCTCCCCGAGTACGTACCGCAGGAGAAGCGCTCGTAGCCGGCGCTCCGCCCTGCCCTCCCGGACAACCCGCACCCGACGCCCGGAGGCCCGACGCCATGGCCGACGCCCTGCCCCTTCGCTACGGCATGAACCCGCACCAGAAGACGGCCCGCCTCGTCGCCCCCGGCGGGGCCCTGCCGGTCGAGGTGCTCTCGGGCGCCCCCGGGTTCATCAACATGCTCGACGCCCTGAACGCCTGGGCCCTCGTGCGGGACCTGCGGGCGGCGCTCGACCTGCCGGCCGCGGCGTCGTTCAAGCACGTGAGCCCGGCGGGGGCGGCCGTCACGTTTCCCCTGTCCGAGGACGAGGCCCGGGCACTGTTCGTCGCGGACATGCCGGACCTGTCGCCCTTGGCGGTGGCTTACGCCCGGGCTCGCGGGGCCGACCGCATGTCCAGCTTCGGCGACTTCGCGGCCTTCAGCGACCCGGTGGATGCGTCGGCGGCAGCGCTGCTGAAGCGCGAGGTCAGCGACGGCTGCATCGCCCCGGCGTACGACGAGGCGGCCCTCAGCGTGCTCCGGGAGAAAAAGGGCGGCAAGTACCTGGTGCTGCGGATCGACCCGGACTACGCGCCGCCCGCCACGGAGGCCCGCGAGGTCTTCGGCCTCCGCCTGGAGCAAGACCGCAACGCCGCCGTCCCCGGCCCGGAGACGTACCGCGAGGTCGTCACGAAGAACGCCGAACTCACCGAGGGCGCGATCCGCGACTTGCTGGTCGGCCAGATCACCCTCAAGTACACCCAGTCGAACTCGGTCGCCCTGTGCGCCCGCGGCCAGGCCATCGGCATCGGCGCGGGGCAGCAGTCCCGGGTCCACTGCACGCGCCTGGCGGCCGGGAAGGCCGACACGTGGTGGCTGCGGCAGCACCCGCGGGTGCTGGAGACGACGTTCCGCGAGGGCCTCTCCCGGGCCGAGATGAATAACGCCATCGACCTGTACCTGCTGGCCGAGGCGACCGACCGCGAGCAACAGGCGTGGCGCGAGGCCTTCGACCCGGCGCCCGAGCCGCTCACGCCCGACGAGCGGCGGGCGTGGCTCCAGCGCCTGACGGACGTGACGCTCGCGAGCGACGCCTACTTCCCGTTCCGGGACTCGATCGACCGGGCGGCCCGGAGCGGCGTGCGGACGGTCGTCCAGCCCGGCCACTCGCTGCGCGACGACGAGGTCATTGCCGCCTGCGACGAGTACGGCATGACGATGGTCTTCTCGGGCCTGCGGCTGTTCCATCACTGAACCGCAGCGGCCGAGACATCACACGCGCGGTCCCGTCCAACCGCCCGGGACGCTGAGGGCTCCGCAGCAGCAGAACATGGCGTCGGGGCGCATCAAGAGCTTGTCCTTCAACGTCTCCCACGGCCGCGGGTCCTCGGTGCAGATCGCGAACGGCGTCTCGGGGCTGAGGCGGCGAACCTCGTCGAGGGTGTAGGCGTAGATCTCCTCCCGCACGTCCAGCGGGAACGGGGCGATGTGCTTGCCGCGCAGGGCGTCGGCCTCTTCCCGCATCCGCCGCATGTACGCCGGGTCCATCGCCTCGGTGTCGAAGATGCGCTCGAACTCCTCGGCGTCCATCATGGCGAGGACCCAGCCGCGGAGCACCTCCGGCCGCACCGTCGCGAACAGCTGCTCCAGCATGGCCGTGGTTTCCTCCCGCCACCCGCGCACCGGGATGATCGGCGAGAACCCCGCCCGGACGACGTACCCGTGGTCCTGGCAGAACCGCATCGCGTCGATCCGGGCGGCCAGGGGCGGCGAGTCGCGCTCGATGGTCCGGCACACGGTGTCCATCGAGAGGGTCCAGTTGGCCAGGGTGTGCGTCCGGTACGGCAGGTCCGCCAGGTACCCGACGTTGTCGCTCCGGGTGTAGAGCAGGAGGTACTTGTCGTCGGTCTCGTCGAAGGCGCGGCCAAGGACCTCGGAGGCGCCGTACTCGGGCTCGAAGCAGAGGACGTCGGAGTACAGGTCGTAGCGGTAGAGCTTCTGCTCCGGCCGCTCGACGAACATCCGCCGCAGGTCGTCCGCGAACGCCTCCAGGTCCAGCAGAATGTTGACGAGAAATCCCTGGCCGCAGTAGTCGCACTTGTGGACGCAGCCGCCGAGGGTGTGGATGCCCCAGCCGCCTTGGCACACCAGGTGTGTGTCGGCCGGGCGGTAGATGTCGCGGCGGCTGTACGCAAAATCGCGGCCGACGCCGGCCAGGGCCCGGGCCAGGCGCACCGCGTGCGGGTTCCGCAGGCCCTCGGGCGGCGACCCCCGATCCGCCTCGTCCCAGACAAACGTGTTGAAGACAAGGACGGGGTCATGGGCGGCGCGGCACTCGCCCTGGCGGACGCGGCCGTGGCCGGCGGCGAGGACGCCCTCCGCGGCCTGGGCCTCCGTGATACCGGCGGCGTCGACGATGGTCGGCAGGTCGTCGAGCGTGACGGTCGGCACGTCGGCCCGGGCGATGCCGAGGGCGGCGAGCATCCGCTCCATCCGCTCGACGGCCCGCGGGTTCCTGGTGACCCGCTCGTGGGCGAAGACGGCCTTCGGCTTGATGGCGTACATCGGGGGGCTCCTTCGGCCGAAACCGGCGGCCGCCCGGCCCGTCCAAGCCTAGCGGGTCGGCCGACCGTGTCAACCGTTCGGTTGCGGGGGCGCGGGCGGCGGCCTAGACTCCGAGGGGGGCTCACCGGGCCTGAGCGAGGAGAACATGATGCGACACCAGGCTTTGGCCGCGGCCGTCCTGCTCACGGCGTTCGCGCTTCCCGTGCGCGCCGGGCGCGGGCCAATCGCCCCCGCTGGGACCGTGCGGATCGCGGAGCCGACGCAGACGGCCCTGCTCGCCTGGGACGGCGAAACCGAGGTCCTCCTGCTCCAGACCCGCGTCCGGGCGAACCGGCCGATGACGCTGGTCCAGTTTCTCCCCCTGCCCGCCCGGCCGCAGATCGACCGCGGTCACAAGGCCGCGGTCTCGCGGCTCCAGGCCCTCGCGACGAAGCTCGGTCTCCGGTACGAGGCGCCCGCGGCCACAACCGGCTCGCCCGAGGCCCGCGACGTCCGGTTCGCCGCCGCCGGGGAGGTCCCCGTCCTGAGCGTGACCGTGGTCGAGATAATGAGCCCAGAGGCCTTCGCCCAGTGGGCCCGGGACTTCTTCAAGGAGCAGGACCTCGGGCAGCCCGCGCTCGGCGACGCCCTCCGGGCCCACGTGGCCGACTGCCTGAACCGAGGGCTCCGGTTCTTCGCGGTGGACACCATCCACGTCGGCCCGCGGGCCCAGGCGGTCGAGCCGGTCGCCTACACCTTCCGGTCCGACCGCCTGTTCTACCCACTGAAGCTGAGCAACCTCGGGGGCGGGCGCGGCGTCGTGGACCTCGTGACGATCCTGCCCATGGGGCTGGACCTTGTCGGCGAGCCCTTCCGGGACCTGGCCAATGCGCCGAACCAGCCCAACTCGGGCCGCGAGCGCGGCGAGGTGCTGCGGTCGGCCGCGAAACCGTTTCCGCGCGAACTGGCCGCCGACGTGCAGCCCGCCATCCCGTCGCTGCTCGGGTGCGGTTTCGGCGTGATGCGGGCATGGCGGTACACGGGGCCGCTCATGTTCAGCCGCGACGTCGCCCTCGAAGGCCGCTTCGAGCACCACGCGCTGGTGGCGGCGTTCCTGGAGGCCCTGACGACGGCGGACCTGGCGCGGCTCCAGGCCATGACGGCGGCCCCCTTCGACTTCGACGGCAAGAAGGTCCTGCCCGACCGGGCGGCGCTGGACGCCGCCCTGGCCGAACTGGCCGCCGACTGCCGCGGCGAGACCTTCACGCTGAACCCCGCCCGCATCCGGTACCTGCACCCGGACGAGTTGACCCGGCCGGTGGACCAGGCGTTCTTCCGCGACCACCTGAAGCCGCGCCACGGCGCCGCTCTGATGGTGCTGATCGGCGACAAGCGGCTGGGGCTCTTCCTCGCACGGCCGGACGGCCCGGCAGGCGAGGTGAAGGTGATGGGGTTCTCGGACTGAACTCCGGCCATGGTCTGGAACGGGGCCGTGCGGTCGAACGGGACGCCGACGGATGACGAGACCCCGAGCTTCGGCTCGGGGCATGTAGAGACCGCTGCCGGCGTCCACATGGCCCTCCAGCCTCCTCTTCACATTCCTTTCAAGAAAGGCCTTGACGCGGGCCGATTTTGCGCATATGCTCAGAATAGACGGCGGGGCGGTCCCGTCGCCTGACGCGGCTCACGACGCCAAGGACAGCACACGATGCCACGCCCGCCCCTGCCACGCACGGTCCGGCACTGGCCCGGGGTCGTCTACTACAAGCCCCAGGGCGTGCCGCTCCGGGTGCTCCAGGAGACGGTCCTCGGGCTTGACGAGCTGGAGGCCCTGCGCCTGGCGGACATGGGGGGGCTCTCGCAGGAAGAGACGGGCGAGCGGATGAACGTTTCGCGGGCGACCGCGGGTCGGATTCTGGCGCGGGCAAGGCAGAAGGTGGCGTCGGCGCTGGTCACGGGGCAGGCCCTGCGGATCGAGGGCGGCCCGGCCATGCCCCCGCCCGGCGGGGGGCCCGGCATGGGCCGCGGCGGCGGCCGGGGCACGGGCCGCGGGCGCGGCGGCGGCCGGCGGTGGCGCGGCGGGCGAGGCAGCTGAGCACGAACGGACGCAACACGCACGAGAGTCTCGGATAGAAGGAGGCACACAATGCCACGCGGAGACGGAACCGGCCCGATGGGGATGGGCCCGATGACGGGGCGCGCCGCCGGCTACTGCGCCGGCTACGGCGTGCCCGGGTACGCCAACCCGGTGGGTGGCCGAGGCATGGGCTTCGGCGGCGGCCGGGGGATGGGGCGGGGCCGCGGGCGCGGCCGGGGCTTCGGCCGCGGCTGGCTCGGCGGCGCGGCCTGGGGCCCGGCGTTCGGCGCCTATGCGGCGCCGTATCCGCCGGCGTACGGCGCGGCCTACGCGCCCCCGCCGGAGGTGGAGCGCGACGCCCTGCAGACCCAGGCCCGCAACCTGGAAGCGGCCCTGAAGGAGATCCGCGACCGCCTCGACCAGATCGAGGCCGACGCGGACGGCGAGTAATCTGAACCGACTCCAAGGACGGACACCGCTGAAGACCGCGAGGGGGAGCATCCTCCCCCGATGGCTCCCCCTCGCACCCTGACCCTGACGACGTGAAAGGAGGCGCGATATGCCTCGCGGAGACGGAACCGGACCCACAGGACAAGGCCCCGGCACGGGGCGCGGCGGAGACGGGGGCGCAGGCGGCGGACGCGGGCGCATGGGCGGCTTCGCGGCCGGACCCGGCGGCGCCTGCGTCTGCCCGCGGTGCGGCGCCACGGTGCCCCACCAGCGCGGCATGCCGTGTACCCAGCGCACGTGCCCCCAGTGCGGGGCGCCTTTGACGCGGGCGCGGTGACCCCATGAAGATCGCTATCGCGAGCGGTAAAGGCGGCACGGGCAAGACCCTGGTCGCGACGAACCTGGCGGCCGCGCTCCGGGCGGCGTGCCTCGACCTGGACGTCGAGGGCGCCAACGGTCATCTTTTCACGAAGCCCCGCATCGACGCGACGCGGCCGGCGATGGCCCAGGTCCCCGTGGCGAGCGACGCCTGCGTGGGGTGCGGCGAGTGCGCCCGCGTCTGCCGCTTCGGCGCCATGGCCGCCCTCCCCAAGGGGGTCCTCGTCTTCAACGAGCTCTGCCACTCGTGCGGGGCCTGTATCGAGGCCTGCCCCAAAGGCGCCCTCGACTGGGCTGAGCATCCTCTTGGCACAGTTCGCGTCGGCACGTGGCCGGTGCCCGGGGGCGGGGCGGCGCCGTTCGCCGACGGCGAACTCGCCACCGGCGAGGTCCGGGCGGCCACGGTCATCGCCCAGGTCAAGGAGGCCGCGCCCGCCGACACCGACTCGCAGGTTTGGGACTGTCCGCCCGGGGCGAGCTGCGCCGTGGCAGAGGCCCTGAAGGGGGCCGACCTGTGCCTGCTGGTAACGGAGCCGACGCCGTTCGGCCTCTCGGACCTCGGCAAGGCCGCCGACCTGGCCGCCCACTTCGGCGTGCCCCATGCAGTCATCCTGAACCGGGCCGGCCTGGCCGGATCGGACGTGCGAGGCTTCTGTGCGGAGCGCGGCCTGCCGGTGGTGCTGGAGATCCCCTACGACGCGGAACTCGCGCGCCACTACGCCGAGGGGCACTTGGCCTACGAGGCCATGCCGCGCTACCGCGAGACGTTCGACCGGCTGGCGGCAGATCTCCACGACGGGACGCTGGACCTGGCCCGTCGCGAGCCCGCCCCGGCGGCGGGGCCGGCCTTTGCCGACCCGGACGCGGCGCCCGACAACGAGCGGTGCACCGAGAAGGCGCGGCCGGAGGGCCTGGTACAGGTTGCGGTGATCAGCGGCAAGGGCGGCACGGGGAAGACAAGCCTGGCGGCGTCGCTGGCGGCCGCCATGGAGGCCCACACGACGGCCGACTGTGACGTCGATGCCGCCAACCTTCACCTGCTCCTCCCGCCGCGCCTGGAGACGAGCGTCGCCTTCGTGGGCAGCTTCGTGGCGGAGATCGACCCGGCGCTGTGCCGCGGGTGCGGCGTGTGTGCCGGAGCGTGCCGCTTCGACGCCATCGCCCTGACGCCGCGCGCCACCGTCGACCCGCTGGCCTGCGAGGGCTGCGGGTTGTGCGCCATCGTCTGCCCCCTGGCGGGGACCGACGAGATGCCGGTCGCCATCCGGCCGCGCGTCGACGGCACGGCGTACTGCGGCACGACGGACTGGGGGGGCCTCGCGCGAGGCGCCCTCTTGGCGGGAGGCGAGGCGTCGGGTAAACTGGTAACCTTGGTCCGGTCGCTGGCGGAGCGGCAGGCCGGCGACGCGGGGGCCGGGGGCCTCCTGATCGACGCGAGCCCCGGCATGGGCTGCCCCGTCAACGCCGCCGTCACGGGCGTCGACCTGGCGGTGGCCGTGACGGAGCCGACGCAGAGCGGCCTGCACGACCTCGGCCGCGCGCTCGACCTGGCCACCTGGTTCCAGGTGCCGGCCGTGGTGATGCTGAACAAGGCGGACCTGGCGCCGGGGGTGGCGGCCGACATCGCGTCGGTGTGCCGCGAGCGCGGCGTCGAGGTGATCGGCGAGGTCCCGTTCGACCGGCAGGTGCCGGAGGACCTGGCGGCGGGGCGGATCCCGTCGGCGGGGGACGGGCCGGCGGCCACGGCCTTGCGGGCCGCGTGTGCGGCCGTACTGGAGCGGGCCGAGCGCATCGGAACCGAGAAGGCGGGCCGCGCCCAGGCGCCGGCCGCCAGGGAGGACTGACATGAAACTGTGCATTCCCGCGACGGGCGAGGGCCTTGACGCCAAGGTCGACCCGCGGCTGGGCCGGGCGGCCTGGTTCGTTCTGGTCGATACCGATACCGGCGAGAAGGTGAGCGCCGTCTCGAACACGCAGAACAAGCAGGCGGCCCAGGGGGCCGGGGTGCAGGCGGCCCAGACGATCATGCGGACGGGGGCGGAAGGCGTCGCGTGTGCCAACGCCGGCCCGAAGGCCTTCCGCGTGCTCGAAGCCGCCGACATCGAGGTCTATCTGGGGGCCGCCGGCACCGTGGCCGACACGGTGGCGGCCTTCAAGGTCGGGTCGCTGACGAAAGCCGAGGACGCGAACGTGGAGGGACACTGGTAGATGGCGGATACCGACCACACCGGCGGCGCGGGCGCGCCCGCCGACGACAGCCCCGAGGCCCGCCGGGCCCGGGTGGACGAGGCGCTCGCCCGCGTGGGCCGCGTCGTCGCCGTGATGAGCGGCAAGGGCGGCGTGGGCAAGAGTACGCTGGCGGCGTCGCTGGCGTTGGGCCTGGCGCGCCAGGGACGGCGCGTGGGGCTGCTGGATATCGACTTCCACGGCCCGTCCGTGCCGACGCTGCTGGGCCTGGCGGGCGAAGCGCCCGCAAGCGACGGCAAGCGCCTGGAGCCGGTCGAGCTGGGGCCGGACCTCAAGGTTCTCAGCCTCGGGATGATGCTGCCCGGGCGGGACGACGCCGTCATCTGGCGCGGCCCGATGAAGATCAGCGTCATCAACCAGCTGCTGGGCGACGTCAACTGGGGCGACCTCGACGTGCTCGTTCTCGACATGCCGCCCGGCACGGGCGACGAGCCGCTCTCGATCGCCCAGACCGTGCCGACGGCCGAGGTCGTCATGGTCGCGACGCCCCAGGAAGTTGCCATGGCCGACGTCCGGAAGGCCGTGACGTTCTGCGGCAAGCTGGGCCTCAGGCTGCTGGGCCTGGTGGAAACGATGGGGACCGTGCGGTGCCCGTCGTGCGGCGAGACGGTGTCGCTCTTCGCACGCGAGGGCGTCCAGCGCCCCACGGGGGTGCCGCTGCTGGCGGAAATCCCGTTCGACCCGGCGCTGCAGGCGGCGTGCGACGCGGGGCGGCTGGGGCCCTTCCTGGCCGAGGGCGGGCCGACGGCCGACGCCCTGATGACGCTCGCGGCGCGCGTGATGACCGGCGCGGCCGCGACAGAAACGACGGACAACGCGAATGCGGCCGCCGAGACCGGCGGCGAGATGACGAAAGGAAGTGGAACCGTGCGTTACGCCATCCCGATTGCCGACGGCCGCCTGGCCATGCACTTCGGCCACGCGGACCAGTTCGCCCTGGTCGACGCCACCGACGAGGGCGTGTCCGAGCCCGAACTGGTGACGCCGCCGCCGCACGCCCCGGGCGTGCTGCCGGCGTGGCTGAAGGAGCAGCAGGCCGACATCATCATCGCCGGTGGCATGGGCAGCCGAGCCCAAGGCCTGTTCAGCCAGCAAGGCATCGAGGTGGTCGTCGGCGCGCCGGCCGAGACGCCCCAAGCCCTGGTCGAGATGCACCGGGCCGGGACTCTGGCGACCGGCGACAATGTCTGTGACCACTGACGAGCAAGGCGCGAGGACTGCGATGCCGACCTTTGATTACGTGTGCGATGCATGCGGCCACCGGACGGAGGTCTTTCTCCGCCGGGCCGCCGACCGCGCCCCCGAGGCGTGCCCCGCGTGCGGCGAAGGGGCCCTGAAACGGGCCCTGAGCGCCCCGCGCGGGCACGTGAAGGGGAACCCCACGACCGGGGCGACCTGCTGCGGCCGGGACACCCCATGCGACACACCCGCCTGCTCAACGGGCCAGTGTCCGCTGTGACGGGCGGCCGGCCATGAGCGTGACCCCGTCGGACGTCCCCGTCAAGCGACTGCGCCTCACGGTCCTGGTCGAGAACACGAGCCGGCGGCGGGGCCTGCGAAGCGAGCACGGGTTCGCGGCGCTCCTCGAGGGCGAGGGCGGGACAGTCCTCTTCGACACGGGGGCCACGGTGGAGACCCTCGCCCACAACGCGGCCGCACTCGACGCGCGTCTGGGCGAGGCCGGCACCATCGTGCTCAGCCACGGCCACTACGACCACACGGGCGGGCTGGCGGCCGCGCTCGCGGCAGCCCCCGAAGCGACGGTCTGCCTGCACCCCCTGACGGACGCCCCGCGGTACGGCAGCCGCCTGGGGCTGAAGAAGGCGATCGGCCTGCCGAAAGCGGCCCGGGCGGCTCTCGCGGAAGCCGAGAGGCGGACGCTCGAGGCCCCGCTCGTCCTTCCGGAAGGAATGCTGCTGAGCGGCCCGATTCCCGGCCCGCCCTCGCCGACCGAGGCGGGGTTTCTTGTGGAGCTGGACGGTCGTCCGCAGCCGGACCGCTTCACCGACGAACTGTTCCTGCTGGCCCATACGCCCGAAGGCTGGGTGCTCGTGACGGGCTGTTGCCACCGGGGCCTGCCGAACACGCTTGCCCACGCTCGCGGCCTGACGGGAGGCGACCCGGTGGCCGTCCTCGTCGGCGGCTTCCACCTGAAGCGGTCTGACGCGGCCACGCTCGACGCGGCAACGGCGGCCGTCAACGCGGCCGGCGTCCGGACGGTGGCGGGCGGCCACTGCACGGGCGAGAAGGCCTTGGCGGCGCTGGCGTCCGGCATCGACGCCGAGGTGGTGCCGCTCGAGGTCGGCCTGGCGCGAACCTGGGGCGGACGGCCGGATTGACACTGCGCCTCGGCGCCGATAGACTTCCCGCGCCCCACGACCCGGAGACCGTTTGACCCGTGGCCGAGCGCGTCTACAGCGGAATCAGCCGGGCCGACAAGATCAAAATCGGCCTCCTGGTGGCCTTGGTGGCCGCCGTCCCGACGTGGATTGTCGCGGGATTCGTCCGCGACCGCCTGGAGGTCTTCTTCTCCGGGGCGCGGACCCTGGTCTTCGGCCAGGTGATGATGGCCATCCTGCTGGAGGCGGTCCCGTTCGTGCTGATCGGGGCCATCGTCTCGGGCACGGTCGAGGTCTTCGTCGCGCCGGAGCGGCTGGCAAGCGTCGTGCCGAGGCGGCTGGGGTCGCGGCTCGCGCTGGCCGCCGCCGCGGGCCTCTTGTTCCCGGTGTGCGAGTGCGGGGTGGTGCCGCTGGTGCGGCGGCTGATCCGCAAAGGCCTGCCGCTCGAGATGGCCATGGTGTTCCTGCTGGCCGCGCCGATCGTAAACCCGACGGTCATCGCGTCGACGTTCGCGGCATTCGTGGGGCAGGACACGTGGCTGGCCATGCCTGTGGCCCGCGTCGGTGTCGGCGTGACGGTGGCGATGGCGACGGGGGCGGCCCTGCAGTGGTGGTCGCGGCGGCACCCGCTGGACGAAGCGAAGGTCGTGCCGGCCGGCGGCGCCCACACCCACGAGGGGCCCGCCCTGCTCCGCGTCCTCCAGGCCGTCGTCCACGACTTCATGCTCATCGGCGGCTACCTGCTGGTCGGGTCGATCCTGGCGGCCGCGTTTCAGTCCTTCGTTCCGCGCACGGCGCTCGTCGCCCTCGGGCAGACGCCGGTGGCGGCCACGGGGTCGATGATGGCCCTGGCGTACGGCCTGAACGTGTGCTCGGAGGCGGACGCGTTCATCGCGGCGGCGTTTTCGCAGTTCTCGTTCGCGTCGCGGCTGGCGTTCCTCGTCTTCGGGCCGATGCTGGACATGAAGCTGACGATGCTCTACCTGGGGGCGCTGCCCAAGCGGATGCTGCTGGCGGTGGTGTTCGTGGCGGGGCCGCTCGTGGTCATCGTGTGCGAACTTGTGGGGCTCCTCTGGCAGGCGATCCGGTGAGGGACCGATGACCGACGAGGCGAAACGCGAGCCGCACGGGCACCCGGCGACGGTGCTCACGTGGTGGGAACTCTGGCCGATGCTGGCCTGGGGGCTCTACTCGGTTCACCTGTACACCAGCGGCCGCATCCACTACCTGCTCCAGCCGCTCTACGCGAAGCTGGCCTTCGGCGGCGGGGTCGTGCTGCTGGCGGGGTTCGCGGTCGGTTGGGTCCACCGGTGGCGGACGTTGCGGCGGCACGGGCCGGTCGGGACGGCCGAGGCCGGGGCGGTCTGCCCGGCGTGCGCCGCTGAGCCCCCCGGCTGGGGCCGCATCGCCCGGAGCCTCGCGTTCATTGTACCGCTCGTCGTCGGGTTCTCGCTCCCGTCGCGGGGGATGAACTCGCTGGCCGCCGTGCAGTGGGGCGCGACCGATCCGTCGATGGTGGCTGAACTGGCCGCCCAGCGCGAGGCCCAGCAGGCCGAGGAACGGTCCGGGTACCCGTGGGTGAACCTGATCGGGGCGGCCCAGCGGCTGGGCGGCGACGCACCGGTCCGGGCGGGCACGCTCGGGTTCATCGTGCGGCCGAAAGCAAAAGGCGACGCGGCCGCGCCGCCGGCGCTCCTCGTACGGTTCACGATGCGGTGCTGCGCGGCCTGCGCGCAACCGGTGGCGGTGCCGCTGGTGGCCGAGGACGCAGAGGCGGAGGCGGTCCTCGCGGGGCTGGAAGAGAACACGTGGGTGGAGGCGTACGGGCGGATCGACCCGGCCCGGGAGGCCTTCGTCGCGGAGCTGATCCTGCCGGTGCCCGAACCGGACCAGCCGTACCTCTAGGCGGCGTCTAGCCGGCGTCCGAGGCGCCCGCCTCCGTGGCCGCGCCGGCTTCGTGACAATCTTCGCAGGCCGCGGCCGCCTGTCCGCCGCGCGGCCAGCGGCGCCAGAGCCAGCGTCCGACGGCGGCCGCCAGCCACACGCCCAGGACCACCGCGCCGACGACCTTGAGCCACGCGGGCATCAGAGCGTGGTGCTCGGCGCCCGCGAGGTTCACGTCCCAAGCGATCACCAGGCTGTCGAGGGCCACGCCGAAGAGAATGCTCATCACGGCAATGGTCCCGACGTAGATGGCCGCCGACGCCTTGCCGAACATCTTGCCGACCGTGAGGACGGTGGCGAGGTTCGTCGCCGGGCCGACCAGGAGGAACACGAGGGCGGCGCCGGGGCTGAGACCCTTGGCAATCAGCATGGCGGCCATGGGCGTCGAGGCGGTCGCGCAAACGTAAAGCGGCAGGCCGACGGCCAACATGACGGCCATCGAGGCGGCGCGGCTGCCAAGGTAGCGCTCGAAGAACCCCTCCGGGACGAATGCGCCGATCAGGCCGGCCAGGAGGAGGCCAAGGGCAAGCGTCGGGCCGATCTCGTCGGCAAGCTCGACGGCCAGGAACCGCCAGAGCCGCCGCGCGCGACCGCCGAGGCCCTTGTCCAAAGCGTGGCCGTCGGCGCGGCACGTGCCGCCATCGTCAGCACACGCCTCGGCCGCTTCCTTGGCGTCGACGGTGCCCTCGGCGGCGCAGTGCGGGCACGGGGCGGGGGCCTCGGCCGGCGGGGCGTCCTTGCCGCGGAACGTCTCGATCAGACCGGCCGCAAAAGCGGTCGCCACCGCCGCCACCGGCCGCGCGACCGCCATCACCGGCCCCATGAGGGCCCACGTAAAGGCGATGCTGTCGAAGCCGGTCTCCGGGGTGGAGATGAGGAACGAGACGGTGGCCCCGCGGCCGGCGCCCTTTTCGCGGAGCGCGGCCGCCGTGGGCAACACGCTGCAACTGCAGAGCGGCAGGGGCGCGCCAACGAGGGCGGCCTTGAGGACCGTGAGCGGCCCCCGCCCGCCCAGGTGCCGCGTCATCCAGCCCCGCGACACGAACAGGTGGACGAGGCCGGCCGCCACCAGGCCGATGAGGACATAGATGCCAGCCTCTTCGAGCATGAGCCAAGCGGCTTCGAGGATGGTCCAGAGGACGTTCACGTCTCGCCTCCCGGGGCGTTGCGGTCGGGACCCCGCACTCGCTCATTGTAGGGCGCGGCCGTGCCACGGATAAAGGGGCGCGTCGCAAGGAAGCTTGACCGCCCCGCGCGGGGGCCTATACTCGCCGCAACGGCGTTGCCGCGGCGCGGCTGCGCCCGCACGCACCCGGAGGAGACGGCAATGGAATTCGGCGTATGCGCTGGGCCGGAGGAGGCGTCCTGGGCGGCGGAAGCGGGGGCGGACTTCATCGAGGGGCTGGTCCAGCCCGTCCTGAAGCCTGCCGAGAAGGAGTGGACGCCGCCTGTCCCCCCGGGCGAGCTGACCATCCCCCTGCCCGTCTACAACTGCTTCTTCCCGGGGTCGATGAAGATCACCGGGCCCGAGGTGGACCTGGCAGCGATCGCGGCGTACGCGCGGCGGACGTGCGAGCGGGCGGCCGCCATGGGGTCGGAGATGATCGTCTTCGGCTCCGGGGCCGCACGCAAGGTCCCCGACGGTTGGCCGCGCGACCGCGCCGAGGACCAGCTCGTCGAAGCGATGCGGACGGTCGGACCGATCGCCCGGGCCGCCGGGGTCACCATCGTCATGGAACCCCTGCACCGCCCCGAATCGAACATCCTGAACACGGTGGCCGAGGGGATGGACTACGTACGGCGGGCGGACGCGGCGGGCCTGGCGATGCTGGTGGACTTCTTCCACCTGGCGATCGAGCGGGAGCCGCTCGCGAACCTGGAGGACGCGGCACCGCAGCTGGTGCACGTGCATATCGCCGAGCCCGAGGGTCGCACCCCGCCCCGCCCCGGCGGGACGGACTTCCGGCCGTTCCTCGCGAAGCTCAAGGCGGTCGGCTACGACCGGCGGATCAGCATCGAGTGCAAATGGAATGACAAGCGGAAGGAGCTCGCGCCCACGCTCGAGTATCTCCGCAACGAATGGCACGCTGTCTAGCGACGAACGCCCAACCCGGGAGCAATGCATGATCAGGCTCAGCGGTTTCGCCGACGAGATCGGCCCCGAACTCGACCTCCAGATCCAGACCCTGAAGACCGAAGGCGTCCGGTACCTGGAGCTGCGCGGCGTCTGGGAGACGAACGTCCTGGACCTCACAAACGACCAGCGGCGCGACGTCAAAGCCCGCTTGGCGGACGCGGGCATCGGCGTCTCGTCCATCGGCTCGCCCATCGGCAAGGTCCGCCTGGACGAGCCCTGGCAGGAACACCTTGACCGGTTCCGGGTGGCGCTGGACGCGGCGGAGTTTTTCGAGGCCCCGTACATCCGGATGTTCAGCTACTACGCGCCCGAGGGCGAGGCCGTCGCCGACCACCGCGACCAGGTCATCCGCCGCCTCAACGAGCAGGTCGAGCTGGCCCAGGGTCGGCCCGTCCAGCTCCTCCACGAGAACGAGAAAGGCATCTACGGCGAGGGCACCGAAGCCTGCCGCGACATCGCCGACAACGTTCCCGGCATGGGGCTGATTTTCGACCCGGCGAACTTCGTGCAGGCGGGAGTGCGGCCGGCGGAGGCGTGGCCGGTCCTCTGCGACCGCGTCGTCTACTTCCACATCAAGGACGCCCTCCTCGGGAGCGGCAAGGTCGTCCCGGCCGGCGAGGGCGACGGGGCGATTCCCGAGATCCTCCGCGACGCCATCTGCGCGCGAGGCTACGACGGGTTCCTTTCGCTGGAGCCGCACCTCAAGATCGCCGGCCACAGCACGGGCTTCAGTGGCCCGGACGGGTTCCGCACGGCGGCCAATGCCCTGAAGGCGATCCTGAAGGATCTGGACGTGGCGTTCGGCTAAGGCGGCCGGCGGACCGACGGGCTCCTCAGCGGACGTCCGGTTGCCACAGGCGGATGTCGCGTAGCGCGGCCCCGGTCTCCCACGCGGTGATGCCCAGCGGGCGCGCGGCTTTCTGTTGCGGCCAGACCTCGAAGGCGTGCCCCGCGACGGGGTGCGCGAAGACCTCCTCGCCGTCGATCCAGGCGGTGACGGCCTCGTCATCCACACGCAGACGCAGCGCGTACCAGCGTCCGGTCACGAAGTCGCACCAGGTGGTGGTCCCGTTCTCGGCGGCGCTCATCCCGTCGACGTTCGACAGGCCCACGACCCCGCCGCCCCACCCGCCGACAATCCAGGTGACGAACCCGTCGCCGACCGGCACCGTGAGGCCGCAGAAGAAGTCCTCGCCCTCGGTCCGCATGGCGTCGAGTTCGACCTCGAAGGGCGCGCGCGGCGGCTCGCCCGCCCAGACGACGCCGGTCAGCGACGCCCCGCGGCCGAGGCAGAGCGCGCCGTCATCGACGCGCACCGGGCCGCGCATGGCGTACTCGTCCTCGGCGAGGACCCGCCAACCGTCCAGGGAGGTGCCATCGAAGAGATACCGGAAGAGCCGGGCCTCGTCCACGATGCGCATCGGCGAGGCCCCCTGGCGGGCGTCGGGGGCGGCGTCTTCGGCGCGCCCGCCGGTACAGCCGGCGACGGCGACGGCCATCGCGACCAGACATGCGTGACGCATGGGCATGCTCCCTTACCCGCGGCGCTCCGCCAGGCGCGCCTTCATCGCCTCGACCACGGCATAGCGGACGGCCACGCCGCCCGTCCCGACGCCGAGGCGGATGTCGGAGTCCGCCCGGCCATGCCAGTCGGTGCCGCCCGTCTCCAGCAGGCCCAGCCGCTGGGCGACGCCGCGGCAGGTCCGGGCGAACGACGGCCCGTGATCTGACGTCTGCGTCTCGACGGCGTCGAGGCCGAGCCCAACCAGGTGCTCAATGAAAGCAACGGTCGCGTCAAGCGACCGGTTGAGCTGCCGCGGGTGGGCGAGGCTCGCCAGCCCCCCGGCCCCGCGGATGACGCCCAGGGCGCGCTCCGGCTCGACCCGCTTGCGGTAGACGTACGCGGGCTTGCCCCGCCCAAGCACCCGGTCGAAGACCTGGTCCCACTCTTGGAAGTAGCCGCGCGCAAGAAGCGCCTTCGCGAAGTGGGCCCGGGTGACGCTCGTGCCTTTGGGCCCGGCGGTGACCTCGTCCATCGTCAGGGGCAGGCCCAGGCGATTGAGGCGCTCGAGAATCTGCCGGTTGCGGCGGTCGCGGCCCGAGCGGGCCTCGTCGAGGGTCTCGAGGAGCGATGCGTCGGCCGTGTCGATGAAGTAGCCGAGCACGTGGCACGCGCCGTCGTCGTACTCGCAGGAAATCTCGACGCCCGGGATGACTTCGATGCCGGCCGCCGGGCCGGCGGCCACGGCCTCCGCGACGCCCGCGACCGTGTCGTGGTCGGTGACGGCAACGGCCCGGAGGCCCGCCTGGGCGGCCAAGCGGACGGCCTCGGCCGGCGGACAGACGCCGTCGCTGGCAGCGGTGTGGACGTGCAGGTCGACCAGATCGGCCGCGCGCGTCTCGCGGTTGGCGGCCTCGTCGAACGGGGCGTCATGGGCCATCGCGCATGTCCCTTCGTCGGCTGGGGCGGAGCAGGGAACTGTACCGGGGCGGTGCGCGCGGCGTCAAGGGAGCATAGGCTTCGGGCTTGACTGCGCGGCGGGCATCCGTATGATTGCAGCGGCCCACACGCATGGGCGTCCAGAGTCCTGGCCGTACGGGCTGGGGATTGGTGTAATGGTAGCACAGATGACTCTGGATCATCTAGTCGGGGTTCGAGTCCCTGATCCCCAGCCATGAATGCCACCCGCCCCGCCGGTCAGCCCGGCGGGGCGGTTCTTTCGATGGGCTGCACAACGCTTCAGCGCCTGCCGCGGCCACGTGGCGTCCCCCCGAGGTGCCCGCGCCGTGACCGAATCACGCCTCGCCCTTCAGCCGCTCCAAGACGTGGATGAGGGCCTGGGTGCCGTCGCGACCGTGGCCCTGGGCCGAGGCCGCGCGGAACAGTGTCTCCGCCAGGGCCGCGCCCGGTAGCGGCGCGCCGACCTCGTGGGCGGCATCGTGCGCGAGGCGCAGGTCTTTGAGCTGGTAGTCCACGAAGAAGCCCGGGGCGTCGTCGCCGGCCCTCATCTTCGGGCCGAGGTTCGAGAGGATCCAACTCCCGGCGGCGCCGCTGGAGACCGCCTGCAGCATCGCCTCCAGGTCCACGCCGGCGGCCCGGGCCAGCGTCAGGGCCTCGGCGGCCGCGACCAGGTGCAGGGCGCCCAGGATCTGGTTGCAGAGCTTCACCAAGTACCCCGCGCCGGAGTCGCCGCAATACGTGATCGTCTTGCCCATGGTTTCGAGGACGGGACGGGCACGGTCGAAGTCCTCCCGCCGCCCGCCGCACATGATGCTGAGCGTCCCCTGCTGGGCGCCGACGTCACCGCCCGAGATCGGGGCGTCGATGAAGCCCGCGCCCTTCGCGGTGAGGGCGTCCTGGCACGCGCGGGCGGCCCGCGGCGCGACGGTGGAGCAGTCGACGTGGATGAGGCCCTCGTGGGCGCCCGCGACGACGCCCTGCCTGTCGTCCAAGACGACCTCCAGCACGTCGGGCGTGTCGGAGACGCACGCGAACGAGAGGTCGCAGGCCTCGGCAACGGCAGCCGGGCTGTCAACAACCTCGGCCCCGGCGTCCCGGAGGGGCTCGGTCTTCGCGCGGGTCCGGTTGGTCACGGTCATCGGGTAACCGGCCTTCATGGCGTTGGCGGCCATCGGGGCGCCCATGATGCCGAGGCCGATGAAACCGATGCGGGGCTTTGAGTCGCTCACGGGGTGTCCTTTCGGTCGGGGCCTGCCGGGGCGGGTGGCTCGTTCAGCTTCCAGCGCGGGCCGGCGATGAGCGGGATGCGGAAGGTGGTACCGATGCGCCCGGTCTTCTCCAGATGGTCGAGGCAGGCCCGCAGGCAGCCGCGCCCCACGCAGATGGCCAAGTGCCGGAACCGGTGCTTCAGGAACTGGCTGTAGGAGGGCGGCTCGCCTTCAGGCTCGGTGCCGTTCCAGAAGGGCGAGAACCGCGGGTCGTCGCCGCGGTGCACGTGGGCACACGCCCCGGTGTCGAGCGGCGCGTGGGCATACGTCCGGTCGCCGACGCGGGCGGTGACGCTGCACTCGCGGCCGATGGCGCCGGCCTCGCAGGCCCGGGCGCAGGCGCCGCACTCGTCGCAGATCGCGCCGTCGAAGAGCGGTGTGGGCTTGAGTTCGGCGTCCGTGAAGACCGCGAAGACGCGTTGCCGCGGCCCGAACTCGGGCGTCAGCAGGACCTTCGAGAGGCCAAGCTCGCCGAGACCGGCCGCCACGCCCACGAGGCGCAACGAGACCATCCCGTCCGGACCCCAGGGCTGGTCGTCGCGGACCGGGCGGCCGGAGTGGGGGTGGAACGGGTTGTGGACGGGGACGCCCGTCCACCCATCGTCCTCCAAGGCAAGGCACACCCGGCGGAGTATCTGGGGCGCCACGACCTCGTTCAGGTACCAGTAGCTGTCGCAGTTGTAGGCCTGCCAGTAGGTGCCCTCTTCGACGGCCTTGAGGGCGCCGCGGACCTGGCGGACGGCCACGGCAATGACGGTCCGCACCTGGGGGAAGATCGTCCGCGGGTGCAGCTCGGGCGGCGCCTCGGCGAACCGCTCCACGGGCCCGAAGCCGACGAGGTCGGCCCCGGCTTCGTGAGCGGCGCGGCGCACGCGGTCGGTCAGAGCGTCCACGGCATATCTCCTACAGGGCGGCCAGCGCGGCCTTCAGGCGCTCGACGACCAGGTCCTGGTCCGTCTCGCTGAGGCGGTTGTAGAACGGCAAGGCGATTGTCCGCTCGCTGATGCGTTCGCACACGGGGAAGTCGCCCGGCTTCGTCCCCACCTCCTTCCGGTAGAACGGCTGGAGGTGGATCGGCGAGAAATAGTTCGAGCAGCCGATGCCCTCTTCGCGCAGGGTCGCGAGCACGGCGTCGCGCTGGTCCTGGGTGAAGCGGTCGGCCAGGCGCACGACGAAGACGAACCAGCTCAGCCGGCCCTCGTCATAGGGCGCGGGGAAGACCAATTCCTCGACGTCGGCAAGCTTCTCGAGGTACCGCTCCGCGACGGCAGCGCGGGCCTCGATGAACTCCGGCAACCGCTTGAGCTGGGCGATGCCGAGGGCGCAGTTGATGTCCGAGAGGCGGTAGTTGTAGCCGAGACGGGCGTGGGCGAGCCACCCGGCGCCGACGTCGCGGCCCTGGTTCCGCATGCTGCGGCACAGGTCGGCCAAGCCCTCGTCGTCGGTGACGACCATGCCGCCCTCCCCCGTGGTCATCTGCTTGTTGGGGTAGAAGGCGAAGGTGGCCGCCACGCCGAAGGTGCCAGCCTGGGCGCCCTTGTAGGTGGCCCCGATGGCCTCGCAGGCGTCTTCGACCACCGGGAGGCCGCGCTCCGACGCCACACGCATCACCTCGTCCATCTCGACGGGGCGGCCGAAGATGTGGGCCGGAAGGAGCAGGCGGGTCCGGTCGGTGACGGCAGCCGCGAGCGTCGCGGTGTCCAGGTTCCAGGTCGACTCGTCGATGTCGCAGAAGACGGGCCGCGCCCCCTCGAAAAGGGCACAGTTGGCCGAGGCGACAAACGAGAACGGGCTCGTGATCATCTCGTCGCCAGGCCCGAGGCCCAAGGCCCGCACCAGCAGGTGCAGCGCCGACGTGCCGGAGTTCACGGCTACGGCATGCTTGCGGCCAACAAAGGCGGCAAAGGCCTTTTCGAACTCGGGCAGCTTGGGGCCCAGGCTGAGGTGGGGCGTCTCAAGGACGGCGACGACGGCCTCGATCTCGTCCGGGCCTACATCCGGCCGGGCCAGCGGCACGCGCTCTTCACTCATCGACGGCTCCGCCCCCCTGAGGCGAGCGCCAGGATACGCGCCGGCGCCGCGATGTCAACGGAAGGGCAGCACGTCGGCAAGGGCGTCGAGCGTCGCGACGGTCGCGCGGACGGGGCCATCGGGCGGTGCATCGCCCCCGGCGTAGAGTCCGTCCGGGCGTCGAAGGCGCACCGACGGAGCCCATCCCGCGGCGTTCGGCCCGGCAAAGTCCTTGGCCGGATTGTCGGCCACGTAGACGCACCGGCCGGGCGCCCCCGCCAGCCGCGATGCCACCTCGCGAAAGGCCCGCGGGTGGGGTTTCCAGTACGCGCGGCCCCAGGCGTCGGTGAGAACGACCGCGTCGAGCTTCTCTTCGAGGCCCAGCGCCTCGACCTTGGCCCGCTGCCCCGCCAAGGGGCCGTCGGAGACGAGGGCCATCCGGACGCCCGCCTCGGCCAAGGCCGCCAGAGCCCGTGCGGCATCAGCATAGAGGGTGATCTCGACCGGGCGGTGGCCGCCCGGCCAGCGGTGGGTCCGGTAGACCTCGACGCAGCGGCGGATGAGGGGCACCTCCGGCACGACGCCCGCCTCCGCCAACACGCGGTTGAAGGTCGTCCCGCGCACCCCCGCGTCGAACGCGGCCTCGAGGTTGCCGGCGATGGGTCGCGCGACGACGCCGGTGTCGAGGAGAAAGTCGCTGACGGCGCGGAAGCCGCTCCGGACAAACGCGCGCTCCGGGTAGAGCGTGTCGTCGAGGTCGAAGGCCACGCAGGCGACGGCGTCGGCCATGGCGCCGCTATCCCTGAAGGCGGGCGAGGCGGAGCAAGGCGTCGGCCCGCTCAAAGTCGGGTTCCTGGTCGGTCACCTCGACGAGCAGGTCGGCGGCATCGGCGTAGCGCCCGGAGAAGTAGTAGACGTACGCCAGAAGGAACTTCGGGGCCACCACCCCCGAACGGATCTGGACCTGGCGTTCGAGGTTCGCGACGTGGCGACGGAACTCGTCCAGGCTGCCGTAGAACTCCGGGAGCCTGAACTCGTACAGCCCCCAGTTGGGTTCCAGGGCGAGGGCGCGGCGAAGGTAGCGGGCCGCCAGCCGGTACTCGCCGTTGGCGAACGAGGCGTGGACGAGAGCGAACAGGGCGAACGGGTCCTCCGGGTTAGCCTTGTGGGCCGCACGGTACATCTCCGACGCCCGGGTGTAGTCGCCCATGAAGAAGCGGTAGTCGCCAAGGCGCATCCACTCGCTGTAGGTGTTCGGTCCTTCGCGCAAAGCCTCGGCAAGGGCCGCGCGGTCCTCGGCCGAGAGCGCCGCCTCTTCCAGGCCGGTCAGGTCCTCGGAAATTTCGCGCAGAACGCTGGTGGCGGGGCGCCGGATGGACTCGGCAGCCGCGCCCGCCCGGAGCCGCGCCGCCAGGGACGCGGCCACGGGGTCGCCCTGGATGGCGTCCAGGCGGTCGGCGGCGGCGTCGATGCGGCCCTGGAAGAGGTCGAGCCACGCCATCGCGAACTGGAGGTCGGCGTCGTCGGGCCGGGCGTCGAGCTGGGTCGTCAGCTCGGCCCGCAGGTCCACAAGGTCCCCCGCCCGCGCGAAGACGTCCTGGAAGTTCGAGCCGGTCAATTGCAGCCCGTCGGGCCAGCCGGGCCAGAGGCGGAGCGACTCGCGGGCGGCCTCAGCGGCGCGGCGAAACTGGGCGTTGGCCAGCAGGCCCAGCGCGAGCCCGCTCTGACGCCGCGCGTCGGTCGGGTCGCGATTCACCAGCGTTTCCCACAGGCCGACCGCGGCCGGGTAGTTGCCGCTATTGAACAGGTAGTTGGCCAGGGCGCCGAGTTGCGGATCGTAGAACTGTTCCAGCGTGACGCCTTCGGGCAGCGGCCGGTCGGTCACGAGGGCCTGGGCCACGTCCAGGTACCGGTCCTGGCCGAGGCTTTTCTGGACCTCGACGGTAAACGGCTCGACCAGCGCCTCGGGGTCGACGGAGGAGGCTCCAACGAGGTCCAGCCGCGAGAAGTAACCGTAGCCGGCGCGGCTCTGGGGCTCGATGGGCACAGGCACCATGAGCTCGCGGAACCCGACGTGGAGTTCGCCAAGGGTCTGGGTATCGGCCTGGCGGATGCGTTCGGCCAAAGCGAACATACTGGACCGCAGGTGGGCAAAGCGGGCCCGGCGCTCGAAATTGAGCGACTCGATGGTGCGGACACTCAGCCGCGTCAATCGCCCCGGCGCGGTGCCGTGGAGGGCCAGGCGCCGCGAGATGGCCAGATAGCCGGCCCGTTCCAAGGTGCTGCGGATGCTGCGGGAGGCCAGCAGGTCGGCGGGGCGGCCGGTGTGGCTGGAGAAGAACTGGCCGGGGCCGGTCGAGCCCAGGCTTCCGCCCAGCCGCTGGCTGACGCCCGTCGACGGCAACTGGCCGGTGAAGGTCGTGCTCGGGCCCGACCCGACGTTGCCCAGTCCCTGGGCGAAGGCGGCCGCCGGCAGCACCAGCAGGACCGTCACCAGGATGGGCGGAAGCGTTCGCATCACGTCTCCACAAGGGCGTACCGCACCCGACGGGGCGCCCATACCATTATCGGCCGTCGCGGCGTCCGGAGCAAGGGCGGTCCGCGCAAGCGTCCGCGATGGCGGTCAGAGCTTGCCCTTCTTCTGGAGATATCGGTCGGCGGCGGCCCGTTCCTCCGCCGTCATTCGCAGGAAGCCGAGGCGCCACACCAGCACCAGGAAGAGCAGCCCGAGCGCGAGGTAGATCACGATGGCCTGGCGGCCCTGGATGTAGAGGACCAGGAGGCCGGCCGCGGCAAAGACGGCGCTCAGCCCGTAGAAGACGGCGACGGTCTGACGGACCGAAAGGCCGAGACGATCGACGAGCTGGTTGTAGAGGTGGCTTCGGTCCGGCATCATGACGGGCCGCCCGTTCGCCACCCGCCGCACCAGCGCCATGGCCGTATCGAAGATCGGCAGGCCGAAGATGAACAGGGCCCCGACAAACCATTTTACCATGCCGAAGCGGCTCGAGAACATGACCATCATGGCCGCCAGGACATAGCCGATGAAGACGCTGCCGGCGTCACCCATGAAGATGCGGGCCGGATTGAAATTGTAGGGCAGGAACCCGATGGCCGCCCCCGCCAGCGCGAACGCTACCATCATGATCAGACGCGTGTACTCGTACTGGACGGCTCGCTCGTTCCACTCGGGTACGGCCCAGGCCGTGAGCGACGTGGCGAGCAACAGGAAGCCGATTGTGACGATGACCGTGACGCCGGAGCAGAGGCCGTCGAGACCGTCGAGAAGATTGGTGGCATTGGTCGCCCCGACGACGACGACGAAGTGGGTGACGAGACAGATGGCCACGACGTACCAGACGTTCTTGGCGGCACCGATGAGGGGGTAGCCCTCGAAGTGCGGGTAGGCGTACCACATGACGCCGCCCGCGAGCAGGACGGCGCCGGCGAGGACCTGGCCAGCGACCTTCCACTTGGGGGGGATGTCGCGCAGGTCGTCGATAAGGCCCGTCAGGAACGCGACCGCTCCGCCGACCACCACGGCCGCCACCGCGCCCGGCTTCGAGGGTTCGGCCAGCACGCCGTAGAGGATCATCGGCACCGTCCAGGCGATCCAGATGGCGCAGCCGCCCAGGTACGGGATGGGTTCGCCGTGGATCTTGACGGCGGCATCGGGCTTGTCGACGATGCCCTTCTTCAGGGCCAGGCCGCGGAACAGCGGCGTCGTCAGAACGCTCAGGAGTAGAGCCGTGACGAAGACCCAGATGCCGGGGTTCCAGAGCTGATCCAGGACCTGGATGCAGCCCGGCGCGTCTGGCGGAAACATGGCCGTTTCCTTTCCGTGGCGCTTCTCGTGTCGCTGGGGCCTAGCCCGCCCAGCCGGGCACGTCGGCCGCGCGGCAAAAGACCTCGGCGTCGTAGCGGAGCATCAGGAGGCCGTCCTCCCAGGCCTCGGGATCAATGGCGGGCTCACGCCCGAGATGGTGCTCCAGAATCCAGCGCGGGAAGTCGGCCCCGGCCCGGATGGCAAGCGGCACGCCGCCCCCGAACCGCGGATTCACTTCGATGAAACGGACGTCCCCGTCCGGCGTCAGGAAGCACTGGATCGTGATGACGCCCGCGCATTCGGCCAAGGCCTCGACCAGCTGCAGGCTCTCGGCGATGACACGTCGGTGGCGGACGGTCTGGCCTTTGGCCACCTCGCCGCCGCGGATGACCAGGCGCTGGCGCGGCACGGCGATGCGCGGCACGCCGTCGAGGCCGGCGTAGACGTCCACCGTGAACTCGTCGCCGAACACGTACTCCTGCAGAATGGCTCCGTCCACCCGGTGACGCCAGAACCGCACGCTCTCGGCGTCGTTCAGCTTGTGCACGTCCTTCGCGTTCGAGCCGTACCGGGGCTTCATGAAGATCGGGAACGCCCCCCCCTCGGCGGCCTCAGGGTCGAGAAGCTCCGGCGTCCCCAAGCCCGCCTGCTTCAGGAAGCGGAACGTCTCGACCTTGTCGCGGCAAATGTGGACGACGCGCGGCGAGGAGATGAGCATCCGGGCGCCGACCTCCGCGAACCGCTCCCGCGCCTCGGCCAGGGCCTCCAGTTCCCAATCCAGCAGCGGCACCACGAGACCGATGTTGCGCTCGCGGCACACCTTCAGGACCTCGTCGACGTAACTGGCGTCGTGGACGGGCGGCACCAGGACCCCCTCGTCGGCCAGGTGGAAGGCGGGGGCACGGCCTGAGACGTCGGCGCCGCAAAGGCGACCCTCCAGGCCGAGGTCGGCCATGGCCTTTCGGAAGGCCTGGAGCAGGCTGACCCGTCGCCCGATGCAGGTCAGCAGGATGTTCACGCGGTCTGGCATCCGGCGGCCTCTCTCGTCCCTGGGTTTGCCCACGGTCCGACGTACGAGCATACCGGCATCCGGGTCGGTGTCAACGTATCGGCCGTCGAGGCGGCGTCGCCGACGCGCCGGCCCCCTCGTTATCGGCCGGGCGGGGGCTCGTCCTCCCACGATTGGTAGACGTCGCCCCGGCGGAAGGGCGCGAGGAATGAGAGCGCGAGGACCTTCAGGTCGAGCACCAGACTCGCCCGCTCGACGTATCGGACGTCGATCTCGAGCTTCCGCTCGTGCGGCACCTCGCCGCGGCCCTCGAGCTGGGCCAGGCCCGTGATGCCCGGGGGGACCTCCAGGCGGCGGCGCTGGCGGTCACTGAACGCTTGGGCCTGGCTCATGTAGAGCGGGCGCGGGCCGACGAGGCTCATCTCGCCCTTGACGATGTTCCAGAGCTGCGGCAGCTCGTCGAGACTGGTCTCGCGAAGAAAGCGGCCAAGGCGCGTCAGGCGGGGGTCGGTGCCGCTCTGGGGACTCACGCCGTAGGGGTCGGCGTCGGTCCGCATCGTGCGAAACTTGAGCATCTGGAACGGACGCATCCCCTGCCCGGCCCGTTCCTGGCGGAAGAGGGCCGGGCCGGGGCTGTCGATGCGTACCAGCAGCGCCAGGGCCGCCAGAAAGGGCCATCCCACCAAGAGCAGCCCGCCGGCCACGGCGATGTCGAGGGCGCGTTTGGCGGCCCGCTCCCAGGGCTTCACGGGACAGCCCCCCCGCCCTCGCCGCTCACGTCCGCTTCGGGCCGCGGTGGCGGGAGCACCTCGTAGACCGGCCCCAGGGGGCGCAGGCCGCCATGCGGCTTGAGCCAGGCCGGCACGTAAGCGTCGAGGACGCTCGTGACGAAGAGCCGCCGCCCCGCCGCGCGGAACCGGGCGGCCCGGCCTTCAGCGGGGCCGAGCTGCCGCTGGGCCAGCGGGTCGTACAGGTGGGCGTACGAGCCGACCAGGAGGACGTCCTGGCGGCGGCCCTCGATGTCGTGGATGCACGTCAGCGGCGCCGCCGTCGTCGAATCGGCCGCCAGCACCGCCCGGTCCGGCAAGACCTCGAGGGCCTCCTCGGCAAAGAGGCGCGGCCCCCAGTAGCCGCTCTTCCACGGCTGAAGGAAGTACGCGGTCTCGTCACGGTAGGCGATGGCGCGGCCGCTGAGGCGCAGGCCTGCCCGGTCGGCGATCGTCGGGAGCACCAAGTACACCACGACCGGCAGGGCCGCGCACGCCGCCAGCACCGGCCCGAACCAGCGGCCCCAGCGGGCGACGGCCCAGGCCGCGCTGAGCCCGATGAAGACGCTCCCAAGGGCGTAGAACGGGACGAAGAAGCTGTACTGGTCGGGCACGTCGTAGCGGGCGGCCCAGAGGAAGAAGAGCACCGCCAGGGCGGCGAGCGCCCGGCCCAGACCGCTCGCGTGCCGCCACGCCAGCGCGAAGCCGACCGGCACGCCGAGGATCAGCGGCGTCGGCATGTCCAAGGCCACGTACGCGAGGCTGCGCGCCACGAGACGGGGCAGGCCACGCGTGTTGGCAACCTCGCCGCCGAAGCGGCCGACCGTGGCCGAGACCCATGTCGCGGCCAAGCTGCCCGTTCGCGTGTACTCCAGGTACACGCTCATCCAGTAGAGCGTCCCGCCGACGAACCATGCGCATGCGGCCACCGGGAGGACCCACGCGGGGACTTGGCGGCGGACGGTGGCGACGATGACCCAGACGCCGAAGACCGCCATGCTGAAGACGGCCATCAGGTGGTTGCTGAGGGCCAGACCGTTCAGGAGAAAGAGGAGCACCCACCACGCCGGGCGACGCGACCGCGTCCAGGCCCACGCACAGAGGCACTCGGCGGTAAGGAAGGCGGCCGTCCAACCGAGGACCTCGGCCTGGACGGCGAAGAACCAGACGGTGTGCCCAAGGGTGAACGCCGCCGCGGCCACGTACGACGGCGCCGGCCGCCCCGTCAACAGCAGCACCAGCAGGGCGATGTTGCCGGCGGCCAGGGCCATCCCGAGGGCCGACGCGAGGTTGGCCGACCAGGCATAGCTGTACGGTCGCCCCACCGAGAGCACCTTCGCGACCATAAGGAACCACGGGTGGGCCCGGACGACTCGTCCCGGCGGGCACCACGGGCTCTCGACCGTCGGCTGCCACGGCAGCCGCGCGGCCGCCCACTGGTACTCGCCCATGTCCTGCCACGCGAGGTCAGGCAGCATGGTGACGGCGTAGAGGACGAGGGCGGCGGCGAACCCGCCGGCCCAGAGGAGCGCCGCCGTGCGGCGGCGCTGCGGACCCTCGGCCGGGTCGCGAGGCGGCTTGGGAGCAGGCGCGGCGTCACTCACGGGTCCGTCCTCAGATCGCGAACAGCACGGCGGCGACCATCGCCAGCCATACCCCGAGGGCCACCACGAACGCCGGATCGCGCCGCACCATGTCCACCGGGCCGGTCACTTCGCCCGTGATAGCGCGGCCGTAGAAGCGAAAGACCGCGTAGACGACCGGCAGGACGGTGACGACCATCCAGTGGTGGCCGACATAGGTGATCGTCCGCGGGCTGACCGTGTAGAGCATGTACGTGACAATGGCCAGGCCCGCCGAGACGGTCATCATGTGCTCCAGGCTCCGCTCGGAGTAGAGCGACCACGCGACGGCCCGGGTCGCGCCGGCCTCGGCACCGAGGGCCATGCGTTCGCTCTCGCGCTTGGCGAAGCCCAGAAACAGGCACAGCGTCAGGGTGCAGAGGAGCAGCCAGTGGCTGATCTCAACCTGCAGCACGACACCGCCGGCATAGGCCCGGAGGATGAAGCCGGTCGCGAGAATGAGCACGTCGAGGATCGCCAGGCGCTTGAGGCCGAGCGAGTAGCCGACCATGAGCACCAGGTACGCCGCCACGCAGGCGACGAACGCGCCGCCGAGGCCGGCCGCGCCGTCGAGGGCGCCGGCCCAGGCAAGGGCGCCGATGGCAAGGGCGGCCGCGAGAACCAGCGCCGCCAGGGGCGAGACCGCACCGGAGGCGACCGGCCGGCCCCGCTTCACCGGGTGGGCCGCGTCCTCCCGGCGGTCGAGGACGTCGTTCAGGGCGTAGATGGCGGAGGAGGCGAGGCAGAAGGCGCCGACGGCCTGCAGGGCGCGTCCCCACGAGGCGGGGTCGCCGACCTGGCGGGCGAAGACCAAGGGCGCCAGCACGAACAGGTTCTTGATCCAATGGCCCGGCCGCGCCAGCCGCACCATCTGTCGGATGCCGTCCAAGGGTGCCCCTCGCTGGTCCGGTCTGTGCCGCGCCGACACCGTCTTATGCCGCGCGCCGGCGGCCTGTGTCAAGCGCAGCGCCCTCGCCGGGTTTATCGACCGCCTCGGCGGGAAGCGTGCACCGAAAGGCCGGCGGCCGCACTGCCGCCGGGAACGTTCCCTTGAGACCGGGCAAGCGGCCGATAGAATGGACGCTCACCCTTCGTGGCTTTCGGGGAGGATGTGCCGCATGAGCCGGTACCTGGTCACCGGCGGCGCCGGGTTCCTGGGAATCAACCTGGTGCGGTCGCTGCTGGCGCGCGGACACGAGGTCCGGAGCTTGGACCTGGCGCCATTCGATTACGCCGACTGTGCCGAGCGGGTCGACATCGTGACCGGCGACATCCGCGACCCGGATGTCTGCCGCCGGGCCGCCGAGGGCTGCGACGTGGTGGTGCACTGCGCGGCCGCCCTGCCCCTCTACAGCCGCGAGGACATCCTTTCGACCGACGTCGAGGGGACGCGGAACGTCCTGGTGGCCACGCACGAGGCCGGGGCCAACCGGTGCGTCTACATCAGCTCGACCGCCGTCTACGGCATCCCGGACCACCACCCCATCGCCGAGGAGGACGCCCTGCACGGCGTCGGGCCCTACGGCGAGGCCAAGGTCGAGGCCGAAGCCGTCTGCGCCACCTTCCGGGCCGAGGGGCTGTGTCTGCCGATCCTGCGGCCGAAGTCGTTCATCGGTCCGGAACGGCTGGGCGTCTTCGCCCTGCTCTACGACTGGGCCAAGGACGGGAAGCATTTCCCGATGATCGGGCGCGGCGACAACCGGTACCAGCTGTTGGACGTCGAGGACCTGTGCGAGGCGATCCATCTGGCGGCGACGCTGCCGCCGGAGACCGCGAGCGATACGTTCAACATCGGCGCGAAGGAGTTCGCGACGTTCCGCGAGGACCTTCAGGCCGTCCTCGACCACGCGGGGCACGGAAGACGCGTCATCCCCTTCCCAGCGGGGCCGGTCATCGTGGCCTGCAAGGTGCTGGAGGCGCTGCACCTCTCGCCGCTCTACCGGTGGGTGTACGAGACGGCGTCGAAAGACTCGTTCGTCTCCATCGAGAAGGCCGAACGCGTCCTCGGTTTCACGCCGCGCTACTCCAACCAGGACGCCCTGATCCGCAACTTCGAGTGGTACTTGGCGCACCTGGAGGAGTTCGAGCATACATCCGGGGTCAGCCACCGGGTCCCGTGGAGACAGGGGATTCTGCGCGTGGCGAAGTGGTTCTTCTGAAAGGTGAATGGGCTCGCCGGCGAAGGCGTCGAAGCGCACGCCGCGCCGATGGCCCGGAAAGGAGCTTGCCGCCGTGACCGTCCTCCGCACCGTGCGTCGTCTTCTGCCCGCGCTCGCCTTGGGCTGCGTCCTGGCGGCCCCGCTTGCCGCCCGGGCCGCGAAGCCCGCGTCCAACGTCCAGTGGAAGCACTACGTGATGAAGAGCGGGACGACCGGGAAGATCGAACGGTTCTGGGTCGGCCACCGCAAGGGTCTGGACCCCGACGGCGAGTACCCCGTGGTCTACGGTCTGCCGGGCCTGATGGACGACGAGGGCCACTTCAAGCGGGCGCTGGACCCGCACCTGGGGCGGTACGACCTGATCGCCGTCTCGTGCTCGACCGGCGGGGCGACGTGGTACATGGACAGCACCGCTCAGCCGTGGATGAAGTGGGGGACGTTCCTGACGCGCGACCTGCGGGTCTTTGTCGAGCGCAACTACCCCGCGTCGAAGCAGAAAGGGCAGCGCGGCGTCATGGGCATCTCCGCCGGCGCCCACGGGGCCCTGTACCATGCGCTGGACGCGGCGCTCTACGGCAGCGTGAGCCTTATCTCCGGCGCGCTCGACCTCAGAAGCTATGCGGGCGGCTTCGGCCTGGACTACTGGGTCGGCCCCCGAGGGCCGGAGACCGACGATATCTACAAGAAGCGGTCGGCCTTCTACCAGCTCACAAACCACACCGGGCCGATCGCGTTCACGATGTTCCTGGACGTCGGCGAGAACGACGGCGCCCGGGCCCACATGGACGCCCTCCGCCGGGTGCTCCAGCAGTCGCGGATCCCGTTCAAATGGAACCTGGGCCCGAACGGGCGGCACAACTGGGCGTACTGGAGCGAGCGGGTGCCCGCCCACCTGGCGTGGCACGACGAGGTCTTTAAGGCTCACCGCCTGAACGAGTTGCTCACGGCCGCCCCGCGCGACTACAGCGACCTGGACCTGGAACCGGCGACGCTCGAGCCCCCGCCGCTCTCGGACGCTGGCCAAGCGGCGCTCGCGCGGCCGTGCCGCTCGACATTGCTCGACCAGCAGCGCGACATGGAGGGGCTCGACCCGGCGGGGTCGCCCCTTTCGGCCACCGACGAGCGGTACAAGGCGGTCTCGGTGAACGCGCCGCTCCGGCTGCGGGGCCACAAGCCCGAGAAACACGTGGTGCGCCTGGAGTTCGTCGTCAGTTCGCCCCTGCCGACGGGCGGCACCGTCACGTGCCGCGCCCGCGTCCAGAACGGCCTCGGGCGGCAGGTGTTCGTCGTACCAGCGGTCGCCCGGGTCCCCGAGGGCACGCCCGGACGCAAGGCCACGGTTCGGTTCCGCCTGATCCTGGAACTGAAGGACCCGGACGTGCTGCGCGGCGGGATGGTCGCGGCGCTGCAGCCGTACACGCCGGACGGCCAGCCGGACGGCGACCCCACGGTGCGTGCCGCGGCGCCCGGCTCGGCCGACACCGAGCGGTGGCCGATTGCCGCCCACGCCAAACTGCAGTGCGACCTGACGCTGGCGGGCGACGGCGCCCTGCCGATGGCCGGCGTCCACGAGGCGAAGGTGATCCCCGACCTCGTGGAGTAGGCACCGGCCAGGGGGCCGCGCGGGCGGCCATGCCTCAGAAGCGCCACCAGAGCGGCGCGAGGCTCACCGTCACGACACCCATCAACACGTTCAGCGGCAGGCCGATCCGCACGTAGTCCCCGAAGCGGTATCCCCCCGGGCCATAGACCATCAGGTTCGTCTGGTAGCCGAGGGGGGTGGCGAAGCTCGCCGACGCCGCCACCATGATGGCGATGACGAAGGGCATGAAGCTGACGCCCAGCGACCCCGCGGCCGCCAAGGCGATCGGGAAGACCAGGATGGCCGCGGCGTTGTTCGTGACGACCTCGGTGAAGAACGTGGTGACGGCGTAGACGATGGCGAGGGTAAGCCACGGCCGCCCGCCCGCCAGGCCGATGAGGCCGCCCGCGACAGCCTCGGCCGCTCCCGTCTTCTCGAGAGCCCGCCCCAGGGCGAACGAGGCGGCAATGACGAGCAGGACCTGCCAGTCGACGCTACGCCGGGCCTCGGAGAGGCGGCAGCACCGGGTGGCAAGCATCGCCCCGGCCGCCAGCAGCGCCGCCTTGAAGATCGAGAGCCACCCGAGCGCCACGGCAGCCACCATCGCCCCGAGGATCACGAGCGCGACCCAGGCGCGCTCGTAGCGCGGCCGGAAGGTGCCGGGCATGCGGCTGACGAGGTAGAAGTCGCGGCTGTCGCCGTGCTGGGCGGCGAAGGAGGGGAGCGTCTCAAGCAGGAGCGTGTCGCCGGGCTCCAGGACGATGTCGCCGATCTTCTCGCGCAGGCGTTCGCCGTTGCGGGCCACGGCAATAACGACGGCGCTATAGACCGTCCGGAAGCGGCCCTCGCGGATCGACTGGCCCACCAACGGGCAGGTGTCGCTGACGACCGCTTCGATCAGGCACCGCCGCGACCGGGCCGCGTTCAGCTTGAAGACCTGGTTGGTGGCCGGCAGGAGGCCGCGGAGCTTCTGGAGTTCGACGACGCTCTCGACCACGCCGACAAAGACGAGCCGGTCGCCCGCGTGCAGCACCTCGGCGGGCCCGACGGCGGGACGGACCTCACCGTCGCGCTCAATCTCCATCAGGTACAGCTTCGGCAGGTGCCGCAGGCCCGCCTGCTCGATGGTCTTGCCGACCAGCGGGCCGCCCGGCTCGACGACCATCTCGACGGTGTACTGGCGCGGGTCGTCGCTGGTGCTGATGGGCGGGCGGCGGTCGGGCAGGAGCCAGCGGCTAAAGAGCAGGATATAGACGACCCCCACGGCGGCGCACGGCAGGCCGACCCGCGCGATGGTGAACATGCCGAGGGACGGCAGCGCCGTTTCGCTGATCACGAGACCGTTGACGACCAAGTTCGTGCTGGTCCCGATGAGGGTGCACGTCCCGCCGAAGATGGCCGCGTACGACAGCGGGATCATCAGCTTCGCCACGGGCAAGCGGTGCTTGCGGGCCCACTCCGACACCGCCGGGATCATCATCGCGACGATGGGCGTGTTGTTCAGAAACGCGCTCATGGCCGCCACGGGCCCCATGACGCGGCCTTGGGCGGCAAGGACGGACCGGGGGCGGCCCAGAAGCGTCTGAACGATCCAGGTCATGCCGCCCGTCGCCCGGATGCCGGCCACGACGACGTACAGGACGCCGACGGTGACCATGCCCTCCTTGGCAAGGCCCGCGAGCGCCTCGCCCGGGGTGAGGATGCCGCTCACGAGCAGGGCCGTGACGCCGCCCACGAGGATGGCGTCCGGGCTGATGCGGGTGAGGGCGAGCGCGGCAACGACCGCGCCGACAATACCGCACGCCGCGTAAGCCTGCCAGCCCATGAGGCGGCGCCTCCAGGGTCACGGTGAGACGGGTGCCGGGGCCCGGGCGCCCG
>CAYNLG010000034.1:0-36771 GCA_964397995.1 uncultured Anaerolineales bacterium
GAGCGGCTTGCGGCCGAGGGCGTGACCCTCACCCGCGCCTTCTGCACGACGCCGCCGGCCGCACGGTCTCGCGATAGGTCCCGGCGTGGACGACGCAGCTGAACTCGGTGCGGAAGAGCATCCAGGCGTTCGTCTCGGGCGCGTGGTCGGCCCAAACCCACTCGGCATGCCATCGCCGCGAGACGGGAAAACCGCTCCCGGCCTCGGCGGCCGCGTTTCCGACGGGTGCGTCCGGCATGCCTCGGTGCCCTCTTCTTTGCGTCGCGCGGCCATTATGCCCCGGCCCCCGCGGCGCGCCCAAGGAAAATGCCAACCGCCCGGAATCATCGCGACCCGGCACGGCCCGGACGCGTTATACCCTGGGGGGCCGCGCGGCCACGGCGGCCGCCGGCCGGCTGTGCCGCAGCCCCGAGCGGGAGGGAGGCCGTCGTCCCATGCGCAGCGCGTCTCGTCTGGCAACAGGCTGGCTCATTCTGGGGGCCCTCGCGGTCACGGTGGCGGCCGCGCCACCCCATGCCGCCCGCCCCGGCTACCGGGGCACGGACACAAGCGGCGTCTATCCGGCCCAGGGCCTGCTGAAGAGCTGGCCGACGGGCGGGCCGGACCTGCTGTGGCAGGTGCCGCTGGGCATCTCGGCGGCCCCCGTCACCGTGTGGCAAGGCAAGGTCTATGCCGTCGCGGGCGGGAATGCGTACCTGCATGTCTTCGACCTCGAGGGCAATGAGGTCGCGAAGACCCACCTCGGCAGCGCCTCGTGGAAACGGTTCGGCTTCACGCGGTCGACGCCGCTGGTGGCCGAGGGCGTGGCGTTCGGCTCGACCCCCAACGCGAACCTCTACGGCGTGGACCTCGAAACGATGGCCGTCCGCTGGCAGGTCAACGCCTGGGCCGACTTCGGCGCCGGCGAAGGCGACCAGGGCTGGGGCCTGCCGGAGTCGCCGATCCTGCACGAGGCCAAGGTCATCCTCAACCCCGTCAGCCGCGACGACCAGACGCCCCCCCTCGTGGCCATCGACATCCGCGACGGGTCGCAGGTCGTCTGGGGCATGGACCCGGGCCTCGGGAAGGCATACTCGGCGGCGGACGTGTCGGCGGCCCTGTTTACGCATCACGGGCGGGACCTGATCGTCTCGCCGACGTGGTGCTACATCGTGTGCCTCGACGCCGACACCGGCAAGGTCCTGTGGGAGATCCCCTCGGTCGGCGAGAAGACGCTGACGCCGGCGTACGAAGACGGGCTGCTCCTGGTGCCGATCCGGCGCGAGGTCGCGCCGGCCGAGGCGCGCGCGTGGCCCGCGTGGCCGGCCCTGCCGCTCGATCCCCCCTACGGCCAGGCAACGGCCGGCGCCGCCCGGACGACGGCGGCCGACGACGACCCCGACAACCCCGCCAGCACCCAGGCCGCCGCGGACGACGGGGCCGCGCCCGTGACCCTGCGCGACAAGATGCGCAAGACCTCGTGGGGCGACGAAGAACTGGCCATGCTGCGCCTGTCGGACGACGGGGCGACCGCGCGCGTGCTCTGGGTCCGCCCCGGCGCGCCCGGCCGGTTCAGCCATGCCGTGCTCGTCGATGGCCGCGTCTACTGCTTCACCCGGCCGCAGGAGGATCCCGAACCGTCGCCGGACGGCCTGCTGCCGGCGCTGCCGGAGCGGGTGCGCGGGCGGAGCCGGGGCACCTCCCTGGTTTGCCTGGACGCCCGCACGGGCGAGGTCATCGCGAGCGCCCCGGCGGGGACCCCCGGCCACGTCGTGGCCGCCGAGGGCATGGTCTACGCGGTCGACCTTGTGAAGGTGCCGAAGCCGCACGAGCCCTCCGCCCGGCCGCGCCAGGCCCCGCGGCTGCGGCTGATCCGGCCGACGGCCGACGGGTTCGACGTCGCGGGGGAGCTGATGCCGTTCGGCTACGACGCCGTCCCGGAACTCCGCGACGGCGAGTGGGAGGCCAACGTGCCGCCCGTCATCGCCGAGGGCCGACTCTTCTGGAAGTTCGGGCCGCTCATGGTCTACGACCTGCGAGGGTCGGATTACGAGCCGCTGCCCGCGCCGCCGCCGGTCGACGCCCCACCGCTCGATACCAAGCCGGCGGTGGCGGCCGCGGACCCGACCGAGGTCCAGCCGGACGACGTTCCGCGGCTGATAGCGCAACTGGGGGCGCGGCTGCGGGACCATCGGCAACAGGCCGCCGCCCTGCTGGCCGGGACGAGCGCCGCCAAGGCTGACGAACTCGCGCGCCGGCTCGCCGACCGGGTGACCGCGGGCGGCGAGGAGGCGTGGCTGCGGCAGCGCGCCGCCGCCGAGGCCCTCCGGTCCATGGGCACCCGCGCCCGTGAGGCGCTGCCCGCCCTGCGCGAGGCGTTGCCGGCGGCCGTCGCGCGACGCGACGGCACGCACGCGAGGCTGGTGCTCGCGACGATGCAGGCGATCGACCCGGCGGCCGCGCAGCCGGCGGCCAAGCCGCTCGCCGCCCTCGTCGGCCACAAGGACCCCTACGTCGGGTACCTGGCGGCGGGGCTGCTGAAGCGAATGGGCCCGGCCGGGGCCGACGGCGCGGGCGCGCTGGTCCAGGCCATGCCCGCGAAAGACGCCCGGCTCTCGCACGAGGCCGCGGCGGCTCTGGTCGCCCTCGGCCCGGAGGCCAAGGACGCCGCCGGACGCCTCGGGGACGTGCTGCTCACGGCTCTCAAGGCAAAACGCGCCGGCCTCGTGGACCGCGTGATGGATGTCTATGCGGCCTGGAACCCGGAGGCGGTCGGCCCGGTCGTCGGCCGGGTGGCCGACCTGTTGCGGGACACCGACGCCGACCGCCGGCGCCTGGCCGCCCTGGCGCTCAGCCGGGCCGGCCCCGCGGCCGCGCCGGCGGCGCCCGCGCTGGTCGAGGCGCTCCGGTCGGAGGACGAGGCGGTGCGCGACCGGGCGTCGAAGGCGCTGGCGGCCATGGGAAGCGCGGCCGAGGCGCTCGGCCGCGTGGTGGCCGAGGGCCAGGGCGCCGAGCGGGTCGAGGCCGCCCAGGTGCTCGCGCAACTCGGCCCGCAGGCCGCGCCGGCGGTCGCGCCGCTGGCCGCGGCGCTGGCGGCCGAGGACGAGGCCCTGCGCCGCGCGGCCGCGAAGGCCTTGGCGGCAACGGGGGCGGAGGCAAAACCCGCCACCGGCGCGCTCGTCACGGCGCTCGCGAGCGAGGACCGCGAGCTGGTGCGGCTGGCGGCATCGGCCCTCGGCGCGATTGGTCCGGGGGCGAAGTCCGCCGTCGAGCCGCTCCTGGCGGCCCTGAAGCATGGTGACTTCGAGGTCCGCGACCGGGCGGCCGCATCTCTGAAGGCCATCGGCCCGTCCCCCGTGCCGCCGATCCTGGAGATGCTGCGCCAGGGCGACGGCCGCGACGCCCAATGGGCCGCCGGGGCGCTCGGCCGGTTCCCGGACGCCGCCGACCGGACCGTCGGCGCGCTGGCGGGGGCGGTCGAGGCCAAGGATGCGCGCCTGGCCGAGAGCGCGTTGGCGTCGCTGCGTGCGCTCGGCCCCGAGGCGGCCAAGGCCCTGCCGGCGCTGCTCGAGGTGGCGGCCGGCGCGGAGGACGACCGCCGCGCCCAGCGGGCCGTCGAGGCCGTCGGCGCCATGGGCCCGGCCGCGGCGAAGGCCGTGCCAGACCTCGTGAAGCTCGCACGCGATCCCAAGCGCCGGGTGGTCTGGCAGGCGGTGCGGGCGCTGGCGGCCATCGGGCCGGCGGCGAAGGCGGCGGTCGAACCGCTCGTGGCCCTGTCGCAGGAGGTCGATGCAAACCTGGGCCGGACCATCCAGCAGACGCTCGAGAAGATCAAAACGGGCAACCGCCCGCCCACCGTCAAGGACGTCAAGGCCACCTGCCGCGAAGGCGGCTCCGTCCGCGTCGTCCTGCCGATTGCCGACCCGGACGACGTGGTCGGCCGCCTCCGCGTCCACGTCGAGAACCGGCCCGAAGGCGGGGCCATCGGCCGCTTCGAGGACGGCGCCATCGTCTACGACAGCCGGCGCGGCTTCACGGGCACGGACCGCTTCACGTACCGGGCCCAAGACCGAGGCGAGGAATCGAGCCGCCTCGCCACCGCCACCATCACGGTCACACCAGACACCAACGCGCCGACGATTACCGACGTCACCATGCCTCTGGGCGTCGATCGCGCGGTGCTCGTGACGTTCAGCGAACCGGTGACCGCCGCCTCGGCCGCCGACCCGGCAAACTACCGCCTCGATGGCGGCGTCGAGGTGCGGGGCGCGTCGCTCGGCGAGGACGCGCGGACCGTCACGCTCGCCACCTCTCCCCTGCCCGAGCGCCGGCCCTGCACGCTGACCGCGACGGGCATCCGCGACCGGGCCAAGGCGGCCAACGCGGGCGGCGGCCAAGCCGAGGTCGTCTACCGGCCGCTCGTGCCGGGTCTGGCGTACCGCGTCTACGCGACGGTGCCGGACCTCGGCGACCGCAAGTTCCGCCAGCTTCGCCACGTGGACCGCCTGGAAAACGAGCCCGTCGCGGAGGGCGTCGTCAAGACCGTCCGCGTGCCCAAAGACACGCCCGAAGGAGGCTACATGGTCCGCTGGGACGGGGTGATCGAGGTCCCCCGCCGGGCCGACGGCGCGGCGTTCGGCAGCTACACCTTCGCGACGCGCTCGACCGGCCGCAGCCGCGTCTACATCGACGGGTCGCTGCTCGTGGACAATCGCGGCGGGGGCGGCGAGGGCCGCGAGGAGGAGCGCGCGACCAGCCTGGCCGCCGGTCTCCACGCCATCACGGTCCTGGCCGGCCACGGCGGCCGGGGCACCCTGGTCTTCGACATCACCTGGACCGGTCCCGGGATCACGAAGGGGCCGATTCCCGCCGACGTGCTTACGCATCCGGCGGCGGCAAAGGAATAGACCGGCGAAGGCAAGCCCGCTCTACCGCTCGCGGCGCAGGGCGCGGGGGGCGCGGCCGACGCCCTGCGCGGCCTGCAGAAGCAGGACCTGCGGGACGAGAACGAGGAACTGCTTCGCCGCGCCTTGGCCGCCATCGAGGGATCCGACTGACCGGGCGGGCCCGGAGACGCGGGGGCTTCTTCTCCGCACGCCAGCCCCGGGGTGCAGCCGACCCGGCGCGTCAGTTCTTGCCGATGTACACGTTCCAGGCCCGGATTCGGCCGTTTCCGGCCCGTCAGACGTGGAGGCGGCGGCGGGATTCGAACCCGCGAATGCCGGTTTTGCAAACCGGTGCCTTGGTCCGCTTGGCTACGCCGCCTGTCTGTCGCGGGCCGGCCGGCGCCCGGCTCGGTGCCCGTGCCCGCCGTGCCGGGCAAGGCGGGCCGGGTCAAGTACCCGAGTCTACGGCCCTGCGGGGGCCTCGTCAAGCGCCTCGGGCAGCCGCGCGACGAAGGCCTTGATCTCGTCGCGTACGCGGCGGTAGTGGGCGAGGCCGGCCTCCTCGCTCTCGGCGCCTTCGGCAAGGCGCGGCGGGTCGTCGAAGCCGACGTGAACCACCCGCGTCCGCCCGGGGAAGACGGGGCAGTGCTCACGGGCGTGGCCGCAGACCGTCACCACGACGTCGAAGTCCGCGCCGGCCAGGTCCGAGACGGCCTTCGCCCGGTGGCCCCTCATGTCGACGCCGACCTCGTCCATGACACGGACGGCCCACGCGTCGAGGGCCTTGGGCTCGGTGCCGGCGGAGTAGGGCTCGATGCGGTGGCCCTTGAGTCTGCGGGTCCAGGCCTCGGCCATCTGGCTGCGGCAGCTGTTGCCGGTGCAGAGGAAGAGGACCCTCAGCTTGTCGGGTTCCGGCATGGGCTCTGCCCTCCCGTATGGACCCCGGCGGCGCCGGGCGCCCCTCGAGAAACCGGCCGACCCGAGGGCCGGCCGGTCGAAGGTTCAAGTGGTGCGCTCGAGAGGATTCGAACCTCCACCCGGATTGAACCGGACTAGGACCTGAACCTAGCGCGTCTGCCAATTCCGCCACGAGCGCCCGCGTGCTTGTCCGCCAAACGCGGTGCCCCTATACTAGCGGGGCGGCCGGGCGTGTCAAGCCCGCGTGCCGCCGGAAAGCCCTCGCGGGCGGAAAGGACTGCCTCATGGCCCGGGCCGTTGCGGCCGCGCTCGTCCTGCTCCTGGCCGCCGGCCCCGCCGCCGCGGACCGCGACGACGACCCCCTCTACCGCCCCGCGGTGAACGTGCACCGCGACCCGGACGGGTACTACTCGCCGGCCCTCTTCGAGCGGCTGGGCGAGCCGGCGCCGGGCCAATGGCGGGCCGAGCACCCCGAGCCGGCCCAGAGCCTGGGCGCCTACCGCCGGTCGGGGCCGAACCGGCCGACCCGGGCGCGGCACACGATCGTGCTGCAGCCGCTGGGGGGCATCACGCCGGAGACGCGGGAGCAGGTCGCGACGCTTCAGACGTTCCTCGGCCACTACTACGCCCTGCCCGTGCGGACCCTCGCGTGGATTCCCCTGACGGCCGTTCACAGCCGCCCCCGCACCCGCGGGCCGTACACATGGCGGCAGTACCTGACCGGCGACATCCTGCGCAAGGTCCTGTTGCCGCGCGTCGCCCGGGGGACGTTCTGCCTGCAGGGCATCACGAACGAGGACCTGTACCCGGAGGAGGACTGGAACTATGTCTTCGGGTCGGCGGGCCTGAAGCACCGGGTGGGGGTGTATAGTCTGGCGCGGCTGTATCCGGCGTTCTGGCACCAGCCGGACACACCGGAAGTGCGGGCGCTGGGCCTGAGGCGGAGCCTGAAGGTGGTGGCGCACGAGATCGGCCACATGTTCGGCCTCCACCACTGCCAGACCTTCCGGTGCCTGATGAACGGGACGAACCATCTGGCGGAGACGGACGCGGCGCCGGTGCACCTGTGCCCGGAGTGTCTGCGGAAGCTGCGGTGGAATACGGGGATGGACCTGGCGGCGCGGTACGAGGCGCTGGCGGGGTTCTACGTGGGGCTGGGCATGGACGAGGAGGCGGCGTGGGTACGGCGGCGGCTCCGCGAGTGCCGGGGAGAGGCGGTGAGCCTGTCCGAGGATACGAAGAAGACGGATTGACGCGAAGGTTAGCCGCGGCGCTGGCGCCGCGCGTTTCTTGCGCCAGCAAGAGCGGCAGGACCGACAAGGACGAGAGACCCCCGGGCAGGAATGCCCGTGCCTCGGGACGGCAAACGGCGCGTCACCCCCGCTGGCGGACCAGGGCCTGTTCGTCGAGTTCCGGACGGCCGCGCCACGTCAGGCGGCCCCCGCTCGGGCAGTCCACCTCGCAGACGTCGTCCTCGAACTCCAGGCGGACGACGGTCGCGTGGTCGTCCATCCGTTCTTCCGGCACGCGGACGAAGAGCCAGCCGGGTTTGCCGAACTTCGCCCGGCCGCCGGAGCTCCGGTGGGCCAGCTCCGTGCCCGAGGCGAGGTGGGTCGCGCGGCGCACAGGGCTGCGGAGGCCCTTGACGACGAGTTCGTCGCGCGGCGTGTCGTAGGCGATCAGGTAGAGGACCGAGCCGCGATGCGTCGAGGCCCCGCCGAAGAGGCCCGTCGGCAGGCCGGCCTCGGTCCCGTAGACGGCTTCGGCGTGGGCGGTGATCCACGCGCCAAGGCCTTCCATCGGGGCGATCTGCTCGGGCGGGATCCGCCCGTCCGGGTACGGCCCGACGTTCAGCAGCAGGTTGCCGCCCATGCCGCAGATGTCGCCGAAGGTGCGGACGAGTTCGCCGACGGGCTTCTGGTGCGGCATGTCGTCGGCGTGGTAGGGCCACTTCTCGCCGAGGGTCATGCACTGTTCCCACCAGCCATGCGGCGGGGCGAGGGGGACGGCCTGCTCCGGCGAGCCGTAGTGGCCAAGGCACGCGTGGCGCAGTCGGCTGTTCATGACGATGCCCGGCTGGAGGTTCTCGACCATCCGGACGAGTTGCGGCGTCTGCCACTGGTCGGCGGTGCGTTCCCAGTCGCCGTCGAACCAGAGCAGGTCGATCTGCCCGTACGCCGAGCACAGGTGCCGCACCTCCGCGAACATGTCCTGGAGGAACCGCTCCCAGCGCTCGGGATCGGGCGTCTCGGCGTACTTCTTCGGGTCGTGGCCGCCGGGCAACGAGGCGTAGTCCGGGTGGCACCAGTCAGGCAGGCTGTAGTAGAGGCCGACGCGGAGGCCCTCGTCGTGTAGCGCGTCGACGTACTCGCGGACGAGGTCGCGGCCGGCGGGACTCGACTTGGCCGCCGTGAACCGGGCCCGGTCGGTGTCGAACAGGGCGAAGCCGATGTGGTGCTTGGTCGTCAGAACGACGTACCGGGCGCCCCACGCCTTGAAGCGGCGGGCCCAGTCGCGGGCGTCGAAGTGCTCGGCGGTGAAGCCGGCGGCGGCTTCCGTGGCCCAGGCGCGGTGGTCGCGTCCACTGTCGGGCCTGGGCACGCCCTCGCCCATGACGCTCGTCAGGACCCAGTGGATGAAGACGCCGAACTTCGCCTCGGGGAACCAGGGGTTGATATGCGGCACAGCGTGTCCTTCCGGTGCGGGCCGCGCGGCGGCCCTTGGTCGATGGACCGTCCATCCTACGGGGGGGCGGCGGCGTGCCAACCAAAAAGTGGCCGCGACGGGTGGCGTGGCCGCGGGGGCGCCTTTAGAATGGGGCTTCCCGGTGGTTGTGCCGCGTCGGCGGCAGGGCGCCGGGCGAGAGGAGATCGGATGACGGTCCAGAGTTGCGGAGGGCGGGCCACGTGGACCGCCCTGATCGCCGGGATGGCGCTGGGTCTGGCGTTCGGCGGCGGGTGCGCGAAGCCGATGCTCACGGAGTACGCCGGGCCGCGCGAGATAGCCGGGCAGGCCGCCCTGCCCTTCGACATCGCGGGAGACGCGGCGCCGGAACTGTTCGCCCTGCACGGGCCGGAGGGGCGGACGCAAACGCTCGCCTACGATGCCGACGGGGACGGGACGCCGGACGAAACGCTCGACCTTGCGGCGGTGAGGACGCGCGAGGCGCCGCACGTGGCCATCGTGCTGGACGGCGTACCCTTCGAGGTCGTCGAGGCGCTCTACGCCGAGGGAGGGCTGCGGCTCTTCCATCCGCCGGTGCCGGTGGTCGCGCCCTTTCCGGCAATGACCGACATCGCCCTGGCAGACCTCTTCGGCACGGCGCCGATTCCCGCCTACGAGGCCCGGTACTACGACCGCGACAACGGCCATCTGGCGGGCGGGGACTGGCGGTACATCTCGCTCGTGAACGAGCCGTGGGTGGCCTTCCTGGACCTCCGCTCCAACATCCTCATGGACGCGATGGGCTACCTGTCACCCCGATGGGCCTTCGGGAGCGAGCTCGGGGGCCTGGCCGACCGCATCCGCAAGCGGACCGGGCGCGACCTGGACGCGTACCTTGTGGCGACGGCGGGCATCGCGACGGCCGACGCCGCGCGCGGCATCCGCGACGAGTTGCGGACCCTCGACCGGTTCGTCCACCAGATGACGTGGGAGATGGGCGGCCAGATGCACGTCACGCTGCTCGCCGACCACGGGCACACCTTGACGCCCTGCGAACGGGTCGACTGGACCCCGTGGCTGCGCGAGCGAGGCTGGCACGTGACGACGGCTGTGGAGGCGGAGCGCGACGTCGCACCGATCGAGTACGGCCTTGTCACGTACGCCTCGTTCGCGTGCGGCGACCCGGCGGGGTTGGCGGCCGACATGGCGGACCACGAGTCGGTGGAGGTGGCGGTCTGGGCCGAGGGCGACGCCGTCGTCGTGGTGGCCCCCGGGGGGGAGCGAGCGCGGGTCGAGCGCCGCGGCAACCGGTACCGGTACGAGGCGGCGTGCGGCGACCCGCTAAAGCTCGCCGGCGCGTTGGCGGCGCTGCGGGCGGCCGAGAAGCTCGACGCCGACGGCTTTGCCGCCTCCCAGGACTGGCTGGCGGCGACGGCGGACGCGGTATATCCCGACGCGCCGGCCCGGCTGTGGCGGTCGTTGCACACGCTCGTTCGGAACCCGCCTGACGTCGTCGCGAGCCTCAAGGCGTCGTACTGCTCGGGGGCGGCGGGGAAGGCTTTCTGGGTCAGCCCGGCCAGCACGCACGGGGACCTCGGGCGGGGGTCGGGCATCACGTTCCTGATGACGACACTCGGCCCGCTGGAGCCACATGTCGGCGAGGCCGGGGCGCTGCGGAGCCGCGACGTCGCGCCAATCCTGTCGGACCTGCTGGGCCGGCCGTGGCCGGGCCTGCCGGTGAAGGAGGAGCCGAAGTGACCACGCGCTTGCGAGCGGCCCGTGCGGCCGCGTTGATCGCTGTCTGGGCGACCCTGGCCTGCGTCGCCGGGTGTGCCGCCCTGCCCGACGCGCGAACGGAACCGTTCGGGCTCGATTTCCCGCGGCCGGAGGCGCTCGCGGACCGGGAACCGCTGGGGGCGATCGTCTTCTTCGTCGACGGCGTCAACCCCAAGGTCTTCGACGCGATGCTCAAGGCGGGGGAACTCCCGAACCTGAAGCGCTACCTTGTCGACCGGGGGAGGATGACCCTGCGGGCGGTCGCCAACACACCCAGCGTGACGCTCGCGAACGAGACGTCGTTCGTCACGGGCGTCTTTCCCGGGCGGCACGGGGTGACGGGCATCAACTGGTTCGACCGCAACCGCCTCGTCTGGCGCAACTACGAGACCATCGCCCAGAAGAACACGCTCGACGGCGACTACCGGACGCCGACCGTCTACGAGCACCTCGAGGACGAGACGACGCTGAGCCTGTTCTTCCAGGCCCACCGCGGGGCAACGAAGTTCGTCGAAAACTGGACGAGCGCCGGCCCGCCCTACTTCTTCGGCTGGTACGATATGGTCGACCGCATCAGCCTGCTCAGGTTCCGCATCGTGAGCGACATCGCGGCCCGGCGCGGCGCGTGGCCGGCTTTCGCCGTCTGCTACCTGCTGATGCCCGACCTGGAGGCGTACCGGTCGGGCGTCGTCGAGTCCCGGGCCTACCACGACGCGCTTGTCCATACCGACGCCCACCTCGGGCGCGTCTTCCGCGAACTGGAGGCAGCGGGCCTCCTGGACCGGATGGTTCTCGCGCTCGTCAGCGACCACAACATGCACGACGTCGCGCGGCACTGGCCGGTTGAGCCGTTCCTGCGCGACGACCTGGACCTCTCGGTCGCCCGCGATCACCTGTGGGAGGAAACCCAGTTCGAGGACCGGTTGGACTACTACCGCCGCTTCGCGTGCGTCGTCTACGGGAGCGGCGAGCGGTACGTCGCCGTCTGCCTCCGCAAGCCCAAGCCGGGCGGCGGCTTCGAGAACTGGCTCGCGCGCCCGGAGCCCGACGACCTCCGGGCGTACCCGACGGAGGCCGGCGGTACAGTGGACCTTGTGCGGACCTTCCGCGACGCTGAGGCCGTGGACGTCGTCGCCTACCGGCCCGGGACCGACCGCGTGCACCTCGTGACGAGGCGCGGCCTGGTGGAGCTGGTGCGGACGCCTGGCTCGCCGGAGCGGTTCGCGTACCAGGAACTCAAGGGCGACGATCCGCTCGGTTACGCGGCCGCGGGTGTCCCGACCGAGATGCTCCTCGGCAAGGCCTTCGACGGGCGGGCGTGGCTGCGCGCGACGCTCGAGACCGACTACCCCGACCTGGTGCCGCAGATCATGGCCTACTTCGACGCGCCGCGCGCGGGCGACCTGGTCCTCTTCGCGATGCCGGGCTGGGACTTCGGGACCCGGCTCAAGGCGGGGCACGGGGGCCTGCGACCGGCCGACATGTTCACGCCGCTGGTGCTCGCGGGCCCGGGAGTGCCGCGCGGCACCTTCGCGGAGCCGGTGCGGACGGTGGACGTGATGCCGACGCTGCTGGACCTCCTGGGCAAGCCAGTGCCGTCGGGCCTCGACGGCCGAAGCCTGGTGCCGGTGATGCGGGGGGCCGCGCCGGCGGGCCGGTAGGGCCGACGCGCCCGTTGCCAGGCCCCATGACGGGCCGCCCGCGCGTCGTCGCCGGGCCCCTCGGCGTCTCGCCGACCGGTCGGGGCGCTCCCTTACGCGCGGCGGCGGTGGCGATAACGGTCGAGGGCGACGGCCGCGACGATCACGCCGCCCACCACCATCTTCTGGACAAAGGTCGGCAGGCCGAGGTGGATGCAGAGGTTCCGGAGGTTGGCCATCAGGAGGGCGCCGACGATGGAGCCGAGGATGCTGCCGGAGCCGCCGGAGAGCGACCCGCCGCCGATGACCACGGCCGCGATAATGTCGAGTTCGCGGGCGATGGCGGTGGTGGGGTCGCCGACGTTGAGGCGGCCGAAGTCCATGGCGCCGGCGAGGCCGAAGCTCGCCCCGGCAAGGGCGTAGACGGCCAGCTTGACCCGCTCCACCGCGACGCCGCACAGCCGCGCCGTCGCCTCGTTCGACCCGACCGCGAAGACGTGCCGCCCGAAGCGCGTCCAGCCGAGGACGATCCCGGCGGCGGCGGCGAGGCCGAGGACCAGACCGACGGCCCAGGAGACCTCGATGGGGCCGGACCAGTCGAGGGCGCCGAGGCGCAGGTTCAGGTCCACCAGTGGCCGGCCGGCGGTGAAGGCCGAGACCCAGTTGGCGGGGGCGTCGATCTTCTGGAGGTCGGCCACCCACTCCGCCGTGCCGCGCGCCACCATCATCATGCCCAGGGTGACGATGAAGGGGGTGAGCTTGAGGCCGGTGATCAGGCCCCCATTGGCCGCCCCGGCCGCGCCGCCCGCCGCCACCGCCGCCAGCATCGCCACCAGCGGCACCACCGCGGCGGCCGCGCCGACAAGCTGGCCGTCCGCGCCGGTGCCCCACCGGACGACCCAGGCGGCGACGACGGCGGCCAAGGCGATGAGGCTGCCGGCCGAGAGGTCGATGCCGCCCGCGATGATGACGAAGGTCATGCCGATGGCGCCGGCAAGGATGGTGACGTTCTGCGTCAGAATGAGGCACTGGTTGCGCGGCGAGGGGAAGAAGAGCGTCCCCTCGGTCAGGTACTCCGCCAGGCCCCCGAGGGCCAGGAGGCCGACAAGGCCCAGCACGGACCAGAGGACGTTCCGCACGGTGCCGCGCGCCCGGGCCGGCTCCGGGGCAAAGAGTTCGACGCGATGGTGCTCGCTCATGCCGCCTCCTCGCCGCCGGTCTGGCCAGTCTCGCCGGTGGCGACGCGCATGACGTGCTCCGGCGTCCACGCGGCGACGGGCCGTTTGGGGCTGAGGCGGCCGCGGGTCATGACGGCCAGCGTGTCGCAGACCCCGAGCAACTCCGGCAGGTAGCTGGAGACCCAGAGCACCGCCTTGCCGCGCGCCGCCAGTGCGCCGATGAGGCGATACAGGTCGGCCTTGGCCCCGACATCGATGCCGCGCGTCGGCTCGTCCAGCAGGAGCACGTCGGCGTCCTGGTGGAGGAGGCGCGCGAGGGCCACCTTCTGCTGGTTCCCGCCCGAGAGGGCCGTGACGGCCTGCCCAGGGCCGCGCGTCCGGATGCCGAGGCGGTTGATCCAGCCTTGGGCGGCGTCGCGGACGCGGCGGCGGCTGACGAGGCCGCGCCGGGTGTGCGGCGCCAGGCGGCTGAGGGTCAGGTTGTCGGAGACCGAGAGGTCCGGGGCGAGACCCTCGCCCTGACGGTCCTCCGAGAGCAGCCCCAGGCCGCGCCGCACCATCGCCGGGGCGCCCTCGCCGGTGACGTCGACGCCGGCCAGGCGGACTTGGCCGCGCGCGACCGGCGCAAGGCCGAAGACGGCGCGGACCGTCTCGGTCCGGCCCGCGCCAACGAGGCCGGCAATGCCCAGGATCTCGCCGCGCCGGAGCGTCAGGCTGACGCCATCGGGGAGCGGCTTGCCCGCAAGGGCCGCCAGGTCCAGCACCGGCTCACCGATGTCGTGCGGCACGCGGGCGTAGACGTCGCGGAGGTCGCGGCCGACCATGCGGCGGATGATTTCGTCGGTCGAGGTCTCGGCCACGACGCCCGTGCCGACGCTGCGCCCGTCGCGGAGGACGGTGAACCGGTCGGCGACGGCACGGACCTCCCCCAGGAAGTGGCTGATGTAGATGACGCTGACGCCCTCGTCGCGGAGGCGCCGGACGACGCCGAAGAGGATCTCGGTATCGGCCCGGCCAAGGCTGGAGGTCGGCTCGTCCATGACGACGATGCGGGCCTCCCCCGCGAGCGCCCGCGCCACCTCCACGAGCTGCCGCGCGCCGAGACCGAGGTCCCCCGCCCGCGCCTCGGGCGGGATGTCGGGCCGGCCGAGGCGCGCAAGCGCCGCCGCGGCCCGCCGGCGCATCGCGCGGCGGTCGAGGAGGCCGAAACGGCGCGTCGGCTCGTCCCCGAGGCACACGTTTTCGGCCACCGTCAGGTCGGGCGCGAGGCTCAGCTCCTGGTAGATCATGGCGGCCCCGGCGCGGCGGGCCTCGAGCGGCCCGCGCGGGACGTACGGCCGGCCCTCGAGGACCATCCGTCCGGCGTCCGGACGCTCCGCCCCCGAAAGGACCTTCATCAGGGTGCTCTTGCCGGCCCCGTTCTGGCCGACCAAGGCGTGGACCTCGCCGGGGCGGACCTCCAGCTCGACCTCTTCCAGGGCGCGGGTCGAGCCGAAGCGCTTCGCGATGCTCATCATACGGAGGCGCGGGCCAGACGGGGCCGCGGGGGGCGCGGCCTGCGGGGCGGAATCGGAGCCGCGGTCGGGGGGGCGCATCACCGGGGGCGGCTCACTTCAGGTACTCCTCCAGCGGCGGATGCAGGAGGCGCTCGACGTCCGGGTCCGAAAACGAGTCTTTCGTCACGAGGACGACGCCCGTGTCGATCCGCTTCGGAACGGCCGTGCCGCGGATGACCTGGACGACGGTCTCGACGCCCTTCTCGCCCATCTTGAGCGGGTTCTGGACGACCAGGCCGTGGAGCTCGCCGGCCTGCAGGGCCTGGAGCAGCTTGTCGGAGACGTCGAAGCCCACGAAGACGACCTGCCCGGCGCGGTTGCGGGCCCGCAGGGCCTGGAGCATGCCGTAGGTGCTCGACTCGTTCGGGCAGAAGATGCCGTCGACGTCCTGGAGGTCGGGGCTCGCGAGGAGGGTCTCGGCGGCGGTCATGGCGCTTTCCACGGTGGCGCCGGCGTACTGGTCCTTCGAGACGACCTCGATCTCGGGATGGCGCTCCATGGCGGCCAGGAACCCGGCCTCGCGGTTCTCGGTCGAGGCGCTGCCGAGCTGGTAGCGCAGGAGCATCACCTTGCCGCCCTCCGGGCCGAGGAGTTCGGCCAGGTGGGTGCCAGCCAACTCGCCGCCGCGCCGGTTGTCGGTGGCCACGAAGCTGGCGTAGGCGTCGGCGTCCTGGAGGCCGGAGTCGATGATGACGACGGGGATGCCGGCGCGGCCGGCGGCCTGGATGGGGCGGACAAGGGCCCGGTCGTCGAGCGGGGCGACGACGAGGCCGTCGACGCGTTTGCCGATGAAGGTCTCGACGACCTGGATCTGGGCGTCGCGGTCGTCCTCCTTGATGGGCCCCTGCCAGATGACGCGGACGCCGTCGAGCTCGCTTTCGGCCTTGCGGGCACCGGCGTGGACGGACTTCCAGAACTCGTGGGTGGTGCCCTTGGGGATGACGGCAATGGTGAGCTCGTCGCCGCCGGGGCTCGTGGCTTCCGTGCCGCCGCACCCCGCCAGAAGCCAGGCGGCTCCGGCACCGACCACCAGGACCGCGAGGACGTGTCGCATCGGGTCGCCTCCTTTCGCACACCTGGCCCGGCTGCGTGCGGACCGGGCCTCGGCTGCCGATGGCGAGCCATCCTAAGGCCCTGCCGGGCGCCCGGTCAAGGAAAGTCCGTCCCGCGGCAAACGCGGAGCGGAACCTTGCCCGGGGGGAACCATTTGACCTAGGGTGGACGCGGCGCCGGAACCGCACGCCGGGCCGCGCGTCGAATCTTCTGGCCAAGGGGTCTGTCATGCCGCGCCATCGCACGTCCGCCGCCGTCGTGTGCCTGGCGCTCGTGCTGTGCGCTGCGGGCGCGGTGCGGGCGGACTGGCGGTCGGCCTCCGACCGGGGGTCGCGGGCGTTCGAGAAGGGCCGGTTCGCCGAGGCCGAGGCGGCCTTCCGCGAGGCCCTCGCGGACGCCGAGGGCGCGAAACCCGACATGCGCCTGGCCCGAAGCCTGAACAACCTGGCCACCGTCTGCCAGGCCACCGGCAAGTACGACGAGGCCGCCAAACTGCTTGCTCGCTGCGTCGACCTGATCAAGCGCCTGCGCGGTCGCGGGCACGCCGACGTGGCCGTGCCCCTGGCGAACCTGGGGAACCTGGAGCGGGTGCGCGGCCATTACCGGGAGGCGGAGGAACGGCTGCGGCAGGCGTTGATCCTGCGGACGCGGGCGCTCGGGAGGCGGCATGCCTTGGTCGGCGCCGCCCTCGCCGGCCTGGCGGAGGTCCACCGGGCGCGCGGCGAGTTCGCCAAGGCAGGGCCCGTCTACGAGCAGGCCCTCGACATCCTCCGGGAGGCCCACGGCCGCGCGCATCCCAACGTGGCCGTCGTCCTGACGAACCTGGCCGCCTTCCACCGCGACCAGGACCACTTCACCACGGCCCGGGCCCTGGCCGACGAGGCCGTCGGCATCCTGCGGAAGGCGGGCGGCAAGGACGACCCGCGCCTCGCCCCCGGGCTGATGGCACTTGGCCACGCGATGCAGGGGCTGCGGGACCTGGAGGCGGCCGAGAGGCATTTCGCCGCGGCCCTGGCCCTCCGCGAGGCCACCCTCGGCAAGGACCACCCCCATGTCGCCGAGGTCCTGGAGGCCCTGGCGACGGTGCGGCGGCTCGAGCGCCGGACCGAGGAAGCTGAGCCGCTGACAGCCCGCGCGGTGCGCATCCTCGAGACCGGTTTCGGCCCGGAGCACCCCGAATTGGGCCGCGCCCTGGTCAGCCGCGCGACCGTTCTGCGCATCCTGGGGCGACACGAGGAGGCCTTGGCGGCGGCGGAGCGGTCACTCGCCATCCGCGAGCGCGTTCTCGGCGCCGAGCACCGCGACGTGGCCGACAGCCTGGCCGCCGTCGCCGACGTCTACCGCGCCACCGACCGCGACGCGAGGGCGGAGGCGCCGATGCGCCGAGCGCTGGGGATCCTCTCGCGTGCGCTGGGCACGCGGCACCCGGACGTCGCGACCCACCAGAACCGGCTGGCGCTGCTCCTGGTAAACCTGGCGCAGTTCACGGAGGCGTCGAACCTGTACGAGGCGGCCACGGCGACGCGGGAAGCGGTCTACGGCCCGGACCACCCGCGCGTGGCCATCATTCTGGAGAACCACGCGAAGGCGTTGCGGCAGCTCCAGAAGGACGACAAGGCCGCCGCCCTGAAGGCCCGGGCCAAGGCGATCTGGGACGCGTTCACGGCGAGGCGCGAAGGCGACGGTTAGGACGGGCAGCCCCGCAGGTGCTCGACCAGGGCCGCCAGGTCGCACGTCGCGAGACCACAGTGGATGTCGCCGCCGCCGTAGTAGACGTGCAGCCGCCCGTCGAGGACCACCGCCCCGCATGGGAAGACGACACCGTTGTAGTAGCCCTCCCGTTCCCAGGGCTCGGTCGGCTCCATCAGCCAATCCGGCGTCCGGTGCCGCACCACCGTCGGGTCCTCCAGGTCGAGCAGCATGGCCCCGATACGGTAGTACCGGTCGGCTTCGCTGACGCCGTGGTAGAGGATGAGCCAGCCGGCCTCGGTGCGGAGCGGCGGCGTGTTGGCGCCGATCTTCGTGCCCTCCCAGTCGTACTTGGCCTTCGCCAGAAGCATGAGGTCCGCCTCCGGCCACCGGAGCAGGTCGTCGCTGGCGGCAATCCAGATGGACGGGGCCTCGCAGCCATGCCCGGGACCGACGCGGAAGGCCGGGCGGCTCAGCCGCCAAAACCGGCCACCGATGCGTTCCGGGAAGAGGATGACATCGCGGTCGTCCTCGGTCGGGTCGGTCATGCGGCCGGGGCGGAGGAAGGTGCGGAAGTCGCGCGTCAGCGCGAGGCCCGTCGACGTCAGGTTCCGCCGCAACGCCGCCGGGAAAACCTCCGGCCGCGCCGGGCCGCGGTACCGCATCTTGTCGGGCCAGTCCCAGTACTCGCCCTGCAGAGCGGGGAAGGCCGCGTAGGTGATGGCATACCACTCGCCGAACTTGACGACCCGCGGGTCTTCCAGGGCACCGGCGTCCCAGGCGTCGGGCTGGGGCGACATCACGGGCCGGTCGCCGACCACCTTGAAGTGCACCCCGTCGGCGCTCCGCGCCAGGCCGATGTGCCGCACGTGCGCGATGTCCCAGTCCGCGCACCGGAAGAGCATCGTGACCTCGCCGGTCTCGGGATCGGCCCACGCGCCGGGGTTGGTGGCGGTACGGCTCATCCAGGGCACGGACGGGTCGGGCGAGAGGATCGGGCCGCCGGGGTGCTTCTCGAGCTTCATCGGGGGGCTCCTTCGGGCGCGGCAGGCGCGCTCGGAGGGTAGCGGCCGATGGCAGGCCCGTCCAGCGTTTCGCTCGGCCCGAGGGGCAGCCGGCCGTTACGGGGCCGCCAACTCCCACTCGCCCTGCCCCGGGGCGAGAGGCAGCGGCCGGTCGCAGGTCGAGGCGATCTCGACGTGACGACCGGACTCCGAGGCCGTGTGCACCGCGTGCATGACCTCCAGGACATGGAGCGTCAACTCCGCCCCGGCGCGGGCCGGGCGGCCGGTGCGCGACGCCTCGGCCAGATCGGCGGTGCCGAGGCCGCGGCTGTTCTTCGCGTGGGCGTGCGTCAGGTCGACCTCGCGCCACTCCCCCTCCGCGAAGACCCGGACGGGGCCGCCGAACGTGTTCGGGTCCGGCACGGCCAGACTGCCCTCGGCGCCATAGATTTCGATGCGCGGCAGGTTGTGGGCGTGGACGTCGAAGCTGGTGATGAGCGTCGCGACGGCACCGCCCGCGAAGTCGAGCACGGCCGCCCAGTGCGTCGGCACCTCCACCTCGATCGTCTGGCCGCGCTTCGGCTCGCTCGCGATCGTCCGCGTCGGGAAGCTCGCGCGGGTGGAGCCGGTAACACGGCGGACGGGGCCGAGAAGCGAAACGAGGGCGGTGACGTAGTAAGGGCCCATGTCGAACATCGGGCCGCCGCCCGGCTTGTAGAAGAACTCGGGATCGGGGTGCCACCGCTCGTGACCGCGCCCGAGCAGGAACGCCGTGGCGGCCACCGGGGTACCGATGCCGCCGTCGTCGAGGAGCTTGCGGCAGGTCTGGAGGCCGGCGCCGAGGAACGTGTCGGGCGCGCCGCCGAGGCCGAGGCCGCGCGCGGCCGCCAGGTCGACGAGCTCGCGCCCTTCGTCCAAGCCGGCGGCCAGGGGCTTCTCGTTGTAGACGTGCTTGCCCGCCTGCAAGGCGGCCTTGGCGACGGGGTAGTGCGCCCCGGGGACGGTCAGGTTGAGGACCATCTCAACGCGGTCGTCGGCAAGCAGGTCGTCCGCGGTGCAGGCCGTGGGGACGCCGTAGGCCTCGGCCTGGGCCTGGGCCCGGTCGAGGACGAGGTCGGCGCAGGCCACCGGCTCGAGCTGGGGACACGCGGCCGCGTTCTTGAGGTAGATCCCGCTGATGTTGCCGCAGCCGACGATGCCGACGCGCATGGGGTCCCGGGGCACGGCGTTAGTCCTTCCTGCGTAGGGTCGTGGGATTCGTTTCAGAACCGGCCGAAGCCGCCGGCGGTGCGGCCGGCGAGGCCGCCCTGCGGCGGGAGGACATCTCCCTTGACGACACAGGCCGTGGCCCGCTCGGGCGCGTCGAGGAACATCAGGCGCTTGGCGCGGCCCATGTTCTGGGTCCAGAGCGTCCCCCAGCGGCCGACGCCCAGGTGAACGTTGCCCGGATTGACCATGTTCTTGTGGTGCGGCGGGCTGGAGAACCATTGCCAGAAGGCGTGCTCGCCGCTCGCGGACCCGGCCGCGATGTTCTCGCTGTAGCCGCCCTTGTACCCGGCGTTGGCCATCCGCTTCGTGTGCGACTTCTCCGACGGCGTCGGCGAGTCGTGGCTGAAGTAACCCTTGTCGCTCATCTCCTTGGAGTGGCGTCGGGCGCTCTGCAGCAGCCGCGGATCGATCTCATACGGCAGGATGCCCAGGTACTCGCGGTACGCGTTCACGTGCTGGACGTTCACCCACTCCTGGCCGTCGGCCAGCGGGCGGACCGTCTCGTTGTGGGCCTCGATGCGGCGGCAGGCCCGGTAGAACCAGAGGAGCCTGCGGGACGGGTCGTCGGGCGGCTTCGCCCCGTCCTTGCCGGGGCCGAACTCGGGCACCTGCTGCATCGCCTCGACCGACATGCCGAGGACCTCTTCGGCCTGCGTCGCCAGGAACGCCTCCTTCTGCTCGGTAATGACCCGGTCGCTGCCCGGGGTGGTCTCGGTGTAGACGGCCATGAGGCGCGGCCGGCGGGCCATGACGTCGAGGACGGCCGCCCGGAGTTCCTGGAGGCCGTTGAGCTGCGTGGTCAGGGCCTTGAGCTTCTCGTAGTTGGCCTTGGCGATCTGCATCGTCTCGTCTTTGCCAAGGACCTTGATGTTGTCGCGGGCGCTTGCGCGAAGCTCCAGGAGCTGGGTTTCCAGCGCCTCGCGCTGAGCAGGATCGCCGGCCTGGCGGGCGGCCTGCGCGACGGCCTTGCGGTCGCGTTCCAGGAGCTCACGGACCACGCCGAAGAGGCTCGCGCGGCCGGCCTCGCCCAAGGCCTGGAGCCCGGCGATGGCCTTGTCGGCGTCGGCGGGGTCACCCGTAAAGGCGAGCTTCCGCAGTTCGGCCACCTCGCGGCGCTGGGCCGGCGTCAGCGGCACGACCGCGGCCAAGGTGGAGGAGGCGCCGATGGCGGCAGTCAGCCCCACGAGGACGGCGGCGAGGCGGCAGACTCGGATACGGTGCGGCATCGGCAACTCCCTTCACGCAGAAAACGCGCCGTCTCTTTGTACGGTCGAAGCGTCCCCGCGACGGGGCATTCTACGGGACGGCCCCGCCCCAGGCAACCCAGGCCGCGCCGCGGATCCTCGCGCGATGAACGCGGCGGCACGGCCGGCTCACACGCGCCCGACGGACCTCAGCGCCACCCACGCGATGGACGCCAGCACGACCAGCAACGTGACCGTCAGCACGACGTCCAAGGCCAGGCGGCGGCGCTGGGTCGCGGGGAGATAGACGCGGCCGAAGCCCCACAGGGCCAGAGGGGGAACCGCGACGTACACAGCCAGCCGGGCGGCCAGCGCCCAGTCCCACGGCGACATCACCGCCTCGTACGCCACCAGGGCCGCGAACGGTACCGTGCCGGCAATGACCAGCCACCGGACGAGTCGTCCGATCGGGTCGCGTTGGGGCTCGAGATCGGCCATGCGACCATTAGACGGACCGTGGCGCGGGCGTGTCAAGCGGGCCGGCCGCCTTCCCCCGCCGCCGTGGCGTGCCCCGCGGCTTCGCTTTTTGCCTTGTGGGGCTATGAGGGCGGGATTACGATGCACGTTCCGAACGGGCCGCGCGCCCGGGGGTCCGCCATGCCACCGCAACCCGCGACGCTTCAGGACGTGCTCCGCGACCGGGCCGACCAGGTCCGCGAAGCCCTCGACGCCCGGCTGCCCGTCGAGGAGGGGCCGTGCGCGCGGCTGCACGAGGCCGTGCGGTACATGGTGCTCGGCGGAGGGAAGAAGCTGCGGCCGGTGCTCGCGACGCTGGCCTGTGAGGCGTGCGGGGGCGCCCCGGTTCGGGCCATGCCGGCGGCGTGCGCCGTCGAGATGGTCCACACCTACTCGCTCATTCACGACGACCTGCCGGCGATGGATGACGACGCCTTGCGGCACGGGCAGCCGTCGTGCCACGTCCGGTTCGACGAGGCCACGGCCATTCTCGCGGGCGACGCCCTGCTCACAGAGGCCTTCGGCGTGATCGCGCGGGAGGTGGCCGACCCGTCCGTCGCGCGGCGGCTGGCCGACGAGTTGGCGACGGCCGCCGGCGCGGCCGGGATGGTGGGCGGCCAGGCGGCGGACCTGAAGGCCGAGCGTGAGGGCCTCGCGGACGAGGCCCTGCTCACGCTCATCCATCAGCGGAAAACCGCGGCCCTCCTGACCGCGTCTATCGTGATGGGCGCCATCAGCGCCGAGGCCTCGGAGCACCTCGAACGGAGCCTTCGCGACTACGCCGGGCACCTCGGCCTGGCGTTCCAGATCGCCGACGACGTGCTCGACGCCTCCGCGACCACCGAGGCCCTCGGCAAGACCGCCGGCAAGGATGCCGCCCAAAACAAGCTGACCTTCGTCTCGCTGTACGGGCTGGAGGCGGCGCGGCGCCGGGCGTGGGCTGAGGCGGACCGGGCGATCGACGCCCTCGGCGCGTTCGGCCACGAGGCCGACTGGCTCCGCGACATGGCCCGCTTCGTGGTGGAACGCGGGCACTGATTCAGACAACCACGGCGGCCCGGCCGCCGGACGGGAGAGTGAGGACGTGACGCTGCTCGAGACGATCCAGTCGCCGGCGGACCTGAAGCCGCTCACCGCCGACCAGCTCCAGGCCCTGGCCAAGGAGATCCGCGGCGCCATCACCGAGACGGTGGCGGCGCGCGGCGGGCACCTGGCCAGCAACCTGGGCGTGGTGGAGCTGACGCTGGCGCTGCACCGCGCGTTCGACTTTCGGACAGACCATCTGGTCTTCGATGTCGGGCACCAGTGCTACGCCCACAAGCTGATCACCGGGCGGCGCGAGGCCTTCCGCGGATTGCGGACCGCCGGCGGCGCCAGTGGCTTCCCGAACCCGGCGGAGGCGCCGGAGTACGACCTGTTCCGCACGGGCCACGCCGGGGCGAGCATCTCGACGGCCCTGGGGCTGGCCCTGGCCGCCCAGGCCGAAGGCTCGGAGGCCCGGGCCGTGGCGGTGGTCGGCGACGGGGCACTCTCCTGCGGCCTGGCGCTGGAGGCCCTGAACCACGCCGGCGACGTCGGCGTCGACCTGCTTGTGGTGCTGAACGACAACCAGATGGCAATCAGCCCGACGGTCGGCAGCGTCGCCCGATGGATGACCGCCGTCCGGACGACACGGGCCTACGGCAACCTGAAGGCCGACGTCCGGGAGATGCTGGACAGCATGCCGATGGGGCAGACGCTGACGGCGGCTATCTCCTCGTTCAAGCAGGGGCTGAAAGAGATCATCGTCCCGGACCACCCGCTGGAGCACCTGTTCGGGTTCCGGTGCTACGGGCCGGTGGACGGACACGACGTGGCGGGCCTGGAGGAGGTGCTGGGCGAAATGCGCCGCCTCCGCGGGCCGCGCCTCCTGCACGTCTACACGGAGAAGGGCCGGGGGTTCAAGCCGGCGTCGGATCAGCCGGCCCGGTGGCACAGCGCCCGCCCGTTCACGGAGAAGAACGGCGAGGTCGTCCCGCCCGAGCCCCCGCCCGTGCCCCCTTGGACGGACGTGGCCATGGACACGCTGACGGCCCTCGGCGAGGGCGACGCCCGGATCGTCGGCATCACGGCGGCCATGCCGGAAGGCAGCGGCCTGGAACGCTTCGGCGAGCGGTTCCCCGACCGGTTCCACGACGTCGGCATCTGCGAGGCGCACGCCGTCGCTCTGGCGGCGGGCCTGGCACGCGGAGGGCGGCGGCCGGTGGTCGGCATCTACTCGACCTTCCTTCAGCGGTCCTACGACCAGCTCTTCCACGAGGTCGCGCTGCAGGGCCTGCCCATCGTCTTCCTCGTCGACCGGGCCGGCCTCGTCGGCGCCGACGGGCCGACCCATCATGGCCTGTACGACATCGCGTACCTGCGACACCTCCCGGGGTTCACGCTGGCGGCCCCGGCCGACCGGCACGAACTCGGGGCGATGCTGCGCCTGGCCCTGGAGGCCGACGGGCCGTGGGCCATTCGGTATCCGCGCGACCGCGTCCCGGAGGCGGACGTCTCGGACGCGCCGGTCGAAGCGGGCCGGGCGGCCGTCCTGCGCGAGGGCGACGCCGGGGCGATTCTGGCCCTCGGGGCGACCGTCGCGGAAGCTTTGGACACCGCCGACCGCCTGGCCGAGGACGACCTGCACGTGACCGTGGCGAGCGCCCGGTTCGCCAAGCCCGTCGACGCCGATCTCGTGGCCGATCTGCTGGATCGGACGGGCTGGGTGTTGACGGCCGAGGACCACACGCTGCCCGGCGGGTTCGGGTCGGCGGTGCTGGAGGCCGCGGCGACACGCGGGCTCGACGTCGCGCGACTCCATCGGCTGGGCGTCGGGGAGACGTTCGTCGAGCATGCGGCGCGACGGGCGCAGTTGGGGGCGGCCGGCCTGACGGCCGACGGCATCGTCCGAACGGTCCGGGACCTGGCCGGGCGCTGAGCGGGAGGGGGTCGGCCATGACACACGTCCTGGTGCTTTACAACGCCGAGAAGCCGGGCGCCGAGGCCTGCGCCGAGGACCTCGTCACATGGATGCGCGAGCGGGCCGAGGTCGAGGTCCGGCCTCTGGACGATGAACCGGTCGGCGAGGACGTCGAGCTGATCGTCGTCCTGGGCGGCGACGGGTCGCTCCTGAACGTCGCCCGCCTTCTCGGCGACCGGCCCGTGCCGGTGGCCGGCATTAATCTCGGCAAGCTCGGGTTCCTGGCCGACTTCACGGCCGACCAGTTCCGCGACCGGTTCGAGGCGATCCTGGCGGGCGAGTTGCCGGTATCGCGGCGGCTGATGCTCTCGGTCGCCTGCGAGCGCGGCGGCGAGGCGCTCTACCGCAACCTCGTCCTCAACGACGTGGTCGTCGCGGGCGGCAAGGCCCAGCGGATGGTCGGCGTCGAGGCCGCCATCGACGGCGAGTCGGTCACCACGTACTTCGGCGACGGTGTCATCGTGGCGACGCCCACCGGGTCCACGGCGTACTGCCTGGCCGCCGGCGGGCCGATCCTGATGCCCGGCCTGGAGGCCATGGTCCTGGTGCCCATTTCGCCGCACTCCCTGACGCACCGGCCCCTGGTGGCGCGGCCGGACGCCGAGATCGTCCTCGTCCCGACGGACCTGCAGCCGGAGGCCGTGTGCGTCCTGGACGGCCAGGAGATGGTGCCCCTGGCGCCGGGGGACCGGGTCGTCGTCCGGAAGGCGAAGGCTGTCTTCCACCTGGTCCACGGGCCGGACCGAGGTACGTTCACGGTGCTGAATCAGAAGCTCCACTGGGGCCATCTGCCGCGCTATTCCGGACGGACAGGCCGGCCCGAGGCACCCCGGAAAGGTTGACCCCCGGCCGGGGGCGGCCTACCATGCTCGGGCACGCGAAGGAGGCAACCATGGCCTACCAGGTCCGCGTCCTGGTGGAGTACTGCAAGGGATGCGAGCTCTGCATCTCGGCCTGCCCGCATGGGGTGCTGGAGATGTCGGACGAGTTAACCGAGTCGGGCGTCCGCCCGGCCCGCGCGAAGCCCGGCGCCGACTGCGTCGGGTGCGCCCAGTGTTACCAGGTCTGCCCGGACGCCGCCATCGAGGTGTGGGAGGTGGCGGAGGCCTGAGGCAGTCCGGGAGGGGGGACGATGCGGCACATCATCCTGGCCGGCGTGGCAGTCCTCGCGGCTACGTCGCTGGCACGGGGCGATGGCTGTCTCGTGGTGCGACACGTGGGGGACGCCGACGCGCTGGTATCCTCGCCGAAACAGGAGGCGATCCTCGCGTTCGACGGGAGCACGGTCGAGATCACCCTGCGGACACACTTCCGGGCCGACGCGCCCGAGGTCGGCTGGGTAGTGCCCGTGCCGGCCAAGCCGACGCGCGTCCGGACCCGCGACGTCGGTGTCTTCGCGGCCCTGCATGCCGCGACCACGCCGCGGTTCACCCACACGGTGGACAACCGCAAGCCGACACTCACGTGCGCGCCAGGCCCATCGCCGGTACAGCTCGGACACGGGTTGACGCTGGAGGCCGTCGGTACAGCCGGCATCTACGAGTGGAAGGTGCTCCGGGCGGACGGGGCCGAGCCACTCATCGATTGGCTCCGCGAGAACCGGTACGCCCTGCCCGAAGGATCGGAACCGTGCCTCCGGCATTACGTCGGCTGCGGGTGGTACTGGCTGGCGCTGAAGGTCCGGGCCGACGCCGCCGGCGGGCCCCTCCGGGTGCCCGAACCCGTGGCCTATGCCTACAAGGCCGATGAACTGGTCTACCCTCTCGTCATCTCGCGTATCTCGGCCGCCGAAAGCAACGAGGTGCTCCTGTACGTCATTGCGACGGCCCCGTTCGCGCCGACGAACTGGCGGTGGCTCGGCCTCCAACAGGCGGCCGGGAAGCTGGCGTTGGACCCCGCATCGCCGAGCGGCACCACGTACGGGGCCTGGGTCGCGGCGGAGACCGCGCACCGCGGGGGCCGCCTGTTCGTCTGCGAGTACGCCGAGAGGCTCGACGAGTCGCCCCATCCCGGCAAGGCGTCGGTGCTCCTGGCGTTGCTGACGGCCGGGTCGCCACTGGAGGGCGGCGCGGTCTGGCTGGGGCGGTTCCGGGCCGTGATGGCGCCGGAGGCGATGGACCGGGACGTCCGGCTGGCGCCCGCGGGCTTTCGCATCCACGAATGGCCGGAACTCGACGTCGGCGGCACGGCCATGGCCCCTGCGGAACAGCCCGTTCTCGCCACCCTCGGCGTCGGCGTACTGGCGCTGGCGGCTGTCCGGTTCGTCACGGGCGCGCGGCCGTGGTGGGCCCGGCTTCTGGGAGTCGCGACGCTGGCGGCGGCTGCGATCCTGCCGGGCATGCTATAGCTTGGGACACGGCCGCCCAGTCGGCTGGGTGGCCGTGTGCTCAGCCCCGGTCGCATCCCTTTTCCCCTTGGCCCGCCTTGCCGGCCCAGCGTATGATGGGGCCGACTTGCTTGCCGCAGAGACGCGCCCCGCAGGACACGCATCGGCGAGGGCCGTGAGAGGAGGGTGCCGTGCCCAAGACCCAGACCGCGGAGAAGGTGCTCATCACCGGGAACGTGGCGGCCGCCGAGGGCGCCGTCCGTGCCGGGTGCCGCTTCTACTTCGGCTACCCCATCACCCCCCAGAACGACCTCCCCGAGTACATGTCGGGGCGCATGCCGGAAGTGGGCGGCACGTTCGTCCAGGCCGAGAGCGAGCTGGCGGCCATCAGCCTGGTCCACGGCGCCGCGGCCGCCGGAGGCCGGGCCATGACCACCAGCAGCAGCCCCGGCGTCAGCCTGAAGCAGGAAGGCATCAGCTACCTCGCCGGGAGCGAGCTGCCCGCCCTGATCGTCAACGTGCAGCGCGGCGGGCCGGGCCTGGGGGACGTCCGCTGCGCCCAGAGCGACTACTACCAGTCGACGCGCGGCGGGGGACACGGCGACTACCGGCTGATCGTCCTGGCGCCGCACACGGTCCAGGAGACGGCGGACCTGGCGTACGAGGCCTTTGAACTGGCCGAGACGTGGCGGAACCCGGTCCTCATCCTCTCGGACCAGCAGCTCGGCCAGATGATGGAGCCGGTCGTCCTGCCACCCATGAAGGACGGGCCGGCGGTCCGCGACCACGACTGGGCACTGACCGGGGCCGCCGGCGGCCGCGCGCGCCGGATCGTCAAGAGCTTCTACTGGCGGCCGGGCGAACTGGAGGCCTTTAACGAGCGGCTGCGCGCCAAGGTCGAGCGGATGGCCGACGCCCTGCCCCGCTGGGAATGCGACCGGACCGAGGACGCGGACCTGGTGCTGGTGGCCTACGGGACGAGCGCCCGGATCGCGCGGGCGGCAGTCGACCAGGCCCGCGCCGAGGGGATCCGGGCGGGGCTGGTGCGGCCGATCACCCTGTGGCCCTTCCCGGCTGAGCCGCTGCGGGAGGCATCTGCGCGCGGCGCCCGGTTCCTGGTGGTCGAGATGAGCTGGGGCCAGATGGTCGAGGACGTGAAGCTCTCGCTCTACGAGTCGCCGCGCCCCGTGGCGCTGCATGGGCGGTCGGGAGGCGGCGTGCCGACGGTGGCGGAGGTGGTGGAGCATGTGCGGACGATGGCTGTCAAGTGACGAAGTGACGGCAACAGCAACCGCGAAGGCACGCGCGGAGGGGCCGTGGCGAGGGAGGCCCAGAACGACATCCGCCCGTATCGCGACCTCATCGCGTGGCAGAAAGCCTTGGAGTTGGCTGAGCAGGTCTACCGGGTCACGGATGGATTCCAGGACGGTGAACGGTACGGACTGGTTTCGCAGATGCGCCGGGCCGTGGTGTCGGTCGTCTCGAACATTGCCGAAGGCTTCGGCCGGGGACGGACGGTGGAGTTCAGGCGTTACCTGGAGGTGGCGCGCGGCAGTCTCATCGAACTGCAGACCCAGGCCGAACGCGTTCGGCGGCTGGGATGGATCAAAGGAGAACGACTGGCGGAGTTCCGCGAGGAAACCCAGGAGGTCGACCGGCTGCTGTCGGGTCTGATGCGGTCCGTGAAGCAGCGTAAAGCCTGATCCAGCCGAGAGCTGCTGGCACTCCTACGTTACTTCGTCCCTACGTTACTTCGTTACTCACCATGCGAGGCCGTCCACAATGACCCAACAAACCGCCCCGTCGGCCCCAAAGCTTGGCCGCCCCCACGCCCTGCTCCCCGCCCGGACGCACTACTGTGCCGGGTGCGGGCACGGTGTGGTCCACCGCATCCTGGCCGAGATCATCGACGAGTGGGACCTGCGCGACCAGATCATCGGCATGGCCCCCGTGGGGTGCGCGGTGCTCCTGTACCAGTACCTCGACATCGACTGCTGCGAGGCCGCCCACGGTCGCACGCCGGAGGTCGCCTCGGGCATCAAGCGGGCGCGGCCCGAGAAGCTCGTCTTTTCGTACCAGGGCGATGGGGACCTCGCGGGCATCGGCACCAACGAGATCGTCCACGTCGCCAACCGGGGCGAGCCGATCAGCGTCATCTTCGTCAACAACGCCATCTACGGGATGACGGGGGGCCAGATGGCCCCCACGACGATGCCCGGCCAGAAGACCTCGACGACGCCCAAGGGGCGCAGCATCATCAACGAGGGGTACCCGATCCGGGTCGCCGAGATGCTGGCCACGCTGGACCGGCCGGCCTACATCGAGCGGTGCGTCATCGGCACGCCGCGTGACGTCCGGCGCACCAAGAACGCCATCAAGAAGAGCTTCCGCGTCCAGCGCGACCTGAAGGCGTTCTCGCTGGTGGAGATCCTGTCGCCCTGCCCGACGTACTGGCGCGTGCCCCCCGCCAAAGCCCTGCAGCACATCGAGGACTACATGGAGACGGTGTTCCCGCGGGGCGTGATCAAGGACACGACGAAGGCGGGCTCCTGAAGCCGCGCGGCGCCGCCCGAGACCCGCACGGAGGCCCCGATGGCCGAGTCGCCGTTCGCCGAGGACAAGGCGCCCGTGGCCGTCGTCACGGGCGGTCACGCCTACGACGTGCCCGGGTTCCACCGCTTGGTGCGCACGCTGCCGGAGATCGACGCGTACGTCCAACCGTTGGAGGACTTCGTCGCCGACGTGGCCGGTTGCCGCGACGCGTACGAGGCCGTCTGCTTCTACTGCATGCACCGCGAGACGCCCGGCCCGGAGGCGGCGGTCGGGAAGCAGGGCGTTTGCGACGCCATCGAGGGCCTCACCCGAACCGGCCAGGGACTGCTGGTGCTGCATCACGGCCTGTGCGCATGGCCGGCGTGGCCGTTCTGGTCGGAGGTATGCGGCATCGCGGACCGCGGGTCGCCGCCTTACCACTTCGACCAGACGGTCCCCGTCCACGTGGTGGACACCGACCACCGCATCCCGAAGACGCTGATCGACTTCACGCTGGCGGACGAGACGTACGAGATGCCCGAGCCGGACGCGGACTCGGAGGTGGTGCTGACGACCGACCATCCGCGGAGCATGCGGGCGCTCGGGTGGACACGCCAAGTCGGCCGGAGCCGGGTCTTCTGCCTTCAGCCGGGGCACGGCCCGGCGGCATGGACACATCCGGGCTTCCGGACGGTGCTCCAGCGCGGCCTGCTCTGGTGCGCCGGGCGTATCTGACGAGCCAAGGGGGGACACGGATGAACGAGTCACAAGCGGGCGGGCCGTCGCGGGTCGTACGGCTGTGGACGGGGGCGCTGCTCGTCGTCTGGATCATTGCCCAGGTGGTTACCGTGGGCATCATGTACAAGCAGGCGTACCAGGACGCCGAGAGCCTGGAGCATCACGAGCGGGCGGCGGTGTACCACCATATGGGCGTCGCGCTGATGGTCGCGCCGCTGGCGATGGCGCTGATGGCGGCGGGAGTCGGCCTGATCGTGAACCGCCGCTGGGCGTACACCGTCATCGCGGCGGCCGCGGCGCTGCAGGTGGTCGTCACCGTGGTGACACAGGTCTGGGAGGCCGCCCTGCCCCAGGAGCACGCCCAAGTGCCGATGTTCCGAGTCCTGAGCGCGGCCATCGGGATCATCGTGTGGAGCGTGGTCCCGGTGGGGCTTTTGCTGCTCGGAGTGATCGGACATCGCCAGAGCGGCGGCGAGCACGCTCGCGGCATCGAAGCCTAGGCCCGCACCAAACTCCGAAGGCCACCGGGGCTTGGCCTAGGCGGGGGCCGCCTGCGGCTGGGTGGCGGCCGCGAACCGGGCGCTCGCCGACTCCCAGTCGATCAGGCCGGTCCAGGCGTCCACGTACTCGGCCCGCTTGTTCTGGTACTGCAAGTAGTAGGCGTGTTCCCAGACGTCGCACACGAGCAGCGGCACGCAGCCCCAGATCGTCAGGTCCTGGTGCCGCTCCGCCTGGAGCACCACCAAATTCCGCGAACTGGGTTCCCAAGCCAGGATGCCCCAACCGCTGGCCTCGACGGCCTTGGTGGCAGCGGCGAACTGGGCGAGCATCTTCTGGGCCGACCCGAAGGACGTCCCGATCGCCTCCTGCAGCGCCCCCGACGCCTCGCCGCGCCCGCCCGGCCACATGCTCGTCCAGTAGAGCTCGTGCAGGGCGGCCCCGGAGCCGGCGAAGGCCAGTTGCCGCTCCCAGTGCTTCACGAGGCCGAAGTCACCGGCGTCGCGGGCCTGGGCCAAGGCGTCGAGGGCGGCGTTGGCCCCTTTGACGTAGCCCACGTGGTGCTTGTCGTGATGCAGCATCAGCGTCCGGTCGTCGATGACCGGCGCGAGCGAGTCGTAGGGCAGGGGCGGCAACTGGAACGTGCCTGCGGCAGAGGCCATGGTCTCGTCTCCTTCTCCCTCGGAGTCGGGCACGGCGGTGCGGCGGCAGCCGGAGGCGGCCAGCGCGAGCGCCACGCCCCCCAGACCCAACTGCTGAAGCACATCGCGGCGGGTCAGACCCCGTGTCACGGTTTCGCTCCCTCGGTTAATCCTTGCTCACGTCCGGTCTCCCCGCGTAGTCTATGCTAGGCGCACCCGGCGGCCCCTCGCAAGGGCACACGAAAATTCCTGTGCGGAGCCCCTCATGGATGAACAGATGGTCTTCTCCGGCTTCGGCGGCCAAGGGCTCATGACCCTCGGCAAGCTGACGGCCGAACTGCTCATGCAGGACCACGAGGTCACCTACTTCCCCTCGTACGGGACGGAGGTGCGCGGCGGGACAGCGTACTGCCAGGTCTGCGTCAGCGACGGTCCCATCGCGAGCCCCGTCGTCGAGACCGCCAGCGTGCTGCTCGTGATGAACCAGATGTCGTACGACCGCTTCGCCCCCCTAGTGGCCGAAGACGGCCTGGTCCTGACAAACGCCTCGATGGTCGCGCCCGACGGCGCGCACGGGGCCGCGCGGCTGGCGGCGGTGCCCGCGTCGGACCTCGCCAACGAGATGGGCAACGTCCGGGTCGCCAACATGGTGATGCTCGGGGCGCTGAACGCCCTGAAGGACCTGGCCCCCGAGAAAGCCATCGCGGCACTGCTCGAGAGGAAGCTGGGGACCGACCCGGACAAGCGGGCCCTGATCGACCTGAACCGCCAGGCCCTGAAGGTCGGGGCCGCCCATGCCGCCAAGGCGACCGGCTCGCCGACCTGACCCCTCCGCCTCCATGCGCGGGTTTCGGATTTCCGGCCGCGCCCGCCTCGCTACATTCGTATAATCCGTCAAAGCGGCCGGTTGGCCGCCTGAAGGAGGGAACGGACGATGAAACGCGCCCCTTGGATGTTGGCCGCCTTGGCACTCCTGCCGGCCCTGGCCGCCGCGGGCACGAAGAAGGCCGACCCGGCCGAACCGACGACCGAGGCCGAGCAGGTTGCCCACGAGTACCTGAAGAAGATCCGCCTGATCGAGATCCAGAATCTGCGGGGGGGGAGCCCGTCGGACTTCCAGAAGGGCCGCGAGAAGCTCCTGGCCATCGAGGACGAACGGGCCGTCGGCCCGATGACGATGGTCCTCTATGGGGCCAACGACCGGTACAAGGGCCTGCTGATCGAGGCCCTGGGCAGCCACGCCAAGGGGGGCTCGCACGTCGCCAAGGCGTACCTGCAGGAGATCGCCGTCGGCGATGGCAACCGCGGCAACCGGAAGCGGTCCGTCGCGATGCTGAAGGCGGCGACCGACTCGACGGACCCGAAGCCGACCGAGCGCCTGATGGCCCACCTGGCCTTGGACGAGGTGCCGGTTCTGTGGGAGCGGTCCGCCACAGCCTTGGCCGAGCTCCAGGAGAAGCGGGCCGTGTGGCTCCTGGTGGAACGGCTCGTGACCGAAGAGGTCCGCCTCGTCGGCGCCCAGGTCAACAACTACGCGGGCCAGTTCGATATCCGGGCCCAGATGTGCGACACGCCGACCTTCCGACAGCGGACCATCTCGGCCGCCGTCCCGGGCATGGGCATCGCCACCGTGACGATCGACCTGCCCCAGGTCGACATCGTGGACGTGGCGACGACGGTCTCGGTGCCCGAGACGCACGTGCTGCCGGAGTACAAGCGGGTGGAAATCCAGCACCCGGCCGTCCTGGCGGCGCTGAAGCAGTTGACGGGCCAGGACTTCGGGTACAACCAGGCGGCATGGCAGAAGTGGCTCCAGTCGGCGCCGAAGGGCATCCCGCCGTGGAAGCCGATCCGGTTCGGCAGCGCGGCTGCGGACGGCAACGAGAGATAGACCGACTGAGACCTCGGCGCGCGAATCCGCGGGGATTCATGTGAGCCACGCACGCCGTTCCGACCCGTCCGCGTAAGCGGAGGGTCGTGTTGTGCGTCCGTGGCGGATTCCCGCGTGGCTGTTGACGTGGTCGTTGCCATGATTGGCGAGTCCCACAAGCTCCGACCGGTCGCGCCCCGCGCGCGGCACCGCCGAAAAGCCGGGGGCAACGCCTGACCGCCCATGGAGGGCCCGCGCAGCACGGCCCTCGCCCTACCGCACCTTCACCACCAGCAGCGTTATGTCGTCGGCGCGCGGCGCCAGACCCGTGAACCGCCGCAGGTCCCACCGGATCTCCTCGACCATTCGTTCGGCACCGTACTGGGCGTGGCGACGGATGGAATCGTAGAAGCGCTCGCGGCCGAAGCGTTCCCCCTCGTAGTTGGTCGCGTCGCAGGCCCCGTCCGAGTAGACCACCAGCGTGTCGCCCGGCAGCAGGTCCAGACCCTCATACGCGTAGGCCGCGCCCTCGACCACCCCCAGCAACGGCCCGCCCATGCGGAGCACGAGCATCGCGTCGCCGCGCACCACCACCGCCGGCTCATGCCCGGCCGACGCGTATGTCAGCCGCCTTGCCCCCGCGTCGAGCACCCCGTAGAAGAGGGTGACGAACTCCGAGACCTCGGTATCGGCGGCCAGGCCGTCGTTGACGCGACTCATGACGTGGTCGAGTTCGTAGACGTGTTCCGCCTCGGCCCGCAGCGCCGCCCGGACGGCGGCCATGAGGATAGCCCCCGGGACGCCCTTGCCGGAGACGTCGCCGACGGCCAGGCCCCAGTTGTGATTCGGCAGCGCGAGCCAGTCGTGGAAATCGCCGCCCACCTCCTGCGACGCCACCGTGATGCCGTAGCAGTCGTAGCCCTCGATGGCCGGCGGGGCGGCCGGGAGCATCCGGCGCTGGATCCGTGCCGCCAACGCCAGCTCGCGCTCCTGGCCCCGGCGCCGGGCCAGTTCCTCGACAAGCTGCGAGTTCTGTACCACCAGGGCCGCCTGGTCCGCCACGCTTCGGAAGAGGCGGATCTCCTCCGGCGTGAACCGGTGCGGCTCGGACGTGTACAGGTGCAGCGTGCCGAGGGGCTCGCCCTTGGCGACCAGACCCACGACAAGGCTCGAGACCAGGCCCTCGCGCTCGGCCTCCGCGGGGTAGCGGATGCGCTCGTCCGACCGCATGTCGCCGATCTGGACGACCTGCCCCTCCAGGGCCGCGCGGTCGTTCGGATTTTCCGCCACGAGAACCGGGCCCTTTTTCAGGTAGCCCTTCGAGAGGCCGTGGGTCGCCTTGATGACCAACTCGTCGCGGCTCTCGTTCAGGAGGCGCACCGAACAAGCTTTCACGTGCATGACTTCGGTGATGGTCTTGACGATGTTGCCGAGGACCTCGTCCGGGTCGAGGGTCGAGGAGAGCAGGCGGCTGGTGCCGCTCAGAAGCTCGAGCTCCTCGACGCGCTCGCGCATCCGGGCCTGCTGGTAGCAGAAGGTGGCGACAGTGCTCGCCAGGAGTTGTAGGAACGAGACGGCGGCCCGCATCGCCTCGTCGTTGGAGAGCGGCAGCGCGCGGGCGGCCTCCAAGAGCTCGGACTCGTCCACGCCGTTCTCGCGGGCGACGCGGCCCACGTGCTCCGGCCCGAGCGGCTTCTCCGGCAGATCGCCCAGTACAACCGTGCCGAGCACACGCCCGTCCAAGCGAATCGCCGCCGCGAACTGCGTCAGGCCCGCGTGGCAGACGTACTTGACAGGCCGGTCGGGCTGGCCGGCGGCCGCGGCCGCGGCCGCATAGTTTGACAGGCGGCAGGCCTCGCTCGTGTGCAGCGGGCCGCCGATCAGGTCGCAGAACCGGTTCGAGCAGCTCGGCTGGGTCACTAGGCGGCCCTGCTCGTCGCGGATGCTCGTGGCCGTCCGCGTCAGCGCCGCGAACCCGTCCTGGATCGCCTGTAGCAGCTCCACGTCCACCAGATCGACGAGGCGCAGCGGCCGGCCGGCGCTGCGCACTTCCGACAGCGCACCTTCCTCGCCGGCGTGCGTAGGCGGCGTCGGGCTGGGCGTCGTATCCGTCATGGGACTCCGTGGCAAGGGCGGCCGGACGGGCTCAGGCCACCTCGAGCATCCGCTCGATCGCCCGGCGGGCGGGCCCCGCCACCTCCGGCGGCACCTCCACGGGCACTTGAAGGTCCTCCAGCGACCACATGATCTTTTCGAGCGTGTTCAGCTTCATGTTCGGGCAGTCCGCCAGGCTCGATACCTCGACGATGGTCTTCTCGGGATACCGGCGGCGGAGCGTGTGACAGACGCCCATCTCCGTCGCGATGATGAACGTCTCCTTCGGCGACTCGCCGACGCGGCGAAGGATCTGGCTGGTCGAACCCACGAAGTCCGCGAGGTCGAGCACCTCGCGCACGCACTCGGGGTGCGCGCACACCTCGGCGTCCGGGTGCTCGTGCCGTCGCGCCTCGATGTGCTCCGGCAGGATCCGGTGATGCGTCGGACAGAAGCCCGGCCACAGGATAATGTTGTCGCGCCCCGTCTGCCGCGCCACGTAGTCGCCCAAGCTCTGGTCCGGCACAAAAAGGACCGGCCGGTCCGCCGGGACCGACGATACCACCGCGACGGCATTGGCACTGGTGCAACAGATGTCGCTCCGGGCCTTCACGGCCGCCGACGAGTTGACGTACGCGACCAAGATCGCGTCGGGATGGGCCTCGCGGGCCTTGGCCAGTTCGCGCGGCGCGACCATGTCGGCCATCGGACACCCGGCGTTCTCGTCCGGCATCAACACCGTCCGGCCCGGGTTCAGCAGCTTCGCCGTCTCGGCCATGAACTTCACGCCGCACAACACGATGACGTCGGCGTCCTCGACACGCGCGGCCTCCCGGGCCATGGCCAGGCTGTCGCCGACGATGTCGGCGGCGTCCTGGACCTCGGGAATCTGGTAGTTGTGGGCCAGGATGACCGCGCGCCGCTCCCGCTTGAGCCGCGCGATCCGCTCCGTCAGTTCGGTCTCCGGCGGCCGGTCCAGCGAGGGCATCGGCGTCTCCTTCGGCCGGCACCATGGCCGGCCCGGTTTCAGGCTTCGCAATTATAGGCGGCGGGCGGCACGTCTCCAGCGCGAAAACGTCGCCCGGCCGCGACCGCCCTTGCCGAAGACGGACCCGAGACGCATGGTGGCGCCCCGTCGCGGCGCTGGGGAGCAGCGGCTGCAGCGCCACGGGCACCGACGACGCGTCCCCGGATAGATAGCCGCCGCCCCCAGCGCGCAGCGGCCTTTCAGGGCGCCGGCGCCCCCGTTTCCCGCACGATGGTGCCCCTGCCGTGTGAAGCGGCGGCGACCGGCTCCCGCGCCGGACCGCTTCACGCGGCCAGCGCGGGAGCGATGTGGTTACTATCCTGGCCATGGTCGACCGGTCGGCAGCGGCCCATCATCTTGCCGTCAAACGGCGGATCAGGTCGACCTCGTCCTGCCGGTACGGGGTGCCGTCGGGGCGCAGGATGTCGTGGAACCACACCTCCGGTTCGGCACGCACGGTCTGTTCGGCCGATTTCCACGGCCAGATCGTGCCGCTCTTGCCCGCGACGAGGCCCCAGTTGAAGCAACCGATCTTCTCGCGTTTGAAGACGGGCAGGTAGTTCGAGAACTCGGACCCCAGCGTACGGGCCATGTACTCCGTGCACAGGATCGGGCGGCCGTCTCCCTGCTTGCGCATGGCGATGATCCAGTCGGCCAGGGGACCATCGTGATTGTAGCTGCGGATTCAACTCTGAAACGCAACGGGGGGTGGAATGCCTTCTCGCAGCACCT
>CAYNLG010000035.1:0-36256 GCA_964397995.1 uncultured Anaerolineales bacterium
GCATTAAACCCCAATAAGACATGTATGCACAACCCCTTGTTTCTATCATTACCATCAACTACAACGAATCAGCCGTAACGCTGGAGTTGCTGGCATCCCTGCGGTGCCTGACTTACCCTGCCGTGGAGGTTATCGTAGTGGACAACGCCTCCCCCAATGATCAGCCGGGCCGGATCAAGGAGGCCTACCCGGAGGTACACCTGATCAAAAGCCCGGAAAACCTAGGCTTCGCAGGCGGCAACAACCTCGGCATCGAGGCCGCAAAAGGAGCATTCCTCTTTTTCCTCAACAACGATACAGAAGTGCCGCCGGGCGTTCTGGAACCCCTGGTGGAAACCCTGCAGCGGCAGCCGGAGGTTGGCATCGTCAGCCCGAAGATCAAGGTCGTGACGGTCGAGGACCCGGTGGAGTACCACTTGGACGGGATCAACCAGATCCAGGTCCAGCCGAAGATCGGCATGACCTTCGCGCGGGGGCTGCGGGCGATCCTGCGGCACGACCCGGACGTGGTGATGATCGGCGAGATCCGCGACCTGGAGACGGCGGAGGCGGCGATCCAGGCCGCCCTGACCGGGCACCTGGTCTTCTCGACGCTGCACACGAACGACGCGGCGTCGGCGGCGACGCGCCTGCTGGACATGGGCGTGGAGCCGTATCTGGTGACGAGCACGCTGCTGGCGGCGATGGCCCAGCGGCTGGTGCGGCGGATCTGTCCGGACTGCAAGCGGCCGGTCGAGCCGGACCGCGAGCGGTTGCCGGCCGACCTGGAGCTCGCCCCCGGCCAGATGCTCTACCGCGGCGAGGGGTGCCGCGCCTGCCGCGGCACGGGCTACCGCGGGCGGACAGGCCTCTTTGAGCTGATGCGCATCACCGACCCGGTCCGCGAGGAGGTCATGGTCCGGGCGCCGACAAGCCATGTCTTGGCGGCGGCCAAGGCCGACGGCCTGCGCCTGTTGCGCGAGGACGGCTGGGCCAAGGTCCGGGCCGGCATGACGACGCCCGACGAAGTGATCCGGTCGACCGCCTTGTGAGCCGGCCGCGGGCCGGCCCGGGCACGTCGCCCGGCCGACATCGCCCGAACGAAACGCCCGAATGGCCAATTACCACTATGCCGCCCGCACCTCCGCCGGCAAGGAGGTGACCGGGATCATGCAGGCCGAGAGCGAGGCCGCCGTCCTGCGCACCCTGGACGAGAAGGCCCTCTTTCCGATCCGGGTCGAGCCGGCGGCGCCGCCGCGGGCCCCGCTGACGCTCGGGGCACGCATCAAGCTGCGCGAGGTGGCGGGCCTGTACCGCCAGCTCGGCGATCTGCTCCGCGCGGGCGTTCCGATGCTCCGGGCCCTGGAAACGCTGCACCGGGCCCTGCCGGCGGGCGCGCTCAGGCAAGAGGTCGAGCGGGTGCGGGCGGAGGTGGCCGACGGGCGACCGCTGGCCGAGGCCTTCGCCGAGAAGCCGGCGGTCTTCCAGCCCGCGCACACGGCGATGGTGCGAGCGGGGGAGCGCGGCGGGTTCCTGGAGGACGTGCTGACGAACCTGGCGGAGTTCGTCGAGCGCCAGGAGGAACTCCAGTCGAAGGTCCGCGGCGCGATGATCTACCCGGTGCTCCTTATCTCGGCCCTGGTGGTCGTGACGGTGGTGGCGCTGGTGTGGCTGGTGCCGGAGTTCGCGGGGTTCCTGGAGGATGCCGCGAAGCCGCTGCCGACGCGGCTGCTGTTCGGGGCGAGCGACCTGGTGCGCGGCCAATGGCCCTTCCTGCTGCTGGGGGCGGTGCTGGCGGCGGCGGCGCTGGGGACGGCGTCGCGGAACGAGACGGCGCAGCGGCTGTGGGACCGGGCGCGGCTGCGGCTGCCGCTCTTCGGCCAGGCCGTGCGCATGGTGGCCATCACCCGCTTCTGCCGCGTCCTGGGCCTGATGCTTTCGAGCGGCGTGCCGATCCTGGAGGCCCTGGAGATCAGCCGCGACGCCACCGGCTCGCGGCTGATGGGCGAGACGATCGGGGCCGCGGCCGAGAACGTGCGGGGTGGCGAACCGCTGGCCGAGCCGCTCGGCCGCAGCCGCCTCTTTCCGGCGGAGATCGTCGAGATGATCGCCGTCGCGGAGGAGTCGAACACGATGGACAGCGTGCTCGCGCGGATCGCCGACACGGTGGAGCGGCGGACGAACCGGCAGGTGGACCTGGCGGTGCGGCTGATCGAACCGATGGTTCTGGTGCTGATGGCGGGAGCGGTGGCGTTCGCGGCCCTCGCCCTGTATTATCCCATCTTCACGATGGTCCGGACGCTGAAGTGACCGGCCGCCCGCGGGCGGCGGTCGCGACAAAACGACGCACGTACGAAAGGAGCCAGACGCATGAAGAAGCGACGCAACGGCCGGCGGGGCTTCACCCTGATCGAAGTCCTCCTGGTCATCCTCATCATCGGCATGCTGGCGGCCGTGTTCATCGGGGTCTACGGCGGCACCCGCAAGGGCGCCCGCATCGACACCACCAAGCTCCTCCTGAAGCAGCTCGAGAACGAGCTCGAGAAGTACAACATGCACGTCGGCCATTACCCCTCGGAGGACGAGGGCGGCCTGGACGCCCTGCGCACCCAGCCGACCTTTGACGACGAGGACCTGGCCGACGCCTGGCGCGGCCCGTACATCAAGGAAACGCCCGAGGACCCGTGGAACAACCCGATCCAGTACGAGCTCGTCGACAACCCGGGTGACCTGGGTCTGGCGGTTCCGTACAAGTTGTGGTCCTACGGGCCGGACGGCCAGGACGGCACCGATGATGACATCCGCAACTGGTCCGAAGAGGGCGTCTAGCCGACCGCGCCGCCGGGGCTTCACGCTCCTGGAGGTGGTGCTGGCGCTCGGGGTCTACGTGCTGCTCGCCTCAATGTTGGTGCTGAGCCTGGCCGGGGCGTCGCACCGCGAAGACCTGGACGAGGCGACGGTCCGCCTGGGCACGGCCCTCCGCCGCGCCCGGGCCGAGGCCGCGCGGCGCGGCCGGCGCGTCTGCTTCGTTCTGCGCGACGAGGCCGGCGGGTTCGCCGTCCTGTGGGAGCCCGAGCCGCTGGCCGACCCGGGGCGGTTCGCCCCGATGCCCGCGACGTGGACGGCCGACCTGCCGTCGGACCTGGCGGAGGTGACGCGCGTCGAGCTGACGGGCCCGGCGGCGTGGCGCGCCGTCGGGTACCAGACGGCGCCGATGCTGCTGGACGGGATGATCGACCCCGGCGAGGTTCTCCTCTTCGCCCCGGATGGGAGCTCCGACTCGGCGCTGGTGGAGATCGCGGCGCTCGCGAGCGACGACGCGCGGCGGGGTCTCGTCGAGATCGACGGCGCCGCCGGCACGGTCACCTCGCGGGTCCTGACGCCCGCGGCCCTGGACGCGTACTACGCCGAGAGGCAGGAGGCGGCCGACGGATGGTGACCCGTCCGTGCCAACGCGCCCCGCGCCGCGCGGCCGTGCTGCTCGAGGTCCTCGTGGCCTCGTCCATCTTCACCGCGACGGCGCTCGTTGTGGTGGGCAGCCTGAGCACGGGGCTACGGACGGCGGCGGCACTGGCGGCCGAGGCGCAGGCGGAGAACCTGGCGGTCTCGCTCCTGGCGGAGATCGAGCTGGGTATCGTCTCGCCGCTCGACGTTGGGCCCGAGGCGATGGCCGAGCCGCACGCCGACTGGACGTGGGAGATCCGCACCGCCCCCGTCGAGGCCGCGCCGGAACTCGTCGCCCTGTGGCGGGTGGAGGCGATCGTCCGGAACGAACGGCTGGGCCTGGTGCGGCGGATCGTGACGTGGGCCGAGGAGCCCGACCTGGACGCCGCCCCCGTCTCGGAGGATATGTCGATTTTCCTGGGAGGCCGGCTATGACGCGCGCGCGGCGGGGTATGACGCTGCTCGAGGCGATTCTCGCCCTCGGCCTCGCGCTTGCGCTCGTGGGCGGCATGGTCGGGTTCTACCGCGAGATCGTCCAGGCCCGGGCCGCCATGATGGAGCAGGTCGAGGCGGTCCGTGCGAGGCGGCACGTGATGAACCGGATCACCGATGAGCTGCGCGGCGCGCTGGCCCAGGGCCCGGGTGTCCGCGGTTCCGACACGGGCATCCGCTTCATGACGGCGGGCGTGCCGGGGCCGGCCGCGTGGCTGGAACTGGACGCCACCGAGACGCCGCCCCCCCCGGAGCAGGACCTGCGCCTGGTCGGTTACCGCATCCGGTACGAGGAGACCGAGGACGGCGACGTCGTGGCCGTCGGCCTGGAGCGGACGGAGCAGACGCTCGTCGAGGCGCTCGTGGCCGAGGAAGGCCGCGAGATCCGCGCGGCCCTGGTGAGCGAGAGCATCAAGTTCCTCCGCGTCCAGTACTGGGACGGCGAGGTCTGGTTCCCCTCGCCGCCCGAGGGCATGCCGACGGGGGTCGAGATCGCCCTCGGCGCCGAGCCGCTCCCCGAGGAGACCGACCCGCTCGACTACCCGTACGAGGTGGTGCGCCGGGTGATCGCGCTGCCGGCGGCCCAGCCGCCCGCGCGCCAGGCCGACGTGGACCCTGAGGCCGCCGGCAAGGGCGGGGAAGGGGGCCGGCCATGAGGCGGCGCGGCCTGGTGCTGGCGGCGGTGCTGGTCGTCATGACGCTGGCGGCCGCGGTGGCCGTGGGCGTTTTGTTCGTCGCCCAGGCCGAGACCGCCGCCGCCGACGCCCACGCGCGCGGCGAAGGGGCGTACCAGGCGGCCCGAAGCGGCCTGGCCTACACCGTCAAGGTGCTCGGCGAAGTCGTCGCGGACCGGACCCTCTGGTACGACAACCCGGACCTCTTCCAGAACGTGCCCGTCTGCGAGACCGGCCGGGACGCCTGGTACTTCAGCGTCTATGCCGCCATGCCGGACGAGCCGGACGCGGTCCGCTACGGCGTCACGGACGAGGCGAGCCGCATCAACCTGAACACGGCCGACGAGGCGGTGCTGCTCGCTCTGCCGGGCATGACAACGGAGCGGGCCGCGGCCCTGATCGACTGGCGCGACCGGGACGACGACCCGCTGCCCGACGGGGCCGAGCAAGCATACTACGAGACGCTGCCCCAGCCCTACGCCTGCGCGAACCGGAATCTCAGAACCGTGGAGGAGCTTCTGCTCGTTCGCGGGTTCAACGGACAGGTTGTCTACGGCGAGGACGCCAACCTGAGCGGGCTGCTGGACCCGAACGAGAACGACGCCCGGGACCGCTTCCCGCCGGACGACCAGGACGGGCACCTGGACCGCGGCTTGGCGGGCCTGACGACCGTCTGGAGCCGCGAGCGAAACGTGTCGGCCGACGGCGGGCCGCGGGCCGACGTCAACGGGCCGATCGAGGCCCTGCAGGGCCTGTCGCAGGAGACGCTGGCGTTCCTGAAGATCTGCCGCGCCGAGGGCGTGAAGCTGGCCCACCCGGCGGAGCTGGTGGACGCGTTGGTCGAGATCACGAAGCGGCACCGCGAGTTCCCGGACCTGCGGGAAGGCCAGACGGTGACGTACCAGGCGCCGCTGGAGGAGGTGCCGCTCTTGGTGGACCGTCTGACGGCCACCAACGTCGCGACGTTGACGGGGCTGGTGAACGTGACGACGGCCTCGCCGGAGGTGCTGGCGGCGGCGCTGGAGCTCGACGGATTCGCGGCCCGGGAGATTGCCGAGGTCGGGCGGTCGCTGGACGCGGACGAGGCGGCCACGACGGCGTGGCTGTACACGAGCGGCCTGGTGGACGCCGAGACGTACAAGCGGGCGGCCCCGCGGCTGACGACTCGCGCGGCCCAGTTCCGCGTGCGCGTAATTGGCTTCGGCGTGCCGTCGGGCCGATACTGTGTGCTGGAGGGCGTGGTGGACCTGATGCGCGGGCGGCCGCTGGTGTACGTGCGGGACCTGACGCGGATGGGCCTGCCGCTGGCCCTGAATCCGGACGAAGTGCAGACCAGGCGGTGAGAGGCGTATGCCGACCCTGAGCGACATCCTGGGCCGCGTCTGGCGCCGCCGGCCGCGCCCCGGCGGCCGCGTGGTCGCCGTCGACTACGACGCGCAGCAGATCCGCCTCGTGGCCGCCGAGCCGCACGAAGGCGGGGTGCGCATCTTGAAGCTGGCGACGGTCGACATCCCGCCGGAGGTCGACGCGACCGACGCCGAGGCCTTCGGCGCCCTGCTCGGCGACACCATCCGGCGCGCGGGCCTGGGCGGCAGCGCGCTGGCCATGAGCGTGCCGCGCAGCCAGGCCGTCCTCCGCCCCCTCACGCTGCCCCCCGCCGAGACCGAGGGCGAACTGGCCGCCATGGTCCAGTACCAGGTGGCCAAGGAGTTGCCGTTTCCGGCGGACGAGGCGGTGGTCGACTTCACGGTCGAGAGCGGGTACGAGGCGGACCGGCACTACGACGGCGAATCGCCCGGCCCCGAGGCCGGCCGCGAGGCCGCCGGCGCGAAGGTCCTGGTGGCCGCCGTCCGGACCTCGGTCGTCGAGCACTACCGCCGGACGGCCGCCGCCGCCGGGGCGACGCTGGTGCGGCTGGGGCTGCGCCCGTACGCGGACCTGCAGGCGGTGGCGGCCTACGCGCCGGCCGCCGGCGACGAGGCCGTGGCCGTCGTCCACCTGACCCCGCACGAGGCCGAGATCGACGTTCTGGTCGGCTCGGCCCTGGCGTTCAGCCGGTCGGTGCCCCTGCGGACGGTGACGGACGAGGACGAGGCCGCCGACGACCTGGCGGCTCTTGCCCCCGGCCCGGTCCAGAGCATCGTGACGGAGGCGGCCCGGAGCATCCGGAGCTACCACGCCTTGCAGCCGGGCGCGCGCATCGCGGCCGTGCTGGTGGCCGGTGGGGCGGGGTTGGAGGCCGAGGTCACGGCGCGGCTGGCGGCCGACCTGGGACTCCCCTGCGAGCGGTTCGACCCCTCGGCCGCGCTCGGCCTCACGGGCGAGGAGGGCGACACCTCGCCCTTCATTTCGGCCCTGGGCCTGGCGATCGGCCACGCGCCCGACCGGACCCCGCCGTACGACTTCCTGAACCCGAAGCGGCCGCCCGTCCAGCGCGACCGGACGAAGCTCGTCACGGCGGCGGCGCTGGTGGCGGCCGCGCTGCTGGTCGGCGGCGCGCTGGCCGCCGCCTGGGCCTTCCTGGGCGGCAAGGCCGCGCGAAACCAGGCCCTCCGCGACGAGATCGAAGCCCTGAAGCGCCCCCACGCCGAGGTCAAGGCCCTGGCTGAGCACGTCGAGGCCGTCGAGGCGTGGCTCGCGACGGACCCCCCGTGGCTCGACCACTGGGCGGTCCTGAGCGCGGTCTTCCCGTCTTGCGAGCAGGTCTACGTCACGGGCATCGAGGGCCGGGCCGACGGGACGATGCAGCTCAGCGTCCGGGCGACCGACACCGAGACGCTCGACCAGCTCGGGATGCGCCTGGCGGAGGCCGGGTACAGCTTCAAGCCGGGCCAGGTGACGACGGTAAAGACGGAGCCGCGGTTCCCGGTGAGTTCGCCGCTGAAGGTGGACGCGGCCGGGGAGGTGGGGCGCGAGATCGCGTCGCTCGTCCCGGAGCCGCGCCCGGCCGACGACGCCTCCGCCGACCTCCTGAAGGCCGGGAAGGACTGGAGCGACGCGCCGCGGGCGCGGACGGCGTCGTCCGCGCGCGGCGGGGTGCCGGTGTCGGCGGCCCCCGAGGAAGGCGAAGGCGAGCGGCGGCGCGGCTGGCGCGGGGGCGACAACGATGACGACGACCGCGGCGGCGACGACGAAATCCGCCGCCGCCTGCTCGAGAAGTTCGACGCCAACCGCGACGGCCGCCTCAGCAGCGAGGAAGCCGAGGTCGCCCGCCGCGAGTACGCCAACGACGCGGCCGCCTGGGACGCCGACGGCGACGGCGAGCTGTCCTCGCGCGAGCGCCTGCGCGTGTATGTCGCGATGCGCCGGTTGAGGGGCAAGGGCTGATGAACACGCGCGAGAAGATCCTGGCGGCGGCGGCCGGCGCGGTCCTGATGGGCCTCGTCGGGTACCTGGTCGTCGACCGCGTGGTCCTGGAGGAGGCGGCGCGCCTCGACCGCCAGGGCGAGTCGCTGCAGGACGACCTGGACCGGATCCGGGCGGAGCTGGCACGCCGGAATGCCCGCGTGGCCAAGGTCGCGTCCCTTGTCGGCCGCACCTTCGAGACCGACCCCGACCGCGCGAGCGACAAGCTGCGGACCCACCTCGGGGGGCTCCTCGACCGGAGCGGCCTCGGGTCCACGAACCCGTTCCTGAAGCCCTTTACGGCCGGCGGGGCGGGCAAGCACCTGCGCGAGGTCGGCTGGTTCGTCCGGGCTCGCGGGCGGCTGGAGCACGTCGTCAACTTCCTGTTCCTGCTGGACCGCGACCCGTACCTGCACACGGTCGAGTCCGTGGTCGTAAAGCCGGTCCAGCGGAGCCCGGACGTGGACCTCCAGGTCCGTGTGAGCGTGCCGGTGCTGACCCCGCCGCGCGTCCGCGGTCCGGACGGCAAGGCCGTCGCGTTCGAGCCGGACCATGTGCCGGAGGACGAGGGGACGGTTCGGCTCGACGGGCCGGACCGGCAGGCGTATGATGCGATCGTGGCGCGGGACCTGTTCCGTCCGTACGTGAAGCGGGGGGCGCGTCCGCAGCCGGTGCAGGTGGTGCGGCACGCGGCGCCGAGCCAACCCGCGCCGCCCGCGGCGCCGCCGGCGGCGCCCCCGCCGCAGGACAGCCGGTACCGCGTCGTCGGTTTGCCGCGCTGGGGCGAAGGCAGCGACGTCTACGTCTACGATGCGATGACGCGCGAGACGCGCCGCTACCAGGTGGGGGACCGGCTGGCGGGGGGCGAAGTGGCGATGGTCGATTACCGGCCGATGCCGCTGCCGGACCGGCCGTGGGCGACCTCGGGGAGCCGGGTGATCCTGCGGATCGGGCCGGAGCACTGGGCGGTGGAACTCGGGCAGAGCCTGGCCGAGAAGCGGATTCTGGCGGCCGACGACCTGCCCGCCGGGTTGCCGCACGCCGACGCGACGCCGGAGCCGGATGCCGGGGCGTCCGAGGCGGCCGTCCCCGAGACGCCGGATGCCAAGGATGGGACCGACGCCCGGCCGGATGCCCCGGCGGGCGACGCGCAGGATGAGGGAGCCTGACCATGGGTGCGACACGCGGGACGCGACGGGCTTTTCTGGCGCTGGGGCTGGCGGTATGGGCGGCGGCGGTGACGGCGCCCGCCCCGGCCGCGCGCGCCGCCGGCGCCGACGACGGCGCCATCCGCTTCCAGTTCGACGGCATCCCGTACACGGAGGTCGTCCGCCGCTTCGCCCAGCAGGCGGGCAAGCCCCTCGTCGGCGACCTGAACATCGCCGGCACGCTCACGTTCTTCGACAGCGAGCCGTACAGCTACGGCGAGGCCCTCGACACGCTGAACATGATCCTGGCCACCCGCGGGTACACGCTCGTCGAGACCGGCCGGTTCCTGCAGCTCACGCCCGTGAAGGATATCCAGAAGCTCCCAATTGAGATTTACAAGGGGATGGAGGCCATCGAGGACGTCCGGCCCGGCGAGGTCGTCACGGTCATCCTGCCGCTGACCTACATGGACGCCGAGACGGCGCTGACGACCCTCCGGCCGATGGTGACCCAGGTCGGCACCCTCGGCGCCCTCGGCAAGGGCAAGGGCCTGATCCTCACCGACGTATACCGGAACGTCCAGCGGCTGCGCGGCCTGTTGGGGCAGATCGACACCGGCGCCCTGACGGAGCGGCAGATCCGGACGTACCGCCTGGAGCATGCCGGGGCCGAGGAGGTCGCGGGCATCCTGTCCAAGGTCCTGGCCGCCGGCGGCGAGGGCGAGGCCGGCTTCAAGATGGTCTACGACCCGAACCGGCGGCGGCACGTGCCGGTGCGGGAGGGCGACGGCGACGCCACGGGCCTCGTCGTGAGCGCCGACGCGCGGACCAATACGCTGATCCTGATTGGCCCGCCGGACAAGCTGGCCCTGGCCGAGGACCTGCTCGCGAAGCTCGACGTCGAAGGGCCGACCGAGAGCGGCGACCTCCGCATCTTCGTCCTCAAGGAGGCCGACGCCGAGAACGTCGCCCAGATCGTCCGCGAGGCCCTGCCCAAGACGACGACGATGCAGCGGGACTCGCGCGGCCGCACGGTCTCGCGGCAGGTGGCCAAGGCGAGCGTCGTGGCCGACCGGGCGACGAACCGGCTGATCGTCGCCGCCCCGTTCGACCAGATGGCCAAGGTCGAGGCCATCCTGAAGGAACTGGACCAGGCGGGCGCCGCCGCCGAGGGTCTGAAGGTCTTCCAGCTCAAGGAGGCCGACGCCCAGCAACTGGCGGACGTCCTGCAGAACAGCCTCTCGGGAGTCGATCCGCGGACGCGCAAGCCGAAGGGCGACATCCGCGTCACGGCCGACCCGCGGACGAACTGCGTGGTGGTGGCGGGGGCGGCCGCGGACATCGCCGGGGCCGAGGCCCTGATCGCCGAGCTCGACCGCCGGCCCGACGAGTCTGCCCGCGAGACGCACGTCGTGCACCTGAAGGCGGGGGACGCGCGGCAACTGGCGCAGTCGATCGCGCGGCTGTACGCCCAGCAGCAGTCGTCCGGGCGCGGCCGGAGCGGGCCGAGCGCCGCCTCGAACGTTCGTGTCGAGGCCGACGCCGGCACCAACAGCCTCATCATCTCCGCCGCCCCCGGCGAGTGGCCCTCCATCCAGAGCATCCTCGACCAGCTCAAGGCCTCGGCCGAGCCGCTGTCGGCCCCGTCGACGCGCATGATCCCCGTCCAGCACGCCAAGGCCGTGGAGGTGGCCGAGGCGCTGCGGCCGCTCTTCGGGGCGAGCGGGGGGCGCGGAAGACGCGGCCGGACGAGCGGCGGGCCGACCGACGTGCCCGTGGTCATCTCGGCCTCCGCCCAGACCAACGCCCTTCTCGTCTCGGCCGCCGCCGACGACATGGAAACCATCGCCGGCCTCGTCGCGGCGCTGGACGTGCCGTCGCCGGAGGCCGTCGAGCCGGTCCGCATCATCCGCCTCGAGTCGGCCCAGGCGGTCGAGTTGGCCGAAACGCTCCGGGCGACCTTGCCGGAGCCGCCTCGCGGCCAGCCGCCCACCGTCCTCATCCAGGCCGACGCGGTCAGCAACTCGGTGCTGCTGCGCGCGCCGGCGACGGAGCGCGAGCTGCTGGAGGACCTGATCGGCCGGCTGGACGTGGCGACCCAGGAAGAGGCCCGCGAGCTGCGGATGATCCCGCTGAAGGCGACGTCCGCCCAGGCGATGGCGGAGATGCTGTCGCGGGTCTTCGCGGGCCGGGGGACGCAGCCGGTGGCGTCGCGGTCGTCGCGGGGCCGTGGCTGGCGTCCGACGCCGACGCCCGCCGCCGAGGGCGTCGTCATCACGCCGTCGCCCGACGACCGGATGCTGGTCGTCGAGGGGCCGAAGAAGACCGTTGACGAGGTCGCCCAGCTCCTCGAGAGCCTCGACGTCGGCGACACCCCGGAACCCGTCCAGTTCCGGACGTACGACCTGGCGGGGTCGAGCGCGGCGGAGCTGTCGAAGTCGCTCGCGCGGCTGTTCGCGGAGGAGACGCGAGGCGAGACGTCGACCCAGCCGGCGCCGCGGTTCGAGGCCGACACGGGGGCGAACCAGCTCCTCGTGGCCGCCGGCGAGAGCCAGTTTGCCGTCATCGACGCCCTGCTCGCGAAGGTCCAGGAGACGACGGAGCTGGCGAGCCAGACGCGGACGTTCACGCTCCAGCACGCCGACGCGGACCGTGTCGCGTCGGTGCTCCAGGCGATGCTGCTCGCGTCGCCGCCCAGCCCGCGCGGGCGCCGGGGCCGGGGGGTGCCCACGGCCGCCGACGGTGAAGTCCGCGTGGCCGGCGTGGCCGAGACGGGCCTCGTGGTGGTCCAGGGCCCGCCGGAGCGGATCGCCCTGGCCGAGGAGCTGATCGTGTCGCTGGACGTGCCCGCGGGGGAGGCGGCCCAGCTGGTCCGGATGGTGCGGCTGGACTCGGCGGACGCGGCCCAGTTGGCCGAGGCGCTCCGCGCGATGCTCCCGCCGGCGCCGAAGGGCCAACCCCAGCCGATCGCCATCCAGGCCGAGCCGGGGAGCAACAGCGTGCTCGTCCGCGCGCCGGAGGCGGAACGCGAGCGCATCGAGACGATGCTTGCCGAGCTCGATCAGGCCACCCAGGACGAGGCCCGCGAGCTCCGCATCATCCGGCTGAAGCACGTTTCGGCGTCGGTGGTCGAGGGGACCCTCAGCCGCGTGGCGTCGCGCGGCAGCGGCGCGAGCCGCACCGTACGGCGCGACCGGCGCGGCCGGCCGATTCCGACGCCGGCGGCCGAGGGCGGTGTGACGGTGGCCGCCGGGCCGGACGACCGGTCCCTCGTCCTCGAAGGCCCCCGCAAGGACGTCGCGCAACTGGCGCAGCTGGCCGAGACGCTCGACACGGCCGATTCGCCCGCCGTGGTCCAGGTGCGGACGTACCAGCTCGACGCCTCGTCGGCGGCGGACCTGGCCAAGTCGCTCGCGCGGCTCTTCGCGGAGCGGCAGCAGGGGCGCGACGCCGGCGGCGACGTCTACGAGCCGCGCTTCGAGGCCGACCCCGCCACGAACCAGCTTCTCATTGCCGCCACCACCGAGCAGTTTAAGACCATCGAGGGCCTCGTCGAGGAGGTGAAGGCGGCCACAGTGCTGGCGAGCCAGACGCGGACCTTCAAGCTCCGGTTCGCCAGGCCCACGGAGTTGGCGACGCTCATCGAGCCGATGCTCGGGGCCGCCCGGGCGCCCGCCCGGAGCACGGCGCGCGGCCGGTCGCCGCAACCCGCCCCGTCGGACGTCAAGGTGGCCGCCATGGATGCCACGAGCACGCTCGTCGTCCAGGGTCCACCCGAGACGATCGCCCTGGCCGAGGAGCTCGTCAAGACCTTCGACACGGAGGAGGCGGCGTCGGAGTCGGTGCTGGAGATCGTGCGGCTGGAGCACGCGGACGCGGCGGCGATTGCACCGGTGGTGACGGCATCGCTGGTGGAAGCGGAGGCGGCGCGGGGGTCGTCGCGCGGCCGTGGCCAGCCGACGGTCAAGGCCGAAGGCGTGACAGTGACGCCGGAGCCGCATAGCGGGACGCTGCTGGTGCACGGGGAGTCGGCGAAGGTGGCGTTGGCGCTGACGGTGATCACGTCGCTGGACGTGCCGTCGCCGGAGTCGGTGGCGCCGCTGGTGATCGTGCCGGTGGCGGCGGCGGACGCGGAGCGTGTGGCTGAGACGCTGCAGGCGATGATTCCTGAGCCGGCGCGTGGGGAGGCGAGGGAGGTCTTCATCCGGGGCGACGCCGAGAGCGGGAGCGTGCTCCTGCGTGCGCCGGAAGGGCAGATCGAGGCGCTCAAGGGCATGATCGCGAGCCTGGACAAGGCGCAGCAGGAGGAGCCGCGCGTCACGCGGGTGGTGGAGCTCTCGCATGCGTCGGCGGAGGCGTTGGCGGAGACGCTGGGTCAGTTGACGTCGGGGGGCGGCGGGGGCGGGTCGCGTGCGGTGACGTTCCGCCGCGACAGCCGGGGGCGTCGGGTGCCGGTGCGGACGCCCTCGGCGCCGGAGCCGGACCAGGTGGTGATTGCGGCGTCGCCGGACGACCGGTCGCTGGTGCTGGAAGGGCCGAAGTCGAAGGTGGACGCGTTGGAGCAGCTGGCGCGGACGCTGGACACGGGCGAGGCGCCGAGTACGCTGCAGGTGCGGACGTTCCAGTTGGCGCAGGCGCAGGCGTCGGACCTGGCGCAGTCGCTGCAGCGGCTGTTTGCGGAGCAGCGTGGGAAAGAGACGGAGGGCCCGCAGCCGCGGTTCGAGGCGGACTTGACGACGAACCAGTTGTTGATTGCGGCGACGGCGGAACAGTTCGAGGTGATCGAGGGGCTGGTGGCGCAGGTGAAGGCGGCGCCGGTGCTGACGAGTCAGACGAAGACGTACCGCTTGAAGTTCGCGAAGGCGTCGCGTGTGGCGGAGGTGCTGGATGCGTTGCTGAGCGAATCGCCCCAGGCGGTGTCGCGTGGCCGGGGGGGGCGTCCGCCCGCGCGGCCGTCGACGGTGCGTGTGGCGGCGATGGAGGCGACCGAGACGGTGATCGTCCAGGGCCCGCCGGACGCCATCGCCCGGGCCGACGAACTGGTGAAGACGCTGGACGCCGAGGACGCCGCCGAGGGCGCCTCGGTCACGCAGATCGTCCGCCTGCAGAACGCCCAGGCGGTGACGCTGGCCGAGGCGGTCAACCGGTCGCTCGCGGAGCAGGGCGGGGCGCCGGCGGCGGGCGGGCGCAAACGCACGGCGACGGCGGCGCCGGCCGAGGGCGTCGATGTCACGGTGACGCCGGAGCCGAACTCGAACAGCGTGCTGGTGCGCGGCCCGGCGGAGCGGGTGGCCGAGGTCGTGGCCATGATCCGGGACCTGGACTCGGGCGGCACGAGCCTGGCGGCCCAGGTCTACGTCATCCCGCTCGAGAACGGGGAAGCCGTGACGCTGGCCGACGCGGTGGGCGAGTTGTTCCGGGACATGATCAAGCAGCAGGCGGCGGGGCGGCGCGACGTGACGCCGCCCCCGTTCAGCATCTCGCCGGACGAGCGGACCAACAGCTTGATCGTCTCGACGACGCCGGCCCACTACGCGCGGGTGAAGAAGCTGCTGGAGACGCTGGACCAGGCGCCGGAGCGGGCGTTGCGCGACGTGCACTATATGTGGCTGGAGTACGCGGACGCGAGCGAGGTGGCCTCGAAGCTGAACGCGATGTACAGCGACCGGAAGGGCGTCGACAAGCCGGTCATCGAGGCGGACCTGTACTCGAACGCGGTGACGATCATCGCCAAGGCCGAGGACCTCGGGGCGATAGAGCCGATCATCGCGAAGCTCGATTCGGCGGCCCAGGACACGAGCTTCCAGGTCCGGGTCATTCCGCTGACGGGGCTGAAGGCCTCGAAGATGGCCCGCATCATCCAGAACGTCTACCAGCAGATGACCGAGAGCGACGTCGTGGTGACCGAGCCGGAGGCGGGGGCGGGCCTCGGGCGCGGCGTGCTGATGGTGCCCCCGGAGGAGGAGACGGCGCCGGCGCTCGAAGGGACGCCGCCCGGCAAGGCGGTCGATCCGGGGGCGGTCGAGGACGCCCAGCCCGTGCCGGGGCCGGCCGGCGGCGAGGGCCGCATCTTCCAGGCGCCGCTGCGCGAGCAGGTGACCATCGGAGTCGATCCGCGTGCCAACGCGCTCATCATCAGCGGGTCGCGGCAGGAGCTGGACCACATCGAGACGCTGATCTCGGAGCTGATGGCGTCGGCGGGGAGCGAGGAGGCGGAGTTCCGCATCTTCAAGATCGCGCGAGCGGACCCGCTGGACGTGGCCCAGACGCTGGACCAGCTGTTCAACCCGAAGCAGCAGAAGGTGGTGTCGAAGGACCCGAAGGCGCCGCAGCCGCCCGCCCCGCCGCCCGTCATCACGGCCGTGGCCGACCAGCGGACGCGGAACCTGATCGTTCGGGCCAAGCCGTTGGACTTTGACCTGATCGAGCCGCTGATCCGGCAGCTGGACCAGGTGCCGGTGTCAGCGAACGAGGTCCGCGTCTTCACGCTCCAGAACACGGACGCCAAGGAGGTGGCCGCGAACCTGAAGGAACTGCTGAAGCTCTCGGTCCAGCAGCAGGCCCAGGCGCAGCGCAAGGACAACAAGAAGCCGCCGGCCAACAACAAGACGGCCACGCCGCAGAACCGCCGCGCCGCCACCGTCCGCGAGGCCATGGAGCTCCAGGCCGAGGACGGGGTGGCGTCGGTCGGGTCGGCGTCGATGGTCACGGTGACGGCGAACACGGCGACGAACTCGGTGGTGGTGGCGGCGCCGCCGGACGTCATGGAACTGATCGCGCGGGTCATCACGGAACTGGACCAGTCGGCGGCGCTGGCGGCGGTGCCGGTGGTGCGGCTGTATCCGCTGGCGCACGCGGGGGTGGAGCCGACGGTGGCGGCCCTGCGTGAGGTCTTCGTCGAGGGCGCCAAGGCTGGCCCGAAGGCGCCCGGCGGAAAGGCCTCGGACCAGCCGATCGTGATCACGGGCGACGCGGCGGGGCGGCAGGTGATCGTCTCGGCCCCGGCCGAGAAGCATGACCTCGTCAAGGCCGTGCTCGACGAGATCGACGCCGCCCAGGCCGGCGAGCAGGTGGCCGTCAAGGTTTACCGCATCCGGTACGCCGAGGCGGGGCCGCTGGCCACCGCCCTCTCGCAGACGCTGGCTGAGGCGGGGGGCGGCAAGGGCCCGGCGGCCACGGCGGGCGAGATCCGCATCAACCCGGACCGGGGCAGCAACAGCGTGGTGGTGCGTGCGAGCGCGGCCGACCACGAGCGGATCGCGTCCCTGATCGCCGAGATGGACGCCCTGCCGACCGAGGCGTACCCGGTGCGGTTGGTGCCGCTGAAGAACGCCGACCCGGAAACGGTGGCGGCGATGCTCGGGCGCATCTACGGCGCGGGCGGGAGTGCGGCGGCGCGCGGGCCGGGGCGGGGGCGCCCCGGCCGGCCGACGACCGCCGCCAACGCTTCGGAGGTCGTCATTGAGGCCGACCGGGCGGCGCGGACGCTGGTCGTCCGGGCCGACGAGGCCACCTTCGAGGACATCCGGCGGCTGGCGCTGGAGATCGACGCCGGCAGCGTCTCCGGCGAGGTCGTCCAGACGCTGATCGCCCTGGAGCACCTGCAGGCGCCGGCGGCGGCGGCGGCGCTGACGGCGGCGTTCGCCCCGGCGCGCGGCCGCGCGACCGCGCCGGAGGAGCAGGTCACCATCGTCGATGAGCCCTTCTCCAACAGCCTGATCGTGACGGCCAACGCCGAGAACCTGGAGAAGGTCCGGTCGCTCCTGGCGAAGCTCGACGTCGAGGGCGTCGGCGGGGCGCGGACGGAGTTTGTCATCCTGGAGCACGCCAAGGCGACGGCCTTGGCGAACGTCCTCGGGCGCGTCGCGACGGCCGGCAGCGCGGCCGCGGGTGGCCGGCCGGGGCGCACCGCCGCCCAGGGCGTGGTCGTCTCGGCCGACGCCGCCTCCAACGCCCTCGTCATGACCGGCCCGTCGGCCGACGTCGACCGCCTGCTCCAGATGGCTCGCGACTTGGACCAGGCCAGCGAGCGGCAGGCCGCCGGCGTCTATATCCTGCCGCTGGCCAACGGCGAGGCCACAACCGTGGCGGCGACGATCCAGGACCTGTACCGGCAGCAGCAACAGGCCGCCCAGCGCGACCGGCGGGCCCTGGACCCGCTGGCGGTTTCGGCCGACGAACGGGCCAATGCCGTCGTCCTGGCCACCACGCCCGCCATGTACGAGCAGGTGAGCGAATGGGTCGGCCGCGTCGAACAGATGACGCCGTCGCGCGGCACGCTGCGCATCATCACCCTGGAGCACGCGACCCCGAGCGAGGTCGAGCAGGCCATCCAGGAGCTGTTCGGCGAGGAAGGCGGCTCGTCCGCGCCCGTGCGGCGTCCGGGCACCCTGGGGCGCGGCGGGTCGTCGCGCGGCGGGTCGAGCCGGGGCGGCACGTCCGGTGCGGGCGGCCGCGTCGAGACCACCGTCCTCCCGCAGCAGCGGGCCGTCCTCGTCAAGGCCTCCGACGCCGATTACGAGGAGATCCAGAAGCTGGTGGCGTCGCTGGACGCGGCGGCGGCCGAGACGGCCCGGGACGTCCAGGTCTTCACCCTGGAGAAGGCCCTGAACACGCAGGTGGCGGCGGCCTTGACGCAGATGTACCGGCAGATCGCGCGGCCGGAGCGGCCGGAGGACGAGGTCTCCGTCACCGCGCTGGCGAACACGAACGCGGTCGTCGTCGCCGCCGCCAAGGAGAAGATGGCCGAGGTCCGGCACCTGATCGAGCAGCTCGACACGCAGGAGGTGGCGCCGCAGGTCGAGTTCCGCCTCTTCAAGCTCGAGAACGCTCAGCCGGAGAAGATCCTCCCGGCCCTGCAGCAGGCGCTTGCGCAGGTCCGGCAAGCGCGGCCGGGCGAGCCGATCAACGTTCAGGCCGATGAGCGGACGCGGTCAATCATCGTGACGGCGCGCGGCCCGGTGTTCGAGCAGGTCGAGACGATCATCAAGGCCCTGGACGTCCCGGCCGAGCATGCCGCCGTCGAGGTCCAGGTGGTCCAGCTGAAGCGGGCGGACGCGACGCGGCTGGCGGCGGTGCTGACGGACATGCTGAGGCCGGCCGAGGGCAACCTCGTGACGCCCGAGGCCCGGGCCCTGCAGGAACAGATCCGCCGCCTCAAGATTCGCAGGACCGACGCCGAGGGCCACGTCGAACTCGACCTCACGAAGCCCATCAAGATTGCCGCCGATCCCGTCCAGAAGAACGACCAAGGCTCGAACGCCCTGATCCTGAGTTCGACGCCGGAGAACCTGCAGGCGCTGGCCGCGGTGGTCGAGCTGATGGATCGCGTGCCGGTCACGGAGGGTGTGCGGGTGCGGCTGCTGCACCTTTCGAGCGCCGACGCCGAGAGCGTGGCCGCAATCCTCCAGGACATCTTCACCCAGGGGAAGGCCCTCGCCGGCCGCACGAGCACCAGCGTTGCCGGCAAGGCCGAGCCGGAGAGCATCACGGGCAAGGCCCTGGTGAACGTGCTGAACGTCTCGGCCGACCCGCGAACCAACACGCTCGTGCTCTCGGGGCTGGAAGAGACGCTGGCCCTGGCGGAGCTGGTGGTCCACGACCTGGACCGGGCCTCCGGGAAGATCGTCACGGAGGTGCGCCTGTTCAAGCTCCAGCATGCGACGGTCGAGCGGCTGGTGCCGGTGCTCCAGTCGGTCTTCGCCGAGGGGTCGCCCGACCCCGGGACGGAGGGCCTGCGGACGCACGTGTCGCGGCTGCGGACGGTGCTCGACGGGGCCGACGAGGGGCACGGGACGGAGATCGCCCGGAGCCGCGCGGCCCTGGTCATCCAGGGCGACCCGACGACGAGCGTGCTAATCGTGGCGGCGCGGAGCGACGTGATGCCGCTCATTGCCGACGTGGTCGAGAAGATGGACGTGCCGGGGGCGGGGTCGATGAACGCCGTGCGGATCTTCCCCCTGATGCAGGCGGACGCGACGCGGCTGAAGACGGTCATGGACGGGCTCTACACGGGGCCGAACGCCTCGTTGATCCGCGACGAGGACAAGCCGACCGTTGTCGTCGACACGCGGACGAACAGCCTCGTGGTCTCGGCGAGCGACAAGACGTTCGCCCTGCTCGGGACGCTGATCAGCAAGCTGGACGCCAAGGAGGCCGTCGGCCTGCACGAGGTCCGCATCGTGCCCTTGAAGAACGCCGAGGCGGACGCGATGGCCGACACGCTCCAGCAGATGATGGACGCCCGGGTCCAGCGTCAGGAGGCCCTGGGCCAGGCCGACGCCGAGGCCCTGCGGGTGCTGGTCCTGCCGGACCTCCGGACCAATAGCCTGCTCGTGGGCGGGTCGATCGAGTCCTACAAGCTGGTCCGGTCGCTCGCCGAGGAGCTCGACGGGGCGAGCGCCGCCCTGAGCGGCCAGGTCCAACTCTTCCCGCTGGCGCACGCCAACGCGGGGACGATGAGCCAGACGCTCGGGGACCTTTTCGAGCGGCGCTACCAGGCCGCCCGGACCGAGGGCGTGAAGCGGCAGCAGCCGGTCATCCTGCCGGATCTGCGGACGAACTCGCTGATGGTGGCGGCCAACGCGGACGACTCGAAGGTGCTCGTCTCGCTGCTGGCGAAGCTGGACGTGGAGCTGAAGGACCCGGCGGTGCGGCTGGAGGTCCTCCCGCTGGACCACAACGACGCGGGCGTGGTCGGGCCGATGCTGAAGCGGCTCTTTGACGCGCGGCTGGCGAGCATGACGCCGCCCGGCGCGACGCCCGCCCCGCAGGACAAGGTCGACCTGGAGGCGGACGCGCTCGCCAATGCCTTGGTGGTGTCGGCGAGCAAGGAGAACCTCGGGCTGATCCGAGACCTGCTCGCGAAGGTGGACGTCGAGCCGCCGACCGAGACCGGCCTCGTCCGGATGTACGCGCTGCGGCACGCCGACGCGGCCCGGGTGGCGGCCATGCTGGAGGGGCTGCTCTCCCGGGGCCTGTACAAGCCGGGGCTGGCGGCCGCGGCGGGCAATGACCTGCTCCAGGCCCGCGAGAAGGTTGCCCTCGCGGTCGACACGCGGACGAACGTGCTGATCGTCTCGGCGAGCAGGGAGAACGCCGCCGTCATCGACGAGATCGTCGCGCGCGTCGACGCCGAGGAGGACTTCGGCTTGCTCGGGGACGTGCGGGTGTACCGGCTGGCGCACGCCGACGCGGCGCTCCTCGCGCCGACGCTGCAGGAGTTCTTCGACGCGAAGCGGTCCGCCGAGGAAGAGGCCGGCGGGGCGAGCCGGTCGCTCGCCGTGACCATCCTGCCGGACGAACGGACCAACGCCCTGCTCGTGACGGGCGGCCGCGAGGTCTTCCCGCAGGTCGAGCGCCTGCTCGGGGACTTGGACGCGGCCCGGTCGGTGGCGAGCGAGTTCCGCGTCTTCCGCCTGGAGCAGGCGACGGCGACGGCCCTGCAGCCGACGCTGGAGCGGCTCTTCGCCGAGCGGGTGCTGCGCGGCCAGGAGAAGGACCCCGTGACGGTCATCGCCGACGCGCGGTCCAACGCCCTGATCGTCGGGGCGGCGCCGGAGGACATGGCGCTGGCGGCGTCGCTGATCGAACGGCTCGACACGTCCATCGCTGAGGGCCTGATGCATCTGTTCCCGCTGGCGAAGGCCGACGCGACGCGCGTCGCCGAGACGCTCCGGAGCCTCTTCGAGTCCGAGGGGGCCGCCGAGGGCATCGGCATCAGCGTCGACGAGCGGACCAACAGCCTGATCGTCTCGGCCGGGGCCGCCGACATCAAGCGCATCGCCGAGCTCCTGAAGCGGCTCGACACCGACGCCGTGACCCGCGTGACCGAGGTCCGCATCTTCAGCCTGAAGAACGCCGACGCGGAGGCGCTGGCGGAGATCCTGACGACGGCCCTCACGGAGAAGCCCCCCGTGATGACCGGCGAGAGCCCGAACCGCCAGACGGTCCTCCAGTTCGTCGCCCGGACGCAGGACGGCCGCGACCTGATCGCAAGCGCCCTGCAGGAAGGCGTCCTCATCACGCCCGACCGGCGCACCAACAGCCTGATCGTCTCGGCGCCGCTGGAGAACATGCCGTTCCTGGACAGCCTGATCGGCGCCCTGGATTCGGTCAGCCCGCGGCTGGCGGAGATCCGCGTGCTGACGCTGCAGAACGCGGACGCCGGCCAGATGGCCGAGGTCCTGACCGAACTCTTCCGCCTGGAGGAGGGCGGGGCGGGGGACGACGCCCGCTCCGTCAGCTACACCCTCGTCAAGGGCGACGAGGCGGCCGGCCCGTCGGCCACCCTCGGCACGGCCGAGCAGTACGCCCTGACGGTGACGGTGGACGCTCGCACGAACAGCCTGCTTGTCGGCGGGACGGAGCACTACGTGACCCTGGTGGAGCAGATCGTCCGCGAACTGGACGCGAGCCCCGCCCAGGAGCGGATGACCGAGGTCTACCGCCTCCGCAATGCCCAGGCCCCGGACATCGAGACCGCCCTGCGGAGCTTCCTGGACCAGGAGCGCGACCGGCTGGTGGCGGCCCTGGGCGACGAGGGCCTCGGGGCGGCCCAGCGGCTGCTGGAACGCGAGGTGGCCATCGTCGCCGAGGAACAGACCAACACGCTGCTGCTGTCGGCCAGCCCGCGGTACTTCCGGACGGTGGCCGACATGATTCGTGAACTCGACCAGCCCCCGCCGCAGGTCCTTATCCAGGTGCTCCTGGCCGAGGTGCGGCTCGACGACACCCTCGACCTCGGGATGGACTGGAACGTCTCGGGCATCTTCGACCGGGACAAGAACTACGACGTCGGGACGACCTTCGGGGCCGAGGCGAACTTCGGCGCCACCGGGTTCGGTATCGCCATCACGGGCGGGAGCTTCCAGTACTGGCTCCGGGCCCTGGAGGACCAGGGCCGCCTGGAGGTCCTCAGCCGCCCGCAGATCCTCGCGACGGACAACCAGCAGGCGCGCATCAACGTCGGCCAGCGCGTCCCGTTCATCACCGACAGCCGCATCACCGACCAGGGCACCACCTTCAACACGGTCGATTACCGCGACGTCGGTATCATCCTCGACGTGCTGCCGCGCATCAGCGCCGACGGCTTCGTCCGCATGGAGGTCAAGCCCGAGATCAGTTCCATCGAGGAGGACCGGATCCAGATCTCCGAAAACGTCAACGCCATCATCGTCAACACCCGCACGGCCGAGACGACCGTGACCGTCCAGGACGGGCACACGATCATCATCGGCGGCCTGATCCAGAGCACCGACCAGGTCCGCGAGAACAAGGTGCCCCTGCTGGGCGACATCCCCGGCCTCGGGGCCCTCTTCCGCAGCACGCACGACGTCAAGGACCGCCGCGAACTGCTCATCATTCTGACCCCCGTCATCCTGCGGAACAGCGAGGACGCCGACCTGACGACCGCCGGCGAGATCGAACGCCTGAATCGGCTCCGCCAAGCCGTGCGCGAGGAGGCGGAGGCCGAGGCGCAGGCCAACCCGTGGGAGGTGCTCGTCCCCGAGAACGGCAAGGAAGTCGCCGGCGAGGTGGAGCCCATCACCGGGGCCGACCTGCCGAAGGACGCCCTCGTGCCCAAACCGAAGCCCGGCGGGGTGCGCAAGGGCCGGGAGATTGCCGAATGAGGGACGGGCGGCTGTGGACGGTCCTCTGCCTGGCGGCCGTCGGCGCGGCCTTGGCGGGCTGCGCCGGGCCGCAGCAACAGGACGTCCGCCCCGGGTCCGCCACGCCGCCGCGCCCCGTCGCCGACGTCGATGTCGTCGACCTGCAGGCGATGCCGACCGCGATGAACTGGGACGACGTCTCGGGCCCGGACGGGCTTCAGGCCCGCGTGTTCCTCTTCCGCCAGGACCGGGCCCAGCCGGTCGTGGGGGAGGGCCGCCTCGTCTTCTCGATGTTCGAGGGCAGGGTGCCGGTGACGGCGTTGGCGGTGGCCGAGCCCGCGGAGCGGTGGGCGTTCGAGGGAGACGCCCTGCGGGCGCGCCTGGGCCGCAACATCGTCGGCTGGGGCTACGCGTTCGTCCTGCCGTGGCGCCGGGTGCCGCCGAGCGCCGCCGTGACGCTGGTGGCGCACTACGAGCCGCCGGGCGGGGGGCGGCCAGTGCGTTCGGCGCCGCTGACGGTCGCCGTGCGGGTGCCCTGAGCGGCGAGCCCCACGGTGGCGGGCGGCCGACCGCCCGTGGACTGCGACGCGCCCGACCGGTACAATGCCCGCGCGGAAGCGCCTGTAGCTCAACCGGATAGAGCAGCGGCCTTCTAAGCCGCCGGCTGGGGGTTCGAGTCCTCCCAGGCGCGCCAGACCTTTGCCGCCGCCATCGCCCCGACCGGGAGACGCCATGCGCCGAGCCGTTCCTGCCGCTGCCCTTGCCCTACTTGCGCTCGCCTTGCCCGCCGCCGGCGACGCGCCCGACCCCGTCCACACGGGCGATGCGATCGCCATCAAGATCGACGAGCTGCCGTCGGCGTTCCGCCTCTGGACGCCGCGCTACCTCTATGAGAACGAGGCGGAGTTCACCGCCTGGGTACCGCCCGGCATGGCCGACCGGGCGTACCGGCTGGTCGTGACGGGGCCGGACGGGAAGACCGTCACGGACAAGGCGCTGGACCTGGAGCCGCCGGGCGGGAAGCGGAAGCCGAAGGTGCACACGGCCCGGGTGACGCTCGACGCGGCCGCGTGGAAGGACGGGGCGTACACTGCCACCCTTGTCCCGCGCGGCGACGATGAGGGGGCGGACGGGGCGGCGCCTGAGCCCGCGGCCGAGGGGCGGTTCCGCGTGGTCCGCGACGAGGTCCGCGCGCACTGGCGGGGCGACCTTCGCGACGAACTGGCCCTCTGGCTGGAGCACGCCAACCGGCCGCGCGACATCTGGAAAAAGATCCCGCGGTGGCAAGCGCTCGATGAGGCCATGGCCACCCCGGAGAAGCTCTACGGCGGTTTGCGGGGTCTGGTGCTCCGGAGCTATGCCAACCCGCACCTCGGCCGGCGGATTCCCTATGCCGCCTACGTCCCCGAGGCGTACGACCCCGGCGAGCCGATGCCGCTCTTGATCCTGTTGCATGGGTCGGGCGGAAACTACGTGAACGTGGTCTCGGACATGTACCACGGGCAGGAACTGGAGACGCATCCGATGCTGGTGGCGAACGCCGGGGCCTTCCGTCACCAGGAATACCGGCATATGGCCCTAAACGACGTGGTCTGGGTGCTGGAGGACATGGCCCGGAAGTACGCGGTCGACCGGGACCGCGTCTACGTCCAGGGCATCAGCCTCGGGGGGCGGGGAGCGATCGAACTCGCGGCACTGCGGCCGGAGTTGTTCGCGGCCGTCTCGCCGCAGGGCGTCTACGGCCTGATGCAGGAGCCTGACGACATCCCGGACTTCCTTTGGCACGAGCCGTACGCCCGGTGGTCGGTCGCCCGGTGGGACCTGCGGAGCCTGTTGCCGAACGTGCGGCATGTGCCGATGCAGATCATCTACGGGTACCACGACACGACGTGCCCGCCGCTGCACGCGTTGACGGTGCGGCACCTCGTGAACAAGCGGTTCGGCGGCCGTGCCGAGGCGGTGGGCTTCGACGCCGGGCACGACATCACGTGGCCCGTCTACAAGTGGTCGGAGACGCGGGCGTGGCTGCTGGAACACCGGCGGGTTGCGGTCCCGCCGGTGGTGACGGCTCGGACGGCGTCGCTCCGCTTCAACCAGTTCTACTGGGTCACGATCGGCTGGATGGAGACCTACTGGCAGATGGCGTCGGTCGAGGCCCGCCAGGACGGCGACGCCGTTGACGTGCGGGCACGGAACGTCGCGTGGCTGGCTCTGGACCCGCCGCAGCCGTGCCGCAAGCTGACCGTCAACGGCACGGCCGTGGACCTGGGCACGCGGCAGGGGGAGGAGATCGTCGTGGCCGGCCAACCGGACGGGACGTGGCACCGGCTGGTGGGGCGGCTCGACGACGACCCGCGCTTCAAGCGGCACGGCGTCTCGGGGCCGATCTGGGACGTTCTGCACGGGCCGTGCCTGGCGGTCTACGGCACGGGCGGGTCGGCCGAGGAGACGGCCAACCTGGAGCGGCTGGCGCGGGGCGTCGCGGCCCTTGACCTGGCGTGGGGCGAGCCGTCATGGCCGGTCGTCGCCGATACGGAGCTGGACGAGGCGGCGCGGGCGGCCCACAACCTGATGCTGGTCGGCGACGCCCGCACGAACGCCCTCCTCAAGGGCCGCGACTGGCCGTTTGACCTGCGGCAGGTAGGGCGTGGCCAAGGCATCGAGGTCTTCGGCGAGACCTACGACCGACCCGGCGACGTGCTCATGTTCATCTACCCGTCGCCCTTCGCGGAAGGGCGGTACGTGTACGTCGTGGCAGCGGCGGTGTCGGCGGAAGCCCCGCGGGCGTTGAACCCCGCCACGAACTGGGACGTCGGCGTCTGGAGCGACTGGCTTGTCCGCCGCTACGGCGAGGACCACGCCGGTCACGGGCGGCGCGGGAGCGCCGTCGACGGCGTCTTCAACGCACAGTGGAAGCTGGAGAAGATGCCGGGGAGGCTGCTTCCGGCGCGGCCAATGAACTGGGAATAGGCGGCGAGGTTTTCTGTTGACACGCCGCGCGGCCCCCCCTAGCATACCCCTCGTCGGGAGTATCCCGAACAGGGAGGCGACGTAAGGAGACCGGACTGATGATGCGCGTATGCCTGTTGGTGCTGGCCCTGGGCCTGCTCGTCCTGTGTACTGTGGGGTGCGAGTACACCGCCCACGACCGCTACCGTGAGATGCAGTTCCGCCGTATCCGCAAGGTAGACGACAACGGTATCAAGGACGACTGGAACGCCGTCTGGTACGAGCAGCAGCCGACGCGGCTGTCGCCGTGGTTCCAGCCGTAAGCCGGCCGCGCCGAGAATCGACCCACCGGCCCCCTTCCGCCAGTGCGGGAGGGGGTCTCTTTATTGCGCCAGCGGCCTCCCCCGGGCGGACGCGCGGTGCGGCAGGTCAGGACGGGCAGCAGACGCCGGGGCGGCAACAGGCCCCTGTCGGCGCGTCGGGCGCCTCGGCGGACGCATGGGCGACCAGAACCTGGGCCCGGCGCGACCGGTCTCGGAAGACCGTGACGCCCTTGCAGCCCAGCGCATGGGCCTGCTCGTAGACCGCCGCGACGTCCTCGACGGTTGCCTCGAACGGCAGGTTGACGGTCTTCGAGACGGCGTTGTCGACGTGCCGCTGGAAGGCGGCTTGGATGGCGACGTGGCGGCTCGGGGGCACCTCGTGGGCCGTGACGAAGAGGCGGGCCAGGTCTTCGGGCACGCCCTCGACCTCGCGAAGTGACGGCGCCCGGGCGACGCGCTCCAGAAGCGTGCCCGCGTCCAGACCGCGTGCCCCGGCCATTGCCTCGAACAGAGGATGGACCTCGCGCAGGCGCTGGCCGTTCAGGACGTGCCGCTCCATGGCGAGGGCGTAGACGGGCTCGATGCCGCTCGAGCACCCCGCCAGGATGCTGATCGTGCCGGTCGGGGCGACGGTGGTGCGGCAGGCGTTGCGGTAGACGGGGCCGCCCGGCCGGTCGTAGACGCTGCCGGTGATGGTCGGGAAGGGCCCGCGCTCGGCCGCCAGGTCGGCGCTGGCCCGGTCGGCCTCGGCCCGGACAAAGGCCATGAGTTCGTCGGCCACATCGGCGGCCCGGTCCGAGTCGTACGAAACGCCCAGGCGGATGAGCAGGTCCGCGAAGCCCATGACGCCGAGGCCGATCTTCCGGTTGCCGCGGACGCGCTCGGTGATCTGGGGCAGGGGGTAGCGGCTCATCTCGATGCAGTCGTCGAGGAACCGGACGCCGAGGTGGACGAGCGCCCGGAGGCGGTCCCAGTCGATGGCGCTGCCGCGCGCGACCGCGTTCAGGTTGATCGACCCCAGATTGCAGGCCTCGTAGGGCAGGAGGGGTTGCTCGCCGCACGGGTTCGTGCACTCGATGGGGCCGAGCTTCGGGGTCGGATTGTCGGCGTTGATGCGGTCGAGGAAGATCGCGCCCGGGTCGCCGGTGGCGTGGGCCTGGGCGGCGAAGGTCTCCCAGAGGGCGCGGGCGCCGGCGCGGCGGTCGGGGCGGCCGGTGCGCGGGTTGACGAGATCGATGGCGTCGCCGGCGTGGACGGCCGCCATGAACGCCTCGGTGCAGGCGACGCTGAGGTTGAAGTTCGCGAGTTCTCCCTCGTCGGTCTTGGCCCGGGCGAAGGCCTCGACGTCGGGGTGGTCGCAGCGGAGGATGCCCATGTTGGCCCCGCGGCGGAAGCCGCCCTGGCTGATCGCGCCGGTGGCGTAGTTGAAGACCTTGAGGAAGCTCATCGGTCCGGAGGCGCGGCCGCGGCTGGAGGCGACCAGGTCGCCCTCGGGTCGGATGCGGCTGAAGTTGAAGCCCGTTCCGCCGCCCGACTTGTGGATGATGGCCGCGTGCTTGATCGTGTCGAAGATTTGCGCGATGTCGTCCTCGACGGGCAGGACGAAGCAGGCGGCAAGTTGCTGGAGGCGACGGCCGGCGTTCATGAGCGTCGGCGAGTTCGGCAGGAACTCGAGGCGCGCCATGGCCCCGTAGAACCGGTCGGCAGCGGCGCGCGCGTCGGCCGCGGTGCCCCACGCCTGCTCCGCGACGGCCACGTTCTCGGCGACGCGCCGCAGCATCGTCTCGGGCGACTCGATGGGTTCGCCGCCCGCGTCCTTCTTCAGGTAGCGGTGGGCGAGGACGCGACGGGCGCTGTCGCTGAAGGGGATCGTCTCGGGAACGGGGCCATCGAGGGGCGCCAGGGGCATCAGGCGGCTCCTTCGGGCCTTTCCTCGGCCTCGTCGGCGGTCTCCGGCGCGGTCTGGGCCGCCTCGGGAGCTGGCGGCGCGGCCGGGTCCTCGTCCGCATCGGCGGTCGCGTCGGCCTCGGGCGTCTCCGCGTCCTCACCGTCCGACGGCTCACCGGCGCGGCCGAGGAGTTCGGCGTCGGTGTAGATCGGGTGATGGACGTCCACCTCGGGCACCTCGATGCGGTCGAGAATCTCGTCGAACTCGGTCTTCTCGACCTCGGTGTCCTGGCGGATGGCCTCGAGGGCCTCGGCTTGGGCGGCGGTTGGGCGGCGGGGGCGTTTGCGCTTCAGGCCGTCGGCCGAGGCGGCGGCGCCCTTCGGCCGCGTCGGCGCCGAAGGCGCCTCGTCCGGGTCCCGCAGGTACAGCCGCATGTCGCGGAAGTCCTCGTCCTGCTCGATGCCGAGGCGGCGCTGGCGGGCGAGCTCGAGGATCGCCAGGAACGTCGTGATGGCCTCGCCGAGGCCGCCTTCCTTCTCGAAGAGGTCCGTGAACCGGAGACTGCCCAGGCTCGTGAGGCGTTCGACGAGCCGGTCGGCCGCCTCCTCGACCGGCGTGTCGTCGTAGACGACGTCGCGGGGCCGCGTGTAGCCGAGGGTGCGGACGACGTGGGTGAACGCGCTGAAGAGGTCCCAGACCTCGACGCCCTCGAAGAGGTCCTGGGGCAGGGGCTCGTCGGCCTCGCCGTCGGCGATCCGCTTCAGTAGCCGCTCGTCCACCTGCCGCGCGAACCGGCGCTCCATCTCGTCGCCACGCTCCCCCAACTGGCCGGCGACCTCCTTGAAGCGGCGGTACTCGATGAGCTGGCGGATGAGGGTCTCGCGCGGGTCCTCGTCCTCGTCGAGGTCCTCCTCGTCTTCGACGGCGGGGGGGCGGGGCAGGACCGCGCGGCTCTTCATCTCGACCAGGGTGGCGGCCATGACGAGGAAGTCGGCCGCCAACTCGATGTCCAGGGCCTGGAGAGCCTCGACGTAGGCGATGTACTGGTCGGCGAGGCGCGCGACCTCGATCTGGTCGATCTCGATCTCGTCCCGCTTGATCAGGTACAGGAGCAGGTCCAGGGGGCCGTTGTAGACGTCGATCTCGACCTTGTAGGTCACGCGGAAAGCCCTCCTTGTCGGGCGCGGCGGGCGGCCCGGGCCGGGGTCAGAGGCGGCTGAGGCCGGTGGCGGCGCGGACCGCGTCGAGCGTCTCGCAGGCGGTCTCGCGGGCCTTACGGGCGCCGTCCTCGAGGATCGCGTGCAGCCGCGCCGGGTCGGCCTCCAGGACGCGCCGGCGCTCGCGCGGCTCGGCGAGGAACTCGCTGACGATCTCGGCGAGGCGCCGCTTGCAGTCGGTGCAGCCCCACGTGGCGTTCGTGCACTTCTCGGCCACTTCGGCCGCCTCGTCCGGCGCGAACGTGCGGTACCAGTCGCAGACGTTGCACGCGTCGGGGTGGCCGGGGTCGTCCTTGCGGATGCGTTTCGGGTCCGTGATCATCGACTGGATTTTCTTGGCGATGGTCTCCGGGTCGTCGGCGATGTCGATCTGGTTGCCGTAGCTCTTGGACATCTTGCGCCGGTCGGTGCCCAGTAGCCGCGGGCTCTGCGTCAGCTTCGGCTGGGGCTCGACAAGCAGGTCCGCGCCCACCAGGTGGTTGAACCGCCGGACGACCTCGCGGGCGAGCTCCAGGTGGGGAAGCTGGTCGTCGCCCACGGGCACCAAGTCGGCCTGGTAGATGGTGATGTCGGCCGTCTGGAGCACCGGGTAGCCGAGGAACGCGTAGTTCTGGATGTCCTTGTTCTGGAGCTGCTTGATCTGCTCCTTGTAGGTCGGGCACCGCTCCAGCCACCCCAGCGGGGTGTAGCACGAGAGGATGAGGTGGAGCTCGCAGTGTTCCGGGACGTCGATCTGGCGGAAGATGACGCTCCGTTCCGGGTCCAGGCCGCACGCGAGCCAGTCGAGGAGGACCTCGCGGGCGTTCTCGGTGAGGCTCTGGGGGTGCTCGTACTCGCTCATGAGGGCGTGGTAGTCGGCGACCATGTAGAAGCAGTCGTAGTCATCCTGGAGATCGCGCCAGTTGAGAAGGGCCCCGACGAGGTTGCCCAGGTGGAGGCGCCCCGTGGGGCGCATGCCGCTCAGGATACGCTTGCGCCGTTCGCCGGTTGCCATCAGCTTCCTTTCTAAAAGGCGTCCACGCCGGTCAGAAACCGGATCATCCACTCCAGCGGTACCCAGAGGAACCCGCTCTGGCGGTTCAGGAAGACCACCGCCAGCAGGATCACGATGCCGTACGGCCGCAGCTTCGCGTACCCCAGGGCCATCCCCGGGGGCAGCAGGTTCTCCAGGATGTGCGACCCGTCCAGAGGCGGGATCGGCAGCAGGTTGAAGACCGCCAAGCCCAAGTTGACGAGCAGGCCGAGGAACGTTATCTCGACGAGCACCATGCCCAGCCCCTCGGGGTCGAGGGGCGCGGCAAACGTCCGGACCGCTCGCAGGCCGAGGCCCAGGACGATGCCCACCGCCAAGTTGGCCGCGATGCCGGCGCCGCTGACGAGGATGTCGTCGCGCCGCCCGTGCCGCAGGTTCGCCCGGTTGACCGGGACGGGCTTGGCCCAGCCGATGGGCCCCACGAGGAGGCAGATCGTGCCGAACAGGTCCAGGTGGCGGAGCGGGTTCAGGGTGACGCGTCCGGCCCGCCAGGCGGTATCGTCGCCGCACTTCAGAGCCACCCACGCGTGCATGAACTCGTGGATCGTCAACGCAAAGAGCACCACGGGCAGACGGAGCAGGATGGTGGCCAGGTCCAGGTCGCCCAGCACGCATGCCTCCTTGTCCGCTCGGGCCGCCGTGGGGGGCCACTCTATCGGGCGGGCGCGCCGAAGTCAACGCTGCCTGCCGCGCGACCGCCGGTGCGAAAAAGGGTAGGGGCGGGGCCGGGGGGCCGATATAATCGGGCCACGCCTTCGGTGGGAGCGGCGATGCGCTTCGTCAAGATGCATGGGGCCGGCAACGACTACGTCTACGTCAACGGGTTCCAGGAGACCGTCCCGGACCCGGCGCAGACGGCGCGCCGCGTGAGCGACCGCCGTTTCGGTGTCGGTGGCGACGGGCTCATCCTTGTCCTGCCGCCCGAGGCGGGCGGCGACGTCCGCATGCGCATCTTCAACGCCGATGGTTCCGAGGCGGAGATGTGTGGCAATGGGGTCCGGTGCGTCGCGAAGCTGGCCGCCGACCGTGGCCTCGCCTCCGGCGATACCGTCCGCGTCGAGACCTTGGCGGGGACGCGGGAGATCGCCCTTCAGCGGGAGAACGGCCGCGTTACCGGCGGCACTGTCGCGATGGGGCGACCCATCCTGAAGCCGGCCGACATCCCTGTTCTGGCCGAGGGCGACCGGGCGGTCGAGGTGCCCCTGGACATCGGCGGCGAAACGCTCCGGATGACCTGCGTCAGCATGGGCAACCCGCACGCGGTCTTCTTTGCCGACGATGCGCGCGGCTGGCCGCTGGATCGCCTCGGGCCGCAGATCGAGACCCACCCCCGGTTTCCCAGCCGCGTGAATGTGCATGTCGCGCAGGTCGTCTCGTCGGAAGAAGTGATGGCGCGGACGTGGGAGCGGGGCAGCGGCCCGACGCTGGCGTGCGGCACGGGGATGTGCGCAGTCGGCGTGGCGGGCGTCCTGACGGGGCGGACGGGGCGGCACGTGCTGGTGCACGCGCCCGGCGGCGACCTGGAGGTCGACTGGCCCGCCGCCGACGCCGAGGTCCGCCTGACGGGCCCCGCCGAAGAGGTCTTCACGGGGGAATGGCCCGAGTGACGCACACGCCACGTTCATGCTTGGCCGCGACCCGGCGCCGTCGACCGGCCGGAGACGGCGCAAGGGGATCGCGCCGCCGACTGGGGGCGGCCGTGGCGTGCCTGGCGCTGGCGGCGCTGGCCCCGGCCCTTGCGGCGGCCGACCTCCCCGCGTTCACGCCCGAGCAGATGGGCGGCACGCTGTACCGGAACATGACGAGCGAGCCGCAGAACCTCAACCCGCTCACGGGCAAGGACCTGTACGAGCGGATCGTCAACGACTACGTCTTCGAGGCCCTCACGGAACGCGACCTCGATACCGGCGAACTCAAGGGCCTGCTCGCCGAGCGCTGGGAAGTCTCCGAGGACGGCCGCACCGTCACCTTCCACCTGAGGCCCGAGGCTCGGTTCTCCGACGGGCATCCCGTGACGGCCGAGGACGTGGTCTTTTCGTACGAGGCGGTGACGAACCCGAAGATCGACGCTCGGAGCATGGCCTCGTACTTCAGCGACTGCGAGAGCTGCGAAGCCCTCGGGCCCCACACCGTCCGCTACCGGTGGAAGCAGCCGTACTTCAAGACCGCCGAGGTCAGCGGCGGCATGGCGCCCGTCCTGCCCAGGCACCTTTACGAAGAGAACGTGCGGAGCGAGGAGAAGGGCGTCCGTTTCAACGACCTCGTCCAGGGCTTCGTCGGCAGCGGCCCGTACGTCTTCGACTCCTGGACGACCGGCCAGGAGATCATCCTTCGCCGCAATGACCGTTACTGGGGCAAGCCGCGCGCGTTCGACCGCGTCGTCTTCCGTCTGATCCTCGAGGAGCAGGCGTCGGTCCAGGCATTCCTGAGCGGCGACCTCCACGCCGTCAGCCTTTCGCCCGAGTGGTGGATCAAGCTGGCGGCCCGGCCGGACCGGGGCAAGGCCTTCCGGATGTACCGCTACGGGACGCCCGCGAACGGGTACTCGTTCATCGGCTGGAACAACGCGACGTACGAGACCGTGACGGGCGCCGATGGCGAGCCGGAGCGCGTCGCCCGGCCGCACCCCATCTTCGGCGAGCCCCGGGTCCGGCGGGCCATGACCCACCTGATCGACCGCAAGCGGCTCCTGCAGTACATTTACCAGGGCATGGGCCAGGTGGCGACGGGGCCGTTCTGGCCGGAAGGGCCGCAGGCGGCCCCGGACGTCGAGCCGCTCCCGTACGACCGCGCGAAGGCGATGGCGCTGCTGGCCGAGGCCGGGTGGAAAGACCGCGACGCCGACGGATGGCTGGAGGACCCCGAGGGGAACCGGTTCGAGTATGAGTGGACGATTCCCAGCGGCAACCAGGTGGCGCAGGACCTGGCGCGAATCCTCAAGGAGGAGTTCCGCCGCGCGGGCATCGACGTCCAGATCAGCTTCGTCGAGTGGTCCGTGTTCGTGCTGAAGCTCGACCAGCGGGACTTCGACGCGGTGATCCTCGCGTGGGGGGGCGGCGGCGTCGAGAGCGATCCGTACCAGATCTGGCACAGCGACCAGATTGCGAACCAGGGACACAACTTTATCTCCTTCCGCAATGCCCGGGCCGACGAGCTGATCATGCGGGCCCGGGCCGAACTCGACGCGGACGTTCGCAACGCCCTCTATCACGAGTTCCATCGCCTGCTGCACCGCGAGCAGCCCTACACCTTCTTCATCGCCCGCGAGAGCCGCATGGCCGTCCGGGCCGAGGTCCGGAACACCATCGTCCACAAGCTGGGCATGGAGCCGGAGGAGTGGTGGATTCCCCCGAGCAAGCGGCGTGAGGCCGGGGAGGCCGCGCCGTGAAGACCTACGTCCTCAAGCGGCTCCTCCTGGTGATTCCGACGATCCTCGGCATCACGATGCTGACCTACGGCATCGTGCGGCTCGCGCCCGGCGACCCCGTGGCGGCGATGATCCGGGCCCAGGCCGGCGACATCGATCCCCAGGTCTTCGCCGACGAGGCCGACGCGATCCGCGAGCGGCTGGGCCTCCGCGACTACAACCTCTGGGGCACCGACCCCGAGCACATCGATGTTGCCGAGAAGCTCCTCAATGCCGCCTACGGCTACGTCCGCTGGGTGGGCCACATGGTGCGCGGCGACTTCGGGGAGAGCATGAAGTACACGACGTCGGGCGGGTCGAAGAGCCCGCCGCTGCTCTACCTGGAGCGGGCGAAGGTGACGGTGCCGCTCAACGTCATCGCCGAACTCTGCATCTTCCTCATCGCCATCCCCGTGGGCCTCGTCTCGGCCCAGTACCAGGGCCGCCTCTTCGACCGGGTGGCCACGTTCGGCCTGCTCCTGCTCTGGAGCGTCCCGGCCATCCTCGCGGGGACGCTGCTGATCGGCTTCCTGGGGCGCGGCGGCATCGGATGGGAACTCTTTCCGGTGGCGGGGCTCCATGCGTCGGGGCACGAGGCCTTCACGACGTGGCAGTGGCTGAAGGACCTGGCATGGCACGTCGTGCTGCCCATCACGTGCCTCGTCTACGGCGGGCTGGCGTACCTGGCGAAGCTCGGGCGGGCGAGCCTCTTGGAGAACCTGCGGGCGGACTACGTGCGGACGGCCCGGGCCAAGGGCCTGGGCGAGCGGCGGGTCGTCTACCGGCACGCCCTCCGCAACAGCCTGCTCCCGATGATCACGACGATGATCATGATGCTGCCGGCGCTCTTGGGCGGGAGCGTGATCGTCGAGAAGATCTTCTCGATCCACGGGATGGGCCTGCTAGTGGTGGGGGCGGCCCAGAGCCGGGACCTGGCGGTGGTCATGTTCGGGACGCTCGTCTTCGGGACGCTGACGCTGCTGGCGCTGTTGGCGGGCGACCTCCTGTACGCGTGGGCCGATCCGAGGGTGCGGTATGAGTAAAGACACCGCCATCGCGACGGCTGCCGCCGCGGGCCTTCCGCCAGGGCCGCCCCGGACGTACGGGGCCATCGTCTGGGGCCAGCTCAGGAAGCGGCTCTCGGCGATGATCAGCCTCGCGGTGGTGGCGGTGTTGGCGGTGGCGGCCGTCTTCGCCCCGTTCATCGCCGGGGCGGTGCCCATCCGCTGGGTCGAGGGCGGCGAGGTCTCGTGGCCCATCTTCCGGTACCTGACGAACGCCGAGTACGTGGCCATGGCGGCGCTGGTGCTGGTGGCGCTGGTGCCGCTCGCGGCGCGGCTGATCCGCCGGCACGCGGAGGCGGCCGGGGGGAGCCCTGTGCTGCGGGCCCTGGCGCTCCATGCCGTGCTCCTCGTGGTGCTGGCCGCTGGCCTGGGCCTCGAGCGGACGCCGGAGCGGCGGTACGGATTCTTCCTGGAACGGGCCGACCAGGTCGAGGACGCCTGGTTCCCGCCCATCGCGTACCCCCGCAACCCGGGGTACCGCGAGCTGGCCTTCAAAGAGCAGCCGCCCTCGTGGGCTCACCCGCTGGGCACCGGCCGCCTGGGCGACGACATCTTCCTGAACATCTTGTACGGGGCACGGACGGCCCTGTCGATCGGCTTCGTCGCGGTGGGCATCAGCGTGGCGATCGGCATCCTGTTGGGGGCGGCGAGCGGTTACTTCGTCGGCACGCTGGACCTGGTCCTGATGCGCGTGGCCGAGGTCTTCATGTGCATCCCGCGGCTGATCCTGATTATCATCATCCTGACGGTGGTGCCGGCGTCGGTCGAGCCCATCTGGACGGTGGTGCTGGTGCTGGGCGTGACGGGCTGGACGGGGACGTACCGGCAGATGCGCGCGCAGCTGCTGCGCATCCGCGGCGAGGACTACATGACGGCCGCCCGCGCCCTCGGCGTCCCCACGCCGTGGATGCTCATCCGCCACGCTGTCCCGAACGGCCTGGCGCCGATCCTGGTGGGGGCCACGTTCGGGATCGCGGCGGCGGTGTTCCTGGAGGCGTCGCTGGCGTTCCTGAACCTGGTGCAGACACCGAGTTGGGGTACGATGCTGAACGACGGCCGTCAGCACCTGGAGTACTGGTGGGTCTGGGCCTCCTCGGGCGGGGCGATCTTCGTGACCGTCTTCGCGTACAACCTCCTGGGCGAGGGCATCCGCGACGCCATCGACCCGCGCCTGAGAGTCTGACGAAGGAGCCGCCGTGAGCCAACCCGACGACCTGCTGCTTCGCGTCGAGGGCCTGACGACGCGCTTCTTCACCGACGAAGGCGTCGCCCGCGCCGTCGAGGACGTTTACTTCGAGGTGCCGCGCGGCAAAACGCTCGCCCTAGTCGGCGAGAGCGGGTGCGGCAAGACGGTGACGGCGCTGTCGATCCTGCGGCTGGTGCCGGACCCGCCGGGCCGCATCGTCAGCGGCCGCATCCTCCTCGGCGACCGCGACCTCGTGCAGGCCGACGAGGCGGCGATGCGGTCGGTGCGCGGCAACCGGATTTCGATGATCTTTCAGGAACCGATGACGAGCCTGAACCCGGTCTTCACGGTGGGGGACCAGATTGCCGAGGCCGTGACGACCCACGAGGGCCTCGGCCGCGACGCCGCCATGGGCCGCGCCGTCGAGATGCTCCGCAAGGTCGGCATTCCGTCGCCCGAGGACCGTGTCAGCGAGTACCCGCACCAGATGTCGGGGGG
>CAYNLG010000036.1:0-4121 GCA_964397995.1 uncultured Anaerolineales bacterium
ACGAGTCGTACTGCTCCTGCATGACGTGGCAGTTGGTGCAGGCCTGCGGGTCGTTGCTCAGGTAGGCCGCACCGTTGCCGTAGCCGAAGGTGAAGGTGCCGAGCCCGCCCAGCACCCCGGCGGCCAGGGTCACGGCGACGGCGAGAGCGGTGATCCCGCGCCGTCGACCGGCAGTTCCGTCGTTGGGTTCGTCGTGTCGAATGGCGGGCCTCGCGCGCTCGGCAGGGGGTCACGGGGGATTGGAACTTACCGCGCGATGGTCGGTCGTAGCCGTAGCGATTTCGTGATAGGGTTCGTGCGCACTGAGCATAAGGTGTTGCTCAGTCACAAGATATATTCATATACTATTGTCCTAATAAAGTTGCTGCGGGAGCGCGAATGCTCACCGATTCGGCGGTCCATGCTGTCCGGACGATGATCGCGCTGGGATCCCTGCCGGCGTCGGGATTCTGCGGCGCGGGCGCGCTCGCGCAGCACATGGCAACCCGGCCGCCCCTGTCACGTGCATCACGCCTGGAGCCCGATCCCTGACCAGTACCTCGACCAAGCCCCCGCAAACCGAGGAATCCGCCATGAGCGAACTCATCAACAACAGCCAGGAACGGATGGCGGGGAGCAGGCCGGAGATGCTGTCGACGGGCGGCCGTTCCATCTGCTCCAGGAACTGGCGACTGTAGGCCGAGAGGCTCTCGACGTACCGCATCTGCCCCTCGGCGTAGAGGGTGTCGAACGCGAGGCTCGACTTGCCGGAGCCCGAGACGCCGGTGACGACGGTCAGGGCCCGGTGGGGGATCGAGACGTCGATGCCCTTCAGGTTGTGGGTCCGCGCGCCGCGGACCTCGAGGGTGCGTCCCATCCGGTCCTCGCTCGGGGAGGGCGGGTCAGCCGTCCGCCCGGTCGGCCAGGGCCCGGTAGCCCTCGGCCAGTGTCAGGTTGGTCTCGACGACCTCGTCCATGAAGGCCCGGTCCTCGGCGGTGGCCGGGGGCAGGCCGACGACGTCCTTGCTTGTGAGGATGATTGCGCCGGGCGCGATGGCCGTTCCGTCGGGAATCCCGACGTTCTGGATGACCGCGCCGGAGCCGATGCGGACGCCCGCCCCGAGGGTCGCCCCGAAGACGACCGCCCGGAAGCCGATGAACGAGCCCTGGCCGACGCGGCAGGGGCCGTGGACGACCGCGCCGTGGGCGACGCTCGTCCGGGGGCCCAGGACGACGGGCGTCCCGGCCAGGGCGTGGAGGACGGCCCCGTCCTGGACGTTGCACTCGGGGCCCACATCAATGGCCGCCACGCCGCCCTCGGCGGCCTCGTCGGCCCGGATGACCGCCCCGGGGGCGACCAGCGACCGCGGCCCGACGCGGACCTTGCCGATCAGCACGGCCGCCGGGTCGACCCAGGCGGTCGGATGGACCTCGGGGGTGTCGCCGGCGGGGTTCGGTCGCAGGGCGGGGCCGGTGGGGGCGGTCATGGCGTTCCTCGCGGGTCGGGGCCGCTACCGCGGGTGCGATTGGGGCACGGGCGGAGCGGACCCATCATCGTGAACACAGAACGATACCCCGGCCGCGCGGTGGTTGTCAAGGCCGCCCGGGCCGGGCATAATAGCGGTCCCAAGAACCGGAGAGGGAGGACCCCCATGCGCCGCACCGTCATCTGCTGTACGCTGGGCGCCCTGGCCGCCGCGCTGGCCGGCTGCGGGCCCCAGTCGGACCGCCCGGCCTCGAAGGTGGAGGCCGTGCTGAATGCCCGCGAGACGGGCCGGCCGCTGGCGCTGCTGACACGGACGTTCGGCCCGTTCTCGCTGGACGAGGCCTACGACGTCCAGCAGGCCGTTACCGCGCGGCTCGTGGCCGCCGGCGACGAGGTCGTCGGCTACAAGGTCGGCTACGCGAGCGAGGCGTCGCAGAAGGCCTGGAACATCCCGGAGCCGGCGTACGGGCCGCTCTTTGCGTCGCAGCGGGTCGCCGACGGCGGGACGCTGGACCTGGGCGACTTCCACGCGTTCCATATCGAGGCCGAGGTGGCCTTCGTCATGGGTCGCCGCGTTGACAAGCCCGTCACCTCCGCGGCCGCCATCAAGCCGGCCGTGCGAAGCGTCCACGCGGGCTTCGACATCCCGGACAACCGCTTCGTTCAGGGCGCCGAGCGGCAGGTGCCCGACATCGTTGCCGACGGCGTCGGGGCGTTCCGCTTCGCCCTCGGGCCGGGCCGCGACCCGGCTGCCGTGGACGTTGAGGCCCTGACCGGCGTCGTCGAGCAGGACGGCACGGTCGTCTACCGGGGTGACGCCACCAGCGTCATGGGCAGCCCGTGGACCGTGCTCGTGTGGCTGGCGAACAAGCTGGTGGCGCGGGGCCAGGCGCTGGAACCGGGCGACGTGATCCTGACCGGGGCGCTCGACAAGGCCTACGCCGGGCCGCGCGGCGAGCTGAAGGGCCGCTATGTCGGCCGCCTGGCGCCGCTGCCGCCGGTGACCGTGCGGGTGGTCGATACGGGCGGGTGCCCGTGCACGCCCAAGGGAAGGGGCGGCTCGTGAAGATCGCGCTCGGCTCGGACCACGCCGGCTTCGCCTACAAGGAAGCCATCAAGGCGTGGCTGCTTGACCACGGCCACGAGGTCGTGGACTTCGGCACCGACTCGGACGCGCGGTGCGACTATCCCGCGTTCATCCGGCCGGCGGCCGAGGCGGTGGCACGCGGCCAGGCCGACCGGGCCGTCGTCCTCGGCGGGAGCGGCAACGGCGAGGCGATGGTGGCGAACCGGGTGCGCGGCGTGCGGTGCGCGGTGGCGTGGTGTGCGGAGGCGGCGCGCCTGGGGCGGGCCCACAACGACGCCAACGCCATCAGCTTCGGCCAGCGCCTGCTCGCTCTCGAAGACGTCCTGGAGATGCTGAAGCTTTTCCTGGAGACGCCGTTCGACGGCGGGCGTCACGCGCGGCGGGTGCAGGGGATTGAGGCGCCCGACGTCGGCGCATGAGACCACGGCGCGGCACACGCCCGGCGCCGGGTAACGAGGTGTTCCGCTCGCGGGCAGACGCTATTGGGTCAGCGGCCTGCCGTCGACGTCGGTGGTGATCGTCGAGCCGACGAGGATGAGAATGCCCTCAATGAAACCCCAGAGGGCCCCGGCCCCGCACGTCACCACGGTCACGACGATCTGGATGACGCCGATCTTCGAGTACCCGAGGTAGAAGCGGTGGATGCCGAAGCCGCCCAGGAAGATCCCGAGCAGGCCGGCCACGAGCTTGTTCTTCAGTTCCCCGCCGGCGGGAGGCGGCGCGGCGCCGGGGGCGGGCTGGTCGGGCTGCTGCGGTGCGGCCGGAGGCGTTTCGCCGGTAGACATGGGGGCTCTCCTCAACGCGTCTTCAGGTTCGTGCCGACTGCATGGCGCCCAGAGTCTCGTCTTTCACAGTAAAGCAGCGCCCCCCGCCCCGCGTCAACGGTCTTCCGGCACACGGTCCGCCCCGCGGGGGGGTGGGGGTGTCCCGCGATTCGCCTTGCGGCCTTCGCGGCCGGGCGCTACAATCCGGCCGGTTTGATGACCCCGTCGCCGGGCGTGGCCGCGTGGTGCCCCCCCCCCCCGCCGACGCGCGAGGGTGTCGCCTTGACCGATGGACCCGAGTCGGAACGCCGCCACGAGCGCCGTGCGGAGAGCGAACCGCGGTACGCCTCCCCGTTCACGGTGGTCGGCCGGGTGCGGAGTTTCCGGCATGCGTTCTCGGGCCTGCGGTTCGTCCTCCGCAGCCAGCACAACGCCTGGCTGCACGCCGTCGCGACGGTCCTGGCGTGCGGGCTGGCGGCGGCGCTCCATCTGGAGGCCATCGAGTGGACCGTCCTGACGGTGGCCGTCACCATCGTCTGGGTGGCCGAGGCCTTCAACACGGGTCTGGAGGTGCTCGCCGACGCCATCACCGAGGACCGGCACCCGGCGGTGAAGGTGGCGAAAGACGTGGCGGCCGGCGCGGTGCTGCTGGCGGCCATCGGGGCGGTTTCCGTCGGGTGCATCCTCTTCGGGCCGCCGCTTTGGGGTATCGTGGTCGAGTTGTTCTGATCCGCGGGCGCCGCCGGCGCGGTCCCGCCAGGAAGGAGCGGAGGACGAGGCATGGCTGAGCGACCGAACATCATCT
>CAYNLG010000036.1:4131-34749 GCA_964397995.1 uncultured Anaerolineales bacterium
CATGGCCGATGACATGGGCTACGGCGACCTCGGGTGCTACGGGGCCGAGAAGATTCCGACGCCCAACATGGACCGCGTGGCCGCCGAGGGCATGCGCTTCACGGATTGTCACGCGGCCGCGTCCGTGTGCACGCCCAGCCGCGTGGCGGCGCTCACGGGCCGCTACTGCTGGCGGTACGCCCTGAAGTGGGGCGTCGAGTGGGGCTTCTCGCTGCCGCTCATCGACCCGGCCCGAATGACCGTGGCGTCGATGTTGAAGGCCCGGGGGTACGCGACGGCGGCCGTCGGTAAGTGGCACTGCGGCTGGGAGTGGCAGGGCAAGGACCACATCAGCCCTGACTTCAGCGCCAAGGAAGACCTGGACGAACGGGTCGATTACGCGAAGCCGATTGTCGGCGGGCCGACCGCCCTCGGGTTCGACTACTTCTTCGGCATCGCCGGCTCGCTCGACATGCCGCCGTACTGCTTCGTCGAGAACGACCGGACGGTCGGCATCCCGTCGGTGGAGAAGCAGCCGTACCACGCCCAGCAGCGCAAGGGCCTGATGGTGCCCGGATGGCGCGACGACCAGGTGGATGTCCACCACGCCGAGAAGGCCGTCGCCTGGCTCCGCAAGACCCACGAGGCCGACCCGGACAAGCCGTTCTTCCTGTACCTGACGCCGTCGGCGCCGCACCGGCCGTGCGAGGCGCCCGACTTCTGCCAGGGCAAGAGCCAGGCCGGGCCGCGCGGCGACATGGTGTGCGTGGTCGATTGGGTGGTCGGCCAGGTGCTGGAGACGCTGGACGACCTAGGCATTGCCGACAACACGCTCCTGATGGTGACGAGCGACAACGGGGCGCGCCCGGCGGATGTGGACGGCGACCGCCACGGGCACAAGTCGTGCGGCGACCTGCGCGGCTTCAAGGCGCATATCTGGGACGGCGGCCACCGGGAGCCCTTCGTGGTCCGCTGGCCGGAGCGCATCCGCGCCGGCACCGAGTGCGACCGGATGATCTGCTTGGCCGACCTGATGGCGAGCTGTGCCGACATCACGGGCGCGGCCCTGCCGGAGAACGCCGCTGAGGACAGCTTCAGCTTCCTGCCGTTGCTCTCGGGCGAGGACGGGGAGACGCGGCCGACGCTGGTGCACCATTCGGTGCGCGGCATGTTCGGAATCCGCGAGGGGCGGTGGAAGCTCTGCTGCGGCCGCAACTCCGGCGGATTCGAACAGGACGCCAAGGGCATCGAGCAGACCGACGACCTGCCCGGCCAGCTCTACGACATGGACGAGGACTGGCAGGAGACGACCAACCTGTACGGCGAGCGGCCGGACGTCGTCGAGCGCCTCGAAGGGGTGCTCGCGCGGATTCGGGAGAGCGGCCGCAGCCGCCCGCGTTAGGTGTAGTCGACGTCGATCTCGGGGCCGTCGGGCGCCAAGTCGCCGACGATGTCGAGGATGACGGTGGACTTGCGGCCCTCGACGCCGTCGCAGGCGAGCGCGGTGCCGTCCTTCACGTGGGCGACGAAGTTCTCCACCAGGCCCCAGTGCGTGGCGGGCAGGGGGCCGAGGTCCTCGCGGGTCTTCTCCTGGCCGCGGTGCACCACCAGCAGGCCGCCCTTGAGGTCGAGGATCAGGATCCGCCCCAGCGAGCCGCGCAGGTCCAGCGTCTCCGGCACGAGGTTCTCGTCCCAGCCGACCGGCGTCACGCAGACGGCCCCGCTCGCGTGCCGCACGTACAGCATCGGCCCGCGCTCGGCGTGGCTGCACGGAGGCAGGTCTTCGGTCCGGGTCCAGACGGTGCGGGCGTCGCCGGCGAAGAAGTGCATCAGGTCGAGCCGGTGGCTGAGGGGGAACTCGTCGTTGATGCGAATCTCGCGGAGGGTGCCGATGGCGCCTTCGTCGACGAGGGCCTTGGCCCGCAGGATGGTCGGGTAGCACCGGCGGTAGTAGGCGACGGCCAGGACGACGTCGGCCTCGCGGCAGGCGTCGATCATCTGCTGGCAGGCGGCGGTGTTGCGGGCCATGGGCTTCTCGACCAGGACGTGCTTGCCCGCCGCCGCGGCCGCCAGCACCGGCTCCAGGTGCGTGTGGTTGGGCGTCGCGACGTACACGGCGTCGACCTCGTCGTCGGCGAGGAGGGCGTCCACGTCGTCGTAGAAGCGCGGCACGCTGTGGCGGCGGGCGAAGTCCTCGGCCTTCTCGCGCGTCCGCCGCATCACCGCCACCAGGCGGCTGTCGTCGACGCCGTAGAGCGCCGGACCCGCCTTCTTCTCGCACACGTCGCCGCACCCGATGGTGCCCCAGTTGACCGCGGCCATGGTCTCGTCCTTTCGGCGTTGGAGGCTCAGCGTCGGCGGCAAGTATAGAAGCAGGGCGTTGCGGAGGGCAAGCGTTCCGCGGCATGGGCGGCAAGCACCGCTCAGGGGGCGTATTCCACCATCGCCAAGTACAGCAGGCCGGTCTCGGGGTGATAGGCGACGGCCGTCAGGTACCCGCCGGTCTCGGCGTCGCCCGTCTCGTGCTCGTAGTACAGGGTGCCGGGGCGCGCGATCTCCGCGTTCCAGGCCGGCAGTTCGTCGCGGGCGATGCCGGAGACCGCAAGGTGCTCCGGGACGGCGTCCGTCCGGGTCAGCTTGGCGTCGAGCTGCGCCTGGACCTCGGGCGACACGTGGAAGAGGACGTGCCTCTCCGCGAGGAAGGCGGCGTGGTTGCGGCCGCCAAGGAAGGTGGCGTCGGGGGGCAAGGTCAGGCCGGTGCCCTCGCGGAACCACTGCCGGGCCCGCGCGGCCTCGCTGCCGGCCGCGACGGCATGGGCCTCCATCGCCATCGGCGCTTCCATTGCCACCGCCGTCTGCATGGATACCCGCTGCCCATCCGTCAAGAAGGCCACGGCCCCGAGCACGGCCAGGCCGCCCACGAGCAGCAGGGCGATGAGGCCGACCACCAGGCCGCCGATCCAGAGGCCCTTCGAGCCCCGTGCCAGGCCCACGATGAAGGCGACGAGCCCGCCCAGTGCCCCGAGCAGGCCCAACCCGCCGACGGCCGCGACGATGAGTGCAAAGAAGGACATGCGCGTCTCCATGGTTTGAGTTCCCCCCCCGAATCGTGTGCCCCATCGTACCGGCACTGGAGGCGGGCTCCCAGCGGATTCCGGCCCGTCACCTCTTGAGACGCGCGGCCAAGCCGAAGAATTCCCGGGAAAGCCGCTTGACAAGGGCGCCGATACAGAGTACTCTGTGAAACAGAGCGAGTGCGCCGCCCAGTGGGTGGCGCCGTGCGAAAGGAGAGACGGCCGTGAATGCCGACCGAGCCGACGGGGACCGCCGTGACGCCGAAGCCGCCCTCCGCGAGGCCGACCGCGAAGGCCTTGCCATCCGCCGCCGCCTCGCGTACCAGGAGGTGGGCCCCATTCTCATCCTCTGGGGCGTCATCTGGGTCGCCTGCTTCCTGACGGCCCACTACCGGCCCGGCTGGACGGGGTGGGCCTGGACCGTGGGCGACGTGGTGGGCATCCTCGGGACGATCTACCTGGGCTGGGTCCGCCCCTTGCGGGGGCCGGTCCGCAGCGAGGCCGCGCGGGAGGAAGGCCGCCGACTCTTCGCCTTCTGGGTGGCGGTGCTCGCCTACGGCGTACTGACGCTGATCGTGCTCGCGCCATGGCGGCACGAGCAGTTCCTGACCTTCGTGGTCACCTTCATCATGTTCGCGTACGTGGTCATGGGCCTCTGGCTCCGCTTCCGGTTCATGGTGGTTCTGGGCCTGGTGGTGACGGCGGCCGCGGTCGTGGGCTACTTCCTGTCACCGCGCGGCTGGGGGACGCTGAACCTGTGGCTGGCGGCGACGGGCGGCGCGGCCCTGCTCGGGAGCGGTCTCTACCTGACGGTCCAGGCGCGGAGGGGGGGCGGCCATGGCTGACCTCGACCCCCTCATCCACCAACCGGTCCGCCTCCGCATCGTCGCGGCCCTGGCGGGCCTGGAGCCCGACGCGGAGGGCGACTTCACGTTCCTCCGCGACCATCTCGGTCTGACCGACGGCAACCTCGGGGCGCACCTGCAGAAGCTCGAGGCGGCCGGCTACGTTGCCGTCCGCAAAGGCTTCGTCGGCCGCAAGCCCAGGACGTTCGTCCACTTGGCCCGTGGCGGGCGGCGGGCGTTCGAGGACTACCGGGCGGCGCTCCGCGCGATCGTCGACGTGGATACGAGCGGCTGAGGCCGTGGCGATCCGTGCTTTCCCCGCCGCCGCGCACTATAATGGGGCCCGCCGGGGCCTTTATCCCGAATCCATACCCCCGGCACCGGTTATCCAGTGGGGAGGTCCAGTCATGCTCGTCTTTCTCATCCGCCTCATCTTCTTCGTCGCGATGGCCGCCAGCGGCTACCACTTCGGCATGGCCCTGTCGGGCGGGGATGCGGTGCTGAGCGACCGGCCGTTCTGGGGGATGGTGGTGTTTATGGTCCTGGCGCTGGTATTCGTGGGGCTGGACGCCCTGTACCGGCGGAAGGACATCAGCGTCATCTCGGCGGTCTTCTTCGGGCTGATCGCGGGGCTGGTGGTATCGATGCTGATGGGGCCGATCATCGAGATGTCGGCGTGGCCGGCGACGGCCGAGGCGAAGGGGGCCCTGAAGGTGGCGGTGGCGGTGGTGGCGTCGTACCTGGCGGTGTCGCTGATCCTGCAGACGCGGAGCGACTTCCGGTTCATCCTCCCGTACATCGAGTTCGCGAAGCAGGCGAAGGGGGGGCGGCCGATGCTGCTGGACACCAGCGCGATCATCGACGGCCGCATTGCCGACATCGCCGAGAGCCGGTTCCTTGACGCCCCCCTTGTCGTGCCGCGCTTCGTCCTCCGCGAGCTCCAGGCGGTGGCCGACGCCGAGGACAAGCTGAAGCGGAACCGGGGCCGGCGCGGCCTGGACATGCTGAACCGGCTGCGCACGAACCCCGAGGTCGATATCACCATCGACGATGCCGCGCCCCCTGTCGGGCCCGGGGCCGGTGTCGACGAGATGCTCGTGAGCCTGGCCCAGCAGCGCTCCGCGCGCGTCGTCACGGGGGACTACAACCTGAACAAGGTGGCGCGGGTGCGCGACGTGGACGTGATCAATATCAATGACCTGGCGAACGCGCTGAAGCCGGCGTTCCTGCCGGGCGAGCCGCTGGAGGTCGACCTCGTCCGCGAGGGCCAGGAAGAGGGCCAGGGCGTCGGGTACCTGGACGACGGGACGATGGTGGTGGTGGAGAACGGGCGCGGCCACGTGGGGAGCCGCGTGAACCTGACCGTGACGAGTTGCCTCCAGACGAGCGCCGGCCGCATGGTCTTCGGCCGCCTCGGCGACGATGGCAACTACGGGCGGCGGGGCCGGAAATAGCGGAATGTGCAGAACTTCGACGGAAAAGTCACGCTGAATCTTTGACACGGCGCCGCTGGCGCCGGTATGCTTCAGTAAGCCGCCGGGGCATAGCCGGTGGCCGTCATGTCGTATCGTGTCGCGTCGTTGACCAGGGACAGCGGTGCCGGTCGGCAGGACCGGCCGGTCCGCACGGGCGGGGGGACGCCCAGTGCCTGACGCCAGTGTGATCATCCCGGCCGCCGGCCGGGGCGAACGGTTTGTCCGGGCCGCGCCCGCCGGCGCGTCGCCCGCCACGAAAGTGCTGGCCGACTTGGCCGGTCAGCCGGTCCTCCGCCACACCCTCCGCCGGTTCCTCGACGTGGCCGCCGTACGCGACGTGGTCGTGGCGGCCCCGAAGGATAGGCTGGACGAGGTCCGCGCGGCCGTCGGCGACGCCGGGTCGGGCGCCGTGCCCGTCACGGTGGTCGCGGGCGGCGACGACCGTCTCGGCAGCGTCGCGGCCGCCCTCGAGGCGACCGACGGGGGCACCGAGGTCGTCGTGGTGCACGACGCGGTGCGGCCGCTGATCCGCCCGGCCGTCATCGAGGAGGCGATGCGGGTGGCCGTCGAGAGCGGCGCCGCCGTCGTCGGCCGCATGGTCGACCACACCGTCAAGCGCGTCGGCGACCGGCACATGGTCCTCGAGACGGTGCCGCGCCAGGGCCTGTGGTTGGCCCAGACGCCCCAGGCCTTTCGCCGCGAGGTCATCGCCCGGGCGTACGCGCGGCGGGGCGAAGTGGTCGGCCCGGTGACCGACGACGCGCAGCTCGTTGAGGCCATGGGGTTCGAGGTGGCCATGGTGGCCGGCGATGCCGCCAATTTCAAGATCACCACGCCGGAAGACCTGCGCATGTGCGCGGCCCTGGTGGCCGCCGGGTGGCCGTTCGAGTAGGCCGTACGGGCGGATTCGGGCATTGCCCGAGGGGGGCGGGCGGTTTAGGGTTGCGGCCCGGTGGGCCGGCCGATAGCGTACCCGGATTCATGGACCCCGACACGGACCATCTGGAACCGGCCCCCGCGCCCCGCGACAACGCCCACGGGCGAGCCGTGCGCCAGGCGCTGGTGCTGGCGCTGGCGGCCGCGGCGCTCGGGCTCTGGCGGACAAGCGAGCGGGGCCTGTTCACGGCCCACGAGGCCCGGGCCGCGCGGGTCGCCCGGGCGATGCTCCACGCCGCCGCCTGGCCCGCGGACAAGCCCGACCCGCGCCTCGTGCCGCAGTTCTCCGCCGAAGCTCCCGACGCCCTGAACTACCAGAAGCCGCCGCTCTACTACTGGGCCGCGGCCTTGGCGAGCTGGCCGGGTGGCGAGGTGACGCGGCTGACAACGCGGCTGCCAAGCGCCCTCAGCTTTGTGGCGATGGTCCTGGCGACATGGGCGCTGGGCCGGGCGATCGCCGGCGAGCGGGCCGGACTCATTGCCGCCCTCGTCCTCCTGAGCACACCGAAGGTCCTCTGGTGGAGCCGCGCGGCCGTCCTCGATCCGATGCTGGTGGCCTGTATCACCGGGGCGATGCTCTTCTTCTACCGGGCCGAGTCCGGCAAGGGCCGCCCGTGGGAGGCGTACCTCTTCTGGGGCCTGGCCGGGTTGGGCACGCTCGTCAAGGCCACGTCGCTGGTGATCCCGCTGCTGGCGGCCGGGGCGTACCTGGCGCTGGGCCTGCGGGACGGCACGCTGCGGGCGCGGCTGCGGCGCGTGCGGCCGCTGGCGGGCATGGCGGTGCTCGTGGGGATGGCGGCCCCGTGGCACCTCATCGCCCACGTCCTCACCGGCGGGGCGTTCAGCCGCGTCTACTGGGGCCTTCACGTCTTTGGCCGGGCCACCGGGACCGGCGTCTTCGAGAAGACCACGTCCTGGTGGTACTACATCCCGGCGGTGTGCCGCGACCTTTTCCCGTGGGTGGTCTTCCTGCCGGGGGCGCTGGTGCAGGTCTTTCGCAGGAGTTCGCGGCCGGTGCGGCGGGGCCTGCTCCTGGCCTTCGCGTGGTACGTCGGCTCGTTCGTCTTCTTCTCTGCGGTCTCGTTCCGCAAGGACGAGTATCTCTTCGTGGCCTACCCGGCGGCGGCGGTGCTCATCGGCCACTTCCTGGACCACTACGTGGCGGCCCATGAGCGGGACCGGGCCTTGCGGCCGTGGGTGGTGGTCGCGATGGCGACGGTGGCGGTCGTGACGGTGCTGCTGGGCGCGGCCCTTGGGGGGCTGGCCGCCTGGCCCGGGGCGCAGGCGTGGCTGGCCTCGGCCCAGGGGCTGAACGAGACCGACCGGGCCGTCTTCGGGGCGCTGGCGGAGGACTTGGGCGCCTCGGCGTGGCTGATGGTCCTGCTGACGGCGCCGATGGCGGTGGGTGGCGCGGCGGCACTGGCGGCGGTCGTCCGGTCGCGGCCGGGGCGGGCGGTGCCGCTCCTTGTCACGACGACGCTGCTGGCGTACCTTGTGTTCATCGTCGGCGTGGTGCCGACGCTCGACCGGATGCGGAGCCTGGCGCCGCTGGCGGCGCGGACGAGGACGTGGCGAGCGGCTCACGCGCCCGAGGCGGGGGTGCTCCTGGCCGTCGCCGAGTGCCACGAGTTGGCCTTCGAGTTAGGCGATCTGGTGACCCTCCAGGAGCATCTGGAGACGGGACCGCGGCAGTTCCTGGCTGCGCGCCTGGCCGCGGGCGAGACGTGGCTGGTCCTGGAGGACGCCAGGGCGCTGCGCCGCGGGGCGTGGGGCGGCGCCATCCGGCTGGAGCCGGTGCTGGCGACGCCCCAGGGGCACCGGCGGCCGATGGTGCTGGCCGTGCCCGAAGCCGCGGGGGACGCGGCGGGAGAGACCCAATGACCGACGGCAAGAAGGGGGGCGCGCGGCACGGGCTGAGCCTTGTGCTGCCGGCGTACAACGAGGTAGAGAACCTGCGGTCGGTGACGGAGGGGTTCCTGAGGGCCCTCGACCGGTACTGCGACCGGTACGAGGTCCTGCTCGTCGACGACGGGTCGACCGACGGCACGGCGGAGTTGGCCGACCAACTGGCCGAGGCGCACGACGCCGTGCGGGCCCTGCATCACCGGCCGAACCGCGGCTACGGGGCGGCCCTGCGGACGGGGTTCCAGGCGGCCGCGATGCCGCTCGTCGGCTACAGCGACAGCGACGGCCAGTTCGACCCGCAGGAGATCGGCCTGCTGCTGGACCGCATCGGCGAGGCCGATATCGTGACCGGCTACCGGGCCGACCGCCAGGACCCGTGGATGCGGAAGGTCTTCTCGAAGGGCTTCAAGAAATTCATCGGGGTTCTGTTCGGCGTGCGGGTCCGCGACTGCGACTGTGCCCTGAAGGTGTACCGGCGGCGCATCTTCGACGAGGTCACCATCGACTCGGACCAGTTCTTCGTGGACGCCGAGATCTTCGCCAAGGCCAACGTCCTCGGGTACCGCGTCGTCGAGGTGCCGGTGACGCACCGCGTCCGCGCCGGGGGCGAGAGCACCGTTCGTCTCAGCCACATCCTCTCGACGCTGCGGGAGGCGTGGTACATGATGTGCCACCCGAACCTGCCTGTCCGCGAGCCGGCGGGGGGCCACGCTCACCCCGCAGGCGGCCCGGACGCGCCCTGACCCGTCCTCGAGGAATTGCACGATGCCGAAACCCGTTCGGGCCGCCCTCGTCGGAGCCGGCGGCTATGCCGGCAAGCACCTGGTGCCGCACATCCCCAGTTTCGAGGGCCTGCGGTACGTGGCCGTCTGCGACACGAACCCGAAGGCGGCCCGGCGGGCCGCGCGCCGCATCGGCGTCGACGACGTCACGGACGACCTCGGCGCGGTGCTCACCCGCGACGACGTCGAGATGGTCGACCTGCAGACGCCGAACTTCCTGCATGCCGAGCAGGCGGAGGCGGCGTTCGCGGCGGGCAAGCACGTCCTGGTGCAGAAGCCGATCGCCCCGTCGATCGCCGACGCCAAGCGCATCCGCCGGGCCGCCGAGCGGGCCGGTTGCCGCCTCGGCGTCTACATGGACGACCTCAACGACCCGCTGCTCTGGGACATGAAGGCGGCCATCGCGGCGGGGTTCCTCGGGCGGCCGACGGCGTTCCACCTGCGCTACGCCCACGGCGGCGGCCTCCGCATGGGGCAGGGCTCGTGGCGTCGCGATGCGGCGCGCACCGGCGGCGGCAGCTTCACACTGCTCACGATCCACAACGTGTGCGCTCTGACGTGGCTCCTGGAGACGCGCGTGCGGCGCGTCACGGCCTTCCAGGCGACGCTGCTGGCCCCGATGGAAGGCGACGATTCGACCGCCGGAGCGCTGGAGCTCGAGACCGGCGTCGTCGGCACGGCCGGCTCCAGCTACATCTTCGACGGGTGCCCCGGCGCGCCCGGCACGGTCACCGAGGTGCTCGGAACCGAGGGCGTCTTCCGCCACCTCCGCGATTACCGGCGGCTGACCGCATGGACGAAGGGCCCGACGTTCGACGGGGCGTATCTCAAGTACAACCATCCATGGCGGACGCGCGATTTCCGGCGGAAGAAGACGGAACTTCGCCGGCCGACGATCCACGAGCAGTTCGCCCGGGCGATCCGGACCGGCGAGGAGGTGCTTTGGTCGGGGGAGCGGGGCCTGGACGACTTGGCGGTGTGCCTGGCGATGGCCGAGTCGGCCCGGACGGGCCGGCCGGTGGAGCCGGCGGCGCTCATTGCCGCGGGCTGATCAGCGGCGCGGCGGGACGTGGCAGAAGCCGTCGGCGGGGACGTTCTGCTTCGTGATGTCGGGTCCCACGTACTTGAGCATCAGCACCGCCGCGCCCACGCCCTGGAAGTACTCGACCCGGACCGGGTGCCAGCCGGCGGCCAGACGCACCTTGCCCTCTCTCTCGCGCGAGGCGCCATTGCCGTCGGCGTCCACGAGGACGTCTTCCCCCAGGTAGACCATGCCGCCGTCGTCGCAGGTCAGGTAGAAGGCGTAGTTCCCGTCCTTGGGGGCGTAAACCAGGCCGGAGAAGACCGCTCCCACATGCTGGCCGCGCCCCGAGCCGACGGTGTTCCCACCGGCGTTGCCGGCGAAGTAGACCTGGGGGACCACGCCCATGCGGTAGGGCTTCAGCGACCGGAGCCCCGCACAGGACACCCCACCGTGGAATTCGAAGTAGGCCGCCTGGAGACCGTCGCGGGCGCCCGGGGGACGTGTCTTGGAGAACGGCTGGCGGAGCGGCCGCGGCTTCAGACCGGGAACGTCGTGGGGCAGGTCGCGCGAGGCGTACGCCTGGCCCGAGAGAAGCTTGAACTTGAGGGCGGTGATGCTGAACCCCCCCCCGCCCGAGCCGATGCCCAGGCTCTTGCAGTCGGTCCAACCCCGCTTTGCGGCAAAGGACGAGGGTGGGCCGGACCAGTCGATGAGCTTGCGCCCGGCATGGGTGACGGTGATGGCGACGTTCTCGCCGACATGGCGGACCGATACCAGGAACGAGGGGTTCTGGCCCTTCTGGAGCGGCGCAAGCTTGACGGTGCTCTCGTTGGCGTCGGCCGGTTTGCCGTTCAGCATGTCCAGGCCGCAGGCCCCCGTGTTGCCGACGTCGAACTGCAGAACAGCCAGGCCGTCCGTTACCGGCAGCCCCAAGCCGACGCCCTTGAAGTGGTTGCCCGTCGGCATGAAGGCGATCTCGACCTCGTAGTCGCCCTCGGGCTCGATGGGCACGGCAAGGAGCTTGCCATACCGGCTTCGGGACTCCAGATGCGTGCCCTCGAACTCGAAGCGGCCGTTCAGCGTGTCCTTCGTCGGGTCCACCAGGGCCAGGGCGTTCAACCACTTGCCAATGAGCGGCGAGGGCCCGTCCCTGCCAGGCGCGGCCTGGGTGCCGAGCTCCGCCATGGCCGTCTCGACCTGCTTCAGCGTCAGGGCCGCTTGCGTGCGGTCCAGGTCCTCGGCCTTGTGCAGCTCCAGGAAGCGAACGAGGTACGCCCGGGCCCGCAAGAGCATGGGCCCCTTGGCCGTGTCGCTCGCCTTGTCCGCAAGGCCGCGGTACCACTCGGCCATTGTCGTGCAGGCCAGCTCCGGCGCCGCCTCGACCCCCCGCGCCGCCGCCTGCACGTAGGTCGCCAACTGCCGGTCTTCGAGGCCCTCGACATACACGGCCGCCTTGCCGGGGCTGTCGAAGTCCACCAGGCAGAGCTCGACGAGTTCCTTGCGGGCGGCCTGGTTGCTCGGGTCGGTTTCGAGCTGGCGCTGGAGCATGTCGATGCGGCGAGCGACGCGGAGCTTGTCGGCGAGTGCCGCCGCCTCGGCCTGGAGGGCGTCGACGCGGTCGGAGCGGATGGCCCGGGCGATGCCCTGGGCGCGGCGATAGAGGGTGGCGGTCTCGACGTAATCGCGGGCGGCCTTGCGGGCTTCGGCGGCTGCCACGAGGGCGTCCACGAGCGCCGCGCCGGCATCCGCCCGCGCAAGGCCCCGTGCCATGTCGTACTGGCGCTGGCGGATCTCGAGGACGGTCTCGCGGCACTCCGGCGCCCGCGCGGGATCGAGCCCCTCGAGCGCGCGGGCCGCCTCGACCGCCAGGTCGTACCCGTCGGGGTGGCCGGAGGCGAGCTCGGCGGCGGCCTCGTACAGACGGGCGGCGAAGGCGGGCTGGCCCTGGGCGACCTGGGCGGCCTCGACAAGACGGCCGGCAAGCTCGACGTCGTCGGCCGGGTCGCGCGTCGCCCGGGCCTTCTGCAACGCGTCGCCGTAGAGCCGGTCGAAGACCGCCGCGGCCTCCTCGGCCGTGTCGGCGCACACCGCCTCCGGGGCGAGCAGGGCAACGAGCAGGAGCGCGGTGAGGATGCGACCCATGCAGCCTCCTTCCGGCCGGACGTGCGGCCCGCGGGGTGCCGCGGCGGATGCTACCCCGAGTCTACCCGACGGGCGCGCCCTGTCAAGCGCGCCGGGGCCATCGTATTGAACCGTCCGGGCCGGGCGGAGTGGCGGCCGAATCCGCCGCCTCTCACCACTTGGGCTTCAGGTTCGTCCACCGCTCGCGGAGCCAGTGGGCGGCCATCTTGGGCTGCCGGTTCCGGGTGAAGACGCCCTTCTTGTTGCCGACGGCGCGGCCGGTGCCCTGCTTGGTGGCGAAGTCCGCGAAGTTCCAGACGTGTTCGCCGATGACGAACGGCAGCGTGTCGAAGACCGCGCAGTGGGCCTTGAGCAGCTCGACTTGGTACTCCTCGGTCCACATCACCGGCGGGTCCTGGTGGAACCCCGCGATGGTATCGGCCCCGAACTCCGTCACGATGATCGGCTTGCGGAACCGTTTCCACCACGCTTTCAGCAGCCACGTCACGTTCGGTTCCACGACTTCCGTGTGGCCGCCGTTGCCGTACCAGGCGGCATACTCGTTGACACAGACGACGTCGACGTAGCGGCTGGCCTTCGACTGGTCCGGCCACAGGCACTCGACGAGCGTCACCGGCCGCGTCGGGTCCAGTTTCCGCGTCAGGGCGATGACCTTCTTGAAATAGCGGCCGGAGGCCGGCTCGCTGGTGCGCGGCTCGTTGGAGACCGACCACATGACGACGGCGGGGTGGTTCTTGTCGCGGGCCACGAGCTCGCGCATCACGTCCAGATGGTGGTCCAGCTCGCCCTGGCCGAGGACCTCCGGGCAGAAGGTGCCCTCGGGCTTGCGGAAGTTCTGCCCGACGGCCGGGGCCTCGTCGATGATGACCATGCCCGCCTCGTCGGCCAGATTCAGCACCTCTTCGCTGTAGGGATAGTGGCTCGTGCGGTAGCTGTTGGCGCCGATCCACCTCAGCAGGTTCAGGTCCTTGACGTTGACGGCGTCGTCGAGGCCCTTGCCCTTGATGTCCATGTCCTCGTGCTTGCCGAAGCCGGTGAAGTAGAAGGGCTTGCCGTTGATGAGGAACCGGTTCTTCTTGACCTCGACCGTCCGGATGCCGACCGGCAGCCGGTAGCAGTCGAGCGTCTTGCCGCCGGCGTCGACAATCCGCGCCACCAGCGTGTACAGGTAGGCCTTGCCCGGTTGCCACAGGCGGGCCTTCTTGACGGTGAGGGTGCCCTCCTTGCCCCCGCCCTCGGCGACCGTGCGGCCGGCGGCGTCCTGGAGGGCGACGCGCACGTCCGCCTTGCCGCCGACGGTCTTGATCGTGTACGCGACCGTGCCGGCGGTGCCCTTGACGCCGGTGACGACGGTGATGTCGTCGATGCGCTTCCTGGGCGTCACGCACAGGCGAACCGGGCGGTGGATGCCGGAGAAGTTGAAGAAGTCGAACTGGTACTCCTGGGTCCGGTGGCCCTTCGGGTGCCGGGGGTCCGTCGGCTCGTTGATCCAGCCCGGGGGAAGGGTGGTGTAGTCGAGGACGTTGCTGACGGCAATCGTGACGCGGTTCTCCGCCCCGTAGGCGACGATCTCCGAGACGTCCGCCTCGAATGGCAGGAACCCGCCCTTGTGCCGTACGACCTCCTTGCCGTTGACCCACATGACGGCGCGAGTACCGGCGGCACCGACGCGGAGGGTGACGCGGCTGCCTTCCCAGCAGGCCGGGACGAAGAAGGTCCGCTCGTACCAGACGTCGCCGATGTGGTCGCGGATCGTCCGGTCCTGGGTGATGTCGTTGTAGCTCGCCGGGACGGGCATCGGCTGGGTGTCCCCGAGCGGGGAGGCGTACCACGTCTTCTTGTGGCCCTCGCCCTTGCGGTCGACCTGGAACCCCCAGACGCCGGACAGGTCCTTCACCTGGCGGGTTTCACTCTCGCGCGGATACAGCATGACGGCTCCTTCCGTAGGGTGCGGGCTCGCGGCCCGGCCGGCCTAGACGACCGTGCGGGCCTCGATGTTCCCCCAGTCGATCGTGTACGTGCTCCCGTCCTTCAGCGTCACGACGAGGCCGTGCGGCTGGCCGCTGGCGGTCCACGGCACGGGCTCCAGCGTCGCGACCGGCTGGAGGGCCTCGTCCGTCCAGGGCGCGTCGTCGGTCTTGTGGAGCATCAGCGTGACGAGCAGCTCGATGGGGCTGAAGTCCCTCTCGCGGACGCGCCGGGCATAGAGGACGGTGCTCGTCGTCGCCTCGGCATTGCGTTCTTCGTGGACCATCGTCTCCAGCGCATCCCATCCGCTGTAGGCGACCAGCGCAATCTGCCGCCCCGGAATCGCCCCGAGGAGGACGGGGTAGCCGTCGACGTCGCGGCGCTCGACGGTCGGCGCCTTGCCGCCGACGTGCGGCATGCCGTAGTGCGCGAGGTGCAGCTCGTGGCACTGCGGGATGCGCGGCCGGTCGACGCGCAGGACGCCGCCCGGCACGGGGATGTCGGCGTAGTCCATCCGGGCCATCCAGCCGCGCAGCTGGCCGTGGCGATAGAGGACGCCGCCCTCCATGCCGCCGTACCGCAGGTCCTGGTGGGCGTTGAACTCCTGGATCTGCGGCAGGTACTCGCGGAGGCTGTAGGCCATGGCGGTGGCGCCCTCGGGGGCGTCATCCTCCCACAGGAACTCCGTGTGGTACGCGAGGCGCGTGTAGTTCGGGTTGCTCTTGCCGGGCACCTTGCCGGGGCGCAGCTCGGTTGCGCCGGTCGGTCCGTGGGCGGTGATCGTCAGGCCCGGGCCGGACAGGGACACGGTGCGTTGGCCTTGGCCGATCTCGGGCCAGGCGCCCTCGGTCTCGGTCGCGGTCCAGAAGGGGCTGTCCGCCGCGTGGGTCATCGCGAGGTAGATCTTCGCGAGCCAGAAGGGGCTGGCGGCGCACGAGTAGCCCTGGACGAGCGGATCGAAGGTCCGGTAGAAGCCGAGCGAGGGGATGCCCTCGACGAAGACGTCGTCGCGCGCGATAAACTGAAGCAGGTTGCCGGAGGCGATCCGCCGCGCCCACCCCGGGTCGAGCGGCGTTTCCTTCAGGCAGAACGCCGACGCGATGGCCGCCGAGGCCGCGCACCGGTAGATGATGCTGCGGCCCCACATGAGGCTCTTGCCGTCGCGGCCGAACATCAGGGGATAGGTCTCCGCGAGCCGGGCGTGGCGCCGCTCGATGATGGAGGCCATCTCCGGCTCATGGTCGTAGCCGTACATCTCGGCCCAGATGGGCAGGTAGAACTGGAACGCCCAGCAGGAGTAGTAGTCGTAGCTGCCGAGGTCGCGGTACCAGCCGTCGCCGGCGTAGTAGGCGAGCAGGTTCTCGAGGTGGTCGCGAAGAAGGGCGTCGTCGACGTCGTAGCCGGTAAGCTTCAGGAACGTGCCCATCGTGACGTTGAAGCTCCGCCAGTTGTGGGCGTTGGTCCGGTGGTGCGTGTAATCGTGCAGCAGCCGCGCGACTTGGTCCCTCTCCGCTTTCGAGTACCGGTCCCAGATGACGTCCTTCGACCACCAGAGGCCGAGCGCCAGGGCCGCCCCCTCGGCCGTGTGCTGGTAGAGCGGGGTGCCGGTCTCTTCGAGCCACTGGGTGATCGTCCCGAGGTAGTTCGGGTGCGACGGGTCGCTCGCCAGGAGGATCTGGTTGGCGTAGTAGTCGCGGAGGCCGTAGCCGCCGGCCTCCACGTCGGGCCGGTCGGCCACGAGCGGGGCCGCAATCATGAACGTCCGAGCCAGGCCCTCGAACTCGCGGGCCCGGTGCTTGAAGGCCGGGTCGTCCGGCTTGGGGTAGGTCCTGCCCTCGGGGCCCTGGAGGCGGATCGGGTCGTCGAAGGCGGGGACGTGGCCGAAGACGCCTTCGAGCAGGAACTGCCCGGCGTCGATCCAGTGCCGGCGGGCCATCCCCGTGAAGGGGCTCAGGGTCCGGTCGGGGTCGGTTACGGTGTACGCCATGCGGCCTCCAGCGGATCGAGTTCGCGGCGCGGCCCGCGCTCCCTGGGCGTGCCGGGCCGAACAGGCATCCTAATCCGGCGGGGGATGATTGCAACAGGGTTCTCAGAGAAGCGGCCCGGGCCGGCCGTGGCAGAACCCGCGCGGCGCGACCTGGGGACTACCGGTGGATTTCGAGCCCGGCGAGGCCGGGGTACCATTGTCCGTCGATCTCCAGCCGAAGGGTCCGGATGGGTGTTACCGTGCCGAGGTCGGCAATCAGGACTTGACGGTTGTCGAGGCGGGGCAGCGGCACGGGCCGGCTGCCATTGAGCGAAAGCGTTGACGTGCCCCACGAATCGGTCTTCCCGGTGGTCCGTGTGAACAGCAGAAGGTACCGCCCCGGCACGGGCCTCGACCAGGAGGCCTCGAACCATCCTTTGGCCGTGTCCATAATCCACAGAGGCACGTCGCGAGGCTCAACGAAGACGTTCTCGGCCAGGTTCTCGTTATGCTGGCTCGAGGCACTCGCGGCACCCTCGGTGCATACGTTGCGCCCGGGAGGGAAACGCTCGGCGTACTTTTCCAGGAACTCCTCCCGCGTTAGGGCGGCCAACTTCGCTTTGAGCGGCGGCGGCGCCGTCTCTTCGGCCAAAGCGGTCAGGGATTCATGTACACGCGCCAAGGCCATCTCCGCCTTGCGGCGGTCCAGATCGTCGGTCGAGTGCTCTGCCAGGTATGTCTCGTAGTGCGTGACCGCGCGCTCCAGCATCGCCGGCCGCGCCGCCGGGCTCGCCTTGTCGGCCAAGGTCCGGTACCAGTCGGCCAGCTTCAGCGCCCCGGCCTCCGGCAGCCGCCCCGGCGTCATTGTCGCCAGCACCACCAGCTTGTTCTCGACCCGGTCGTCGCCCGAGGCGACGTGCCTGGCCGCCTGTTTCGGCGCGTCGAGCTCCACCAGGTACAGCCGCACGAGCTCGTCGCGCAAGGCGGCGTTCTCGGGGGTCTTGGCGAGCTGCTCCGCCATCTGTTCGGCGCGGCCCTGGACGCGGACGCGGCTGCTGTAGTCGCGGAGCTTCCGCTGCAGGGCCTCGGCCTGCGGTGAGTTCAGCGACCGGGCCGTGCCGAACGCCCGACGGTATGCCGCCGACGCCGCCCGGTAATCGGCGTCCTCGGCCGCGGCGTCGCCCGCGTCCACGCACGCCGTGATGAGCTGCTGGCCGACCTCGTACCGGTCGTCGCCGCGGGCGCGGCTGAAGGCGGCCTGGTAGAGGTCCACGCGCTGCTCGCGGGCGGCCGTGGCGTGTTCCGGGAGGGCCTCGACCCGCAGCGCCAGCGCCGCCGCGGCGGTCTCCAGGCCCTCCGGCACGGGGGCCGCCAGGAGGTACGCCGTCTCGGCCAGGGCGGCCGTCAGGTGGGGCGTGTTGCCCTCGTCGCGGGCCTGCTTCAGCACCTCGGTGGCGAGGGCGAGGTCGTCGTCCTTCGCGAGGGTGGCCTTGGCCCGGCGCACGGCCTCGCCGTAAAGGGACTCGACGAACGTGACGGCTTTGCCGGCCTCGGCCGCGGGATCGGGCGGCGCCTCCTCGGCCCGGGCGCCCCCCCCCGCCGCCACGACGAGCAGACAGGCTACGACCGTTTGAAGCGGGCCGATTCGCCGCATGGTGCGCCCCCTGACAGGTGGGCTCCGGACAGAAAAGGCGATGATATGCCCGCGCCGCGGCGCGTGTCAAGAAGCCGTGGGCTATGACCTCTGGTCCGGCGGGCCGCCGGTGCGGCGGCGGGCGCGTTGCCGGGCCTCGCGCAGCGCGTCGGCCAGCGCCCCCCCGGGCCGTGTCTTGGCGGAGGGGTCGCGCGCCGTGCCGGGGACCGGCGGGGCCTCCGGGCCTCGTGCCGGTTCGGGCGCGTCCGTGCCGAGGGGTTCCTGGCGGGCGGGCGTGGCGTGGCGCACGCGACCGCGGCGTTCGGCCACGTGGTCCGCACGTGCCCGCACGCGGGCCGCGCCCGACCCGAAGCCGGCGGAGATCAGGCCCGTGCGGCGCTCGAAGACCTCCACGAGGAGCACGACCGCGGCCGCCAGCAGCAGCCACGGCGCGAGGTCCACGTAGCGCGGCCGGCGCGCGAGGTCGTCCCACACGCCGACGGCCGAGAGCCGCTCGCGGCCGCCCGTCGCCCGGGCCAACTGGCGCAGCGTCCGCTTGCCCCCGTCGGCGGGGCGGGGGGCATACTCCGCCGAGTACGGGGCACAGGTCGGCGGCAACGTGAAACGGCCCACGCCGGGGACCTCGACGGCCGAGACGGCCGTCTCACCCGCGCCGAGCGGCACTTCCAGGGCAAGCGCCTCGGGCGACGCCCAGCCCATTCGCCGACGCTCGACGGTCGGTTCGGCGGCGCCGTGGTCGCGGACCGTGACGACGCGCGGCACGGCGTCGAAGGGGAGCGTCTCGCCCCGCGGGTCGAGGTCCAGGGCGATCCGGGCCCGGCCGAGGTCCGTCTCCTGGCGCAGGACCATGCCCTCGGGCAACTCGTCGGGCCGCCCGGCGGTCCACCGGACGAGGCTCGTGAAGAGCTCGCCCGCGAGGTCCCACTCGGCCACGGCGCCGGCGTGCGGTCCGTCGGCCTCGCCGGTGTAGCAGAGGACGCGGCCGGTGCCGGCCTGCCAGGCGGCGATGACGGGGGCGGTCCGGTCGTCCGCCGTCAAGGCGGCCAGCTCCGCCCCCGGCCGCACGTAGCACAGGTTGTACCCCCCGACCGGTGCGAACGGATTGAACGCGCGGCCGGTGAGGGTGAGCATGGCGGGCGTCGGGCGGACCGGGGCGGGCTCATCGACGAAGGCGCTGCGGGCGACGATGAACGTGTCCTGGGCGAAAAGGCGCGGCAGTTCGCTGGCGCGCGTCGTGAACAGGCACCGCCCCTCGCCGCGCTTCGCGATGTCCCTGAGGAGGCCCGCGTCGGCGTCGGACGGTGTCCCGAGACCGATGACGGTGACGGTGATGCCGGCTTCGCGGCACTTGGCGAGGAGGTCCTTGTAGGCCCCGGGCTCCTCGCTGTCGGCGGCGTCGGCGAAGAGCAGGATGTGCCGCACCGGCGCGTCGGTCTGGAGCAGCATCCTGGCGGCCGCGGACAAGGCCTCGTAGATGAAGATGCCGCCGCCCATCGAGTCGATCTTCCGGACGCGGGACTGGACCGTCAGGGCGTCGTCGAGCGGCGCCAGGTTCACGATCGTGTGGGCCTCGGAGTCGACGGCAACGCAACCGAACGCGTCCATGGGCGAGAGCAGGCCGACGACTTCGGACGTCGCGAGGTTCGCCAGGTCCATCTTCGTCCGTCCGCCGGGCACGGACATCGCCATGCTGCCGGAGCGGTCCAGCGCCACGACGATGGCGAGCGGCACCTTGCGATGCTCGCGGCGAAGCTCCATCGAGACGGGCATCACCGGCTCCAGCGGCGACCGGAAGTAGCCGCCGGGCCCGTACGCCGACTGGCCGCCCGTCAGCATCAGCCCGCCGCCCGTCTCCCGGACCCAGGCGGCCAGGTTGGCCATGCCGGCGGTGCCTATGTCGCCGGCGGGGACGTTCTCGACCAGCACGGCGGTCCACTTCGCGAGGTCCGCAAGACCCCAACGGCAGTGGCGCGGCGGACGGGCCTCGACTTCCAGCCCGCCGCGCCGGAGCAGGTCGGCGAAGGCCGACCGGCCGGAGCCTGTCTCGACGGCCCGGGTCGCGAGCAGGACCGGTTTCGGGCCGCGCACCCCCACCAGAAGCCGCGCGGCGTTGTTCTCCGGCACCGGGTCGTTGCCGGCGCCGGTGACGGTGAGGCGGTAGGGCGCGACGCCGCCCGCGCCCGCGCGGTCGCGGAATGTGAGGCGGCTGGTGCCGCTGCCGAGGTCGCGGGCGCCAGCGGCCACGCGGACGTCGCCGCGCCAGAGTTCGTACTGGACGGTCTGCGGCACGGGGCTGCGGACCCAGGCGGTGAGCATATAGCTCTCGCCGGCGAGGACGCGGCCGGGGGCCTGGACGCGGTCGATGGCGAGGTCGCCCGCGGCGGGGCGCTCGGCCAAGCGGACGTCGATGGGCAGGTCGCGCCCAGCCGCACGGGCCGCCGCGGCCGCCGGGTTGCCGCCGGTGGCGCGGCCGTCGGACAGGACGAGGAGGCGGCCAGGGGCGCCGGGCGGGACGAGGTTGGCGGCGGTGTCGAGGGCGGCCGCGAGGTTCGACCCGTCGCGGTCGAGCTCGGTCGTGAACCCGCCGAATCGGCCCGACTCGGGGGCCAGCTCGACGGCCGCCTCCCGCCCGAATGCCACCACGGCCAGCCGGTCGCCCGGCCGCGCCTCGGCCTGCACGAGGTCGACGGCCTCGGCCTGGGCGGCGTCGGTGCCGGGCGGCATTGAGAGGCTACGGTCGGCGACCACGACGACGGTGCCGGCGCGGCTGGGCAGACGGACGGCCGGTCCCGCGGCCGCCACGACGATGAGCACCGTGAGTGCGATGCGCAGCCCCAGCAGCCACCGCGTCGGCATCCGCCAGAGCCAGAGCGCCGCCGCGAGCGGCACCGCCAGGGCCAGCCAGACCGGGTGCGTGACGATCACGGGCCGCCCTCCCGCCTTCGGCCGCCCACGAGCGCCAGGTGCACGAGCAGCACGGCCAGGGCCGCGAGCAGCACCAGCCGCCCGATCGGCCGCACTCCCTCCACGTCCGTCCGCAGGGGCCACTCGCCCCACTCGCCGGCCGCACGCCCCCGCAGATCGGACTCATCCGGCGCGAGCGGCGCTGCCGCGAAACGGTACACCGGCGGCTCGCCTTCCGGGGGGTCGGCGGCCCATGCGGTCGGCGTGACGCGGTAGAGTCCCGGCCGGTCGGCACGCACCACGAGGCGCGCTTCGTGCACGGTTCGCTCGGTTTCATTGCCGCCCGGGTCGGTCACGCGCGCGGCCGTGGCGGCGTGGGGCAGGGCGACGGTCACCTCCTGGCCGAGGCGGACACATGGGGTCCGGACGCCCGGCAGGTGGGCCGCACGCCACGCCAGCACGTTCCAGAGGAGGATAGGCCAGTCCGGCGACCGCGTGACGTTCGAGAGCTCCGGCGCCAGCCGCAGGTGGATGTCGCGGCCCCCGCCGGCCCGCTCGCGCTCCGTGACGAGGGCCAAATCCCCGACCGTGACGATGGCGGCTCCGGGCAGGTCGGACCCCGGGTCGGCCGCCCAGACGAGTCCCGCCAGGTCCAGCCCCTCGCACAGGGGATGGGCCCGGTCGGTGATGAACGGGCCGACGTAGGCCTTGGCGGCGTCGGGGCTGCCGACGGCGCAGCGCAGCGTCCAGGTGGTCGGCCCGAGACCGGGCGGTGGAGCCCGGTCCGTGACGAGCAGGACAGGGCGGTCGGCGTCGAGCATCGCCCAGCCCGTCGCGAGCAGCCCGCGCCGCAGGGCCTCGCGCAGCGGCTCGGTGCCGACCGTCATCCGAACCGGGAGCCGCACCCGCGGGTCGGGCAGGAGAACCGCGCGCCCGTCGAGCGGCAGGCCGTCCTCCGGCAACTGCACCTCGACCGGCGGGGCGCCCGCCGGCACCGCGAACCGGACCGCCTGGCGCGCGCCGGGGTCGAGCGTGACCTCGCGGGCGGCCAGCTCGCGTCCGTCCTCGACGCGAAGCCCGACGCGGAGCGTGTGCGGCGCGGCCGCGTAGCTCGCCACCTCGACAAGGACCCGCTCGCCGCCGGCGTGGCGCGACCGGGCCGCCCCCACGATGGCCGCGTTCGGACGCGACCGGCCGAAAGCCCGCCAGCGGACGCGGCCCTCGGCGGGGAGCGTCTCGGGCGGCGGCCCGTCGGTCAGAACCAGAACCCGGGCGTCGGGCCCGGCGACCGCGGCGGCCAGCGCCGTGGCCGCCGTCAGCTCCGCCTCCGGCGCCTCGCACCGCCACGCCTCGAGGGCGGCCAGGACGCGCGGCACGTCGGTGGCCGGTTCGCCGAGGAGGCGCGGCTCGGCGCCGGCAAGAACGAGGTGGACCGGCCCGTGGCCGCCGTCGCGGAGGCTCTCACGGAGGGCGGCTTCGGCGCGCGTCCGCGGGGCTTTGTCGCCGCCCGCTTGCATGGAGAACGAGTCATCCAGGACAACCGCGAGGGGTGGCCCACCCGACCCGCGGAGCAGCGGTCCCGCGGCGGCCAGCGCCAGCAGCGCCAGCGTCGCGAGTTCGAGAATGAGCAGAAGCGGTACCTGCAGCCGCTTCAGGTGGCGGCCGCCGGTCCGGGCCCGGGTCAGGGTCTCCCAGAGCATGAGGCTGGAGACGGTCTTCGGCCGGGACCGCGTCCGCAGCAGGTAGATGGCCGCCGCGGCCGGCAACGCCGCGAGGCCCAGCAGGGCCCAGCCGAACGTGAACATCAGGCTCCCTCGACCTTGAGGACGCCGGCCCGGAGGAGCGGGTCCAAGGCCCAGTCGCGGACCAGCCGCTCCGCCGTCAACGTCACCATCACGGCCGCACTTCGCCGCGCCGCCCGGTGCCACAGTTCCTGGTGGCGGGCGAGGGCCCGGCGGTAGCGGCGCTCGGCGTCGGTATCGACGAAGACCTCGCGGGCGTCGCCGGTCTCGGCGTCGACAACGCGAACGTTGCCGCGGACCGCCGGCGCAAGGTCCTCCTCGGCCAGGACCTGGACGACGGCGAGCGTCCCCGCGCCTTCGGCCAGCGGCGCCAGCACCGCCGGCGGGTCGCCCACCCACAGGAGGTCACTCACCAGGATGCGGATGCCGCGCGGCGCGAGCGCGGGCGGGCGGCGGTGCAGTGTCTCGGCCGGGCTCCCGGCGAAGGTGAAGTCGAGGCCGTCCCAGGCGGCCGGCGAGAGCGTCCCGTTCGCCGCCGGTTGCCACGCCTCGCCCGCGAGCCAGAGGCGGTGGGCGTAGCCGGCGTTCTCGGCGGCCGTCGCCAGGATCGCCGCGAGGCCGAGCGCCGCCCGGGCCTTGGCCGTCTCCGCCAGCGCCATCGACCGGCTCCCGTCCAGCAGGACGTCCACGTGCGGGTCGACCTCCTGGCGGTACAGTTTCACGGAGAGCCGGTCGCTGCGGGCGTAGGCGGCCCAGTCGATCCGCCGCAAGTCGTCTCCCGGTTGGTACCCCCGGTGGTCCATGAACTCCAGGCTGCTGCCCGGGCGGTTGGCCAAATCCCAACCGGCAAGGCCCGCGGGCGCGCGCCGCGGCCCGGCGACGGCGTAGCGGGCGCCCGCGCGGCGTCCGTCGGCCAGGGCGTCGCGTGCGGCCTCATCCATCGGTCACGTCCTCGGCGCCGGCGGGCGGGGGCACCGGCCCGGGCGGTCCCGCCTGCGGCGTGTCGGCCGGCGCCTCGGATGGCGCGGAGAGCGACGCCTGATCGGGCACGGCCGGGGCCGCCGGCGGCGGTGCGGAGGGCGCGGCGCGGCTGGTCTCGAGCGGCCGGAAGCCCCCCATCTGGCGAATGAGCCGCGGTGCGCACGCCATCAGGGCCAGCCCGGCCCACGCCGCGCCGACGAAGGCCCGCAGCCCTCGGCCATCGTCGTCAGCGAGCAGCGCCGGGCTTACGTACGTCCACCAGAACCGCTCGGCGTCCGCGAACCGCCCTTGAGCGTAGCTCAGGATACCCACCCCCACCAGCGGCGCGAACGTGGCCACCGTGCCCAGCAGGCCCGCCATCACCCAGGTGGACTGGTGCGGCACCAGCGGACCGCGCCGCGTCCGCACCACCTGCACCAGGAACCAGGCTGTCAGGCAGAACGCCACGAAGTAAGCCCCGAGACCGCCCGCGATCTGGATGGCCTCGCGCATCTCATCATCCTGGAAGAAGGCGTACCACCGAGGGTGGGAGATGGCCGCCAGGACCGCAACGGCGGCCGCCACCGTCAGGACCTCGAGCAGGACGGCGTGCAGGATGCCGCCGGGCGCCCCGCTTGTCGTCAGAAGGGCCAAGGCGCGCCGGACCATGCCGCGCGGGATGTCGCGGCGGATGCGGCGGTTCCAGCTCGTGCGTTCGCTGATGCCCACCAGCAGGAACAGACCGACCTGGACGGTCCAGGTTATCGCCCAGACGGCCATGGCCACCCAGGCGTCGGGGTTGCTGGAGAACCCCGCGTAGAACCCCGCGACGACGCCCGTCAGGGCCCAGATGGCCGTCACGTAGAGGCGCAGGCCGCGCGTCCGGTTGCTCGAAGGCGGCGAAAGGACCGCCACGGACGCCAGGTACAGCAGGCCCAGCCACCAGAGCATCACGGCGGCCGTGCCGACAAGGGCGAGGATCATATCGAGCGACGTGCCGCCGCCCATGCCGATCGACATCGCCACTGCCGCGAAGATCATGAACCCCATGTACGGTCCGACGACCAGCAGGCACGCCAGGCCGACCAGCCCCAGGCCGACCTTCGCCGGCAGGCTGGTCGGCACCGATGCCAGGAAGATGGCGAACTGCGTGGCCGCCATGATGTAGAGGAACGCCAGGCCCAGCGTGATGAAGACGCTCGGCAGGTCGACGCCGCGCAGCAGGTACGTGAACGTGATGAACGGGGCGGCGGCGCTGAACGCCAGCAGCGCCAGCACGGCCGCGCTCAGCAGCTTGCCACGCACCACGCGGCCGGCCGTGAGGGCCGTGGAGTACATGAGGTCGAGTTGGGCAGGGCTCCGCTCGACCGCGAGGCGGAAGCCCGTCAGAATCGGAATGAAGACCGAACACGAGAGGAAGAGCAGCGCGAAGAGCAGGGCGCTGGCGCCGGCGCCGCCCTCCAGGTCGTTCCCCGCGCCTGTGGCCACGGTGTAAAGCCAGACGGCCACGAGCTGGACCGCCAGGAAGACGATGAAGCCGACGATGACGAGGCGGCTGCGCACCGCCTGCCGCAGCTCCTTGACGACGATCGGGTTGACCCGGTTGTCGGCCCAGCGGGCCAGGTCGGCGAGCGTCATTGCACCTCCCCCCGGGTCAGCGACATGAAGAGCTCCTCCAGGCCGGTCTGGTGGTGGCGGAACTCGCTCACGGGCAGGCCCCGCTGCACGAGGCCCTGGAGCAGGGCCTGGCAGGCGGCCTCGTCGCCGTCGACGAGCACCTCGACGTGCTGGCCCGCGACGGCCGCCGACTGAACGTTCGAGAGCTCCAGCACGGCGCGGTGGAGGGCCTCGACGTGGCCGTCGGCCCGGATGATCACCTTCCGCTGGGCCGGGACGCCGGCGAGGATCTCGGCGATGGTCCCGGCGCGGACGATCTTGCCCTGTTCGATGATGACCGCCCCGTCACAGACCTCCGACAGCTCCGTCAAAATATGGGAGCTGACGAGCAGGGCCTTGCCTTGGGCGGCCAGGGCCTTGAGCAGTTCCCTGAGCTCGATGCGGGCCCGCGGGTCGAGGCCGCCCGCCGGCTCGTCCAGGACGAGGACGGGCGGGTCGTGGATGACCGCCCGGGCCAGGTTGACGCGCTGCTTCATGCCTTTTGAGAGCGACTGGACGGTCTTCTCGAGGACCTTCTCGAGACCCGCGAACGCCTCGACGCCGGCCACGGCCTTGGGCCGTTCGGGCCGCACGAGGTCGTACGCCCGGGCGTAGAAGTCGAGGTACTCGTGGACGGTCACGTCGCGGTGGGCGGGCAGATAGTCGGGCATGAAGCCGACGAGGCGGCGGGCCCGCTCGGGCTCCTCCAGGATGGAGAGGTCGTCGAGAAAGGCGTCGCCGCCGGTTGCCTCGTCGAGGGTCGCCAGGATGCGCATCGTGGTGGTCTTGCCGGCGCCGTTCGGGCCGATGAAGCCGTAGATCTGGCCCGACCGGAACGAGAAGCTGATGTCGTCGACGGCCCGGGTCGCCCCGAAGTACCGCCTCAGACGGTCAACGCGGATCTCCATCGGTCTCCCTTGCCAGAATGCCGTAGACGAGGGCCGTCTCCTCCAATACGCGGGTGTGCTCCAGGCCCGCCTCCAGGAAGGGCGAGCCGTTGAGCGAGGCGGCGTATGTCCACTCGGTCAGGCGCACGGCCGTGCCGGCCCGCCACGCCCCCCTGAAGAGGTCACGCGGCTGCTGGGCTGGGATACGTCGGGTGGGGATGACGCGGAGGGTCGCTTCGGCGCCCGCCTTGACGTCGCGGGCCTCGAGGGTGCGGCCTTGGCCGTCGCACAGCAGGATCCGTTCGGCGTCGGCCCCGAGGCCGTTGACGGCCCGCAAGCTGCCGTCCTCGCCCTCCCGCACCTGGAGCCGCGCGAGGCTCCGGGCGGACTTGCGGACGCGGAAGTGGGCGGGCACACGCGGCGCGATCCAGCCGGAGACCAGGTGCTGGTCCTCGGTCCAGTCGACGACGCGCCCCCCGCCGACGTGCGAGGCTTGGCCGTACCCGCCGAAGAACAGCGAGAAGCCGCCGTCGCGCTGGAGCGAGAGCGACGTCAGTTCCGTATCCGGCGAGAACCGGAGGCCCCCGGCCGCCAACGGGGCGTAGTAGGCCGCCTGGCCGAGGGTCGTCGCACGCCGGGCCGCCTCGTCCAGGATGGTAACGGTTGAGGTGCGGCGGCGCGGGGTGATGCCCTCGGAGAAGAGGGCGAAGGCGACCACCAGGCCGCACGTGAGTGCCGAGAGGATGGGAATCGTCCAGAGCATCCACAGCCGCCGCTTCAGCCGCGACGTCACGACCAGGTTCACCGGGCCGATGACGATGACGAAGAGCAGCATCAGACCGAGCATACCGACGAGCGGTACCGCGAGGCTGCTCACGACCGGGAACTCGCGGTGCGCATCCGTCAGGCACCGGTCGCGGCCGAGGGTCTGGGCGGTCTCCCGGATGAAGGTCTTGGCGTTCGGCCAGGCGCGTGCCGCCTCCTCGGGCGTGTCGAGGACGAAGCAGTGGCCGAAGCCGGCTTCAGACCCCTCTGGGCCGGCCCACGAGGCGGGGGGTGTCCACGGCCCGCCCACCAGGAGGACCCCGCCGCACTCGGTGAACTGCTCCAGGGCGTCGCGGACGCCGTCAGGGGCCTGCAGCAGCTCTTCGGCCGTGACAGCGACCGCGTCGAACCGCGAGTAGGCCAGCCACTCCGGGCTCCACGCGGCCATGCCCTCCTGGAGCCGCGAGAACAGGGTCGTTTCGTCTTCCGGCGGGAGGTACCACCGCCGCATCGCCGGACTGATGAGAATCTGGACCGTCTGCTCGTCCGGGGGACTGTGCCACCGGCCGGGCGACTGGGCGTGGTTGGACCACGGGATGCCGATCCGGTGCGACGTGCCGTCGACCAGGACCGTTGCTTCGCCGCCCTCGACCGGCAGGGGCGGCTGGTAGACCGTTGCCACCGCCGTGGTGCCGGGCGCGACCTGCACCGTGCGCGCCGCGTAGAGCAGCGGTCCTGCGGTCGGGCGCGGTACGCGGAGCGTGACGCGGTGGGGCTGGGAGCCGAGGTTCCGGAGCCGGAAACGGAAGGGCACATACCCGTGGACGGTGTCGCCGAGCGCCGGGTCGATCAGCTCGACGCCGATCGGGCCGCACTGATGCTCGACAGCCGCGGCCTCGGCGGCGATCGCCACCAGGGCCGCCGCCGCGAGCGCTGCCGCACCATGCCACGTCCGCGCCGGCGTCATCGCTGGGCCTCCCCGCGGACCTCGACGCCCGTGGGCAGGCCCAGCTCGGCGGCATCGAGGGCCGCCAGCAGGTCGCCGGCGACGGCCAGCGTGTCGACCTCGTCGAAGCGGGCCTTGTAGTTGAGGATGAGCCGGTGGTTGAGCACCGCCGGGGCGACGGCCTGGACGTCCTCGAAGCCGACGGTGGGCCGCCCGGCCAACAGCGCGGCCGCCCGTCCCGCCTCGGCCATGGCGATGGCGGCCCGCGGCGAGGCGCCGTAGGCAACGTACATCCGGACCCGCTCCGGCGCTTCCCGGCCGGTCGAATGGCTGGCCGCCACCAGACGCGCGATGTACCGACCGACCGGCCCGGGCAGGACGATCCGCTCGATCGCTTCGAACAAGGTCCCCAGGTCCTCCGGCGCGGCGGTCCACGTGACGGCCGGCGGCTCGCCCCGCCGCCGCGTCCCGATGATCCGCTCCAGCACGGCCACGTCGCCCGCGGCCACCTGGAGCTTCAGGAGGAACCGGTCGAGCTGGGCCTCGGGCAGGGGATAGGTGCCTTCAAGCTCGATGGGGTTCTGCGACGCCAGGACGAAGAACGGGTGGGGCAGCGGCCGCGTCGTCCCGAGCAGCGTCACGGACCGTTCCTGCATGGCCTCCAGCAGGGCCGACTGGGTCTTCGGCGAAGCCCGGTTGATCTCGTCGGCCAAGAGCACGTTCGTGAAGACCGGCCCCGGCTGGAAGGTCATCTCCCGGTGGCCGTCCTCGGCTTCCTGCAGGATGTGCGTCCCGAGGATGTCGCCCGGCATCAGATCGGGCGTGAACTGGACCCGGCCGAAGTCGAGGCCGAGGATCTGGCCCAGGGCCTTGACGAGTTGCGTCTTGCCGACCCCGGGTACGCCCTCCAGGAGGATGTGCCCGCGGCTCAGGATGCCCACGAGTACCATCCGGTGCAGGTCGCCCTGGCCGAGGAGGACGGCGTCGAGCTGGTCGAGGATACGTCGGGCGAGGTCGCCCGCGCGGGCCAGGTCGTCGGGCGGCATCAGCGGTCGGTCGTCGGCCATGCGGCCTCCTCTCGGTCTGCGGCCGCGCGTCCGGCGGCCCCCTGGGACACCCCATCGCGGCCGCGCCGTGCCCAAGCCGGCCGCCAGTGCTTACGGTTACGGCGCGTCGCGCTCGAAGTACCGCTCGACGGCGTTGCGGTGGCGCGGCAGGAGCGTCCGCGTATGCGCCGAGCCGCCCCCGGCCTCCGCCCCCTCCAAGGCCCCGCTCGGCGCGGGACCGAGCGCCTCGGCCACCTCTGGCGCCTGAAGGCTGACGCCGACCGTGCGGCTCTGCTCCAGGGCGAGGGCGGGCGGCAGGACCTGCGCCTCGAACGTGACCCCCTCGTCGGTCGAGGGGTCTTTCCAGGTCATCGGGGCGTCGCCGCGCCCGCGGTCTACGCCGCCGCGCCCCGGCACGCCGGCCAACCAGTCCTGGATCGCTTCCTCTGTCGAGCCGGCGCTTGCGTCCGCGAGGAAGTCGGCGAGCCCTTCGTCCGAGGTCCGGCCGGCGCCGGCGCACTGGCCCGTCATCTCGTCCGGGACGAGCCGCGACTCCGCGAGGCGGGCGACGCGGCTGCAGCACCCGCTCTTGCACTCCTTGAGGGCTTCGGCCAGGCGGCGGCCGTCGGCGGCGCTGAGATTCTCAAGGGCGTCGCGCAACCCGTTGCCACTGCCGCCCTGGCAGCCGCCGTGCTTGGCCAGGCAGTCGCGGAGGGCCTGGCTCTCGCGGGCCTGGCCGGCGAGGTCCTCCCTGAGGACCCGCAGGGCCTCGCTCAGGGACTCCGGCGAGAGGGCGCCGCCGTCGCGCTCCAGGGCCCGCGCGAGCGACTCAGCCCGGGCCAGGTCCTCGGCATGGCGGATGTCCTGCTCCGCCTGGCGCCGGGCGGCCTCGCGCAGGGCGTCGCCGAGGTGGTCGAGGGCCTGCCAGGTGCGACCGGGCTCTCGGCCGCTTGCTTCGGCCGCGAGGTGCTTGAGAGACTCGGCCCAAGCCTCGGCCTCCTCGGGCTCGACGACGTGCTCCTCGTCGAGGACTGTGATCTGGGCCCGGAGTTCAGCCACCTCGGCGCCGACGTCGAGCGGCCGCCGCCCCCGGGCGCCCATCCGGGCCGGGATGAGCAGCGCCAGGCCGACGAAGGCCACACCGATACCGACGAGGGCCCACACGCGGCCGCTCCGCCAGCGGAGGGTCGGGGTCATGGGCGCGGGGACGTGGTCGGCCCACGGGCCGAGGTCGCGTTCGGCGGCCGCCATCACGAGGCCGCCTGCCCGGGAGGCCCCGTCGAGAGCGGCTCGCACGGCCGCCGGCGCCGGCCGTTTCAGGATGCCGGCCGTCGCCGCGGCGACGGCAACGGGAAGGAGGCCGACAAGGCCCCAGAGCAGGGCAGGCCGGTCCACGGCGAACCCCCCGCGGAGAATCAGAATGGCCGCTCCCCACGCCAAGAGCCACATCGCCGCAAGAAACAGCCCCGTTCGCAGGGCGAGCACCGTCGCCGCGCGCCGCCGGAACCGCCGCACCGCCCGGTCCTGGTCATCGAGTCGAGTCATAGGGCCTCCCACGGCCTTGGACGCATGCGGCGTGTGGCGCGTTCGGTGCCGCCGCTACCCGGTGATACGCTCCGGATGGCGGGGCATTCGCACCCTACACACGGGCAGTGCTTTGCACAAGTGAGAAACGGGGTCCGAGTCGGGTCAGAACCACGTGTCGGGATCCGTCCGCAGAAACTCCTCCAACGGGATCCCCTGGCCTCCCACGCACAGTGTCCGGTGAAGGTCGAACGCCTCGGCCATCGCCGCCATGCCACGCTCCGAACTCCGGCGCGCGCTCTTGACCTCGATGGCGACGACCTTGCGGCCCTTAGCCAGGACGAAGTCGACCTCGCGGTTGCGGCTGATCCAGTAGTGAACATCTAGCAGGCCGCTAAAGAATACCCTTTATTGCATTGACGCATCGCAACGGGAGCG